>JAZKEV010000355.1:3840-4121 GCA_040386765.1 Verrucomicrobiota bacterium | reverse complement strand
TTCGTGATGAGCGAGATCGGGTGCCGCAGCTCGGCGCAGACCTGCAGGATGCCGCGCGTGAGCCTGAACTGCCGCTCCGCTGGCTGGTAGCAGTCAGTCGCGCCGCTCATCATGAGCGTTTCCGGTTGCCACTTCTTCGCGCAGAGCTCGCGGCGCAGCAGCTCGGGCGCGCGCATCTTCACCAGAATTTTCGTCTCGAAATCCAGCCCGCTGCTCCAACCGAGATACTCGTGGTACGGCCGCGCAAAACAGTAGGCGCACCCATGCTCGCAGCCGCGGTA
>JAZKEV010000355.1:2550-3830 GCA_040386765.1 Verrucomicrobiota bacterium | reverse complement strand
CGTCGGGACTGTCGTTTTTCGAGATAACGCTCTCGGAGGCGTCGAAGAAAAACTGCGTGCGCGGGCTCACGCGCTCCTCCGGATCGATGTCGGCGTCGGGATCGGGTTCGATGACGATGCGTTCGAAACGATTGGGCGGATTCACCGCCGCCCCGCGTCCGTGAAACGCGGTGTGAGCACCGGGGGGAAGGTTAGTGTTCATATGAACACGTTACCAAAAAGCGTCGCGATGCCAGCACGAATCGCTTCGTTGGGGCCATGTCGCTCGCCAAGGTCCTCCGCGCCAAGCCGATCGCCCGCATCGAGGGCGCCGGGCCGGAGGCGCGGGGCGACGACCTGCTCGCCGTGGAAGAACCGCTCGAGATCCGCGTCGCCGGCCGCAGCGTGGCCGTCGTGATGCGAACGCCGGGGCACGATCACGAACTCGCGGCCGGCTTTCTCGTGACGGAGGGTATTCTGCGCAACCGAGACGATGTGCTGGACATGGTCCGATGCGAAGCCGTGCGGCCGATCGACCCCGTCGATCCCGCTGCTCACGTCACTCAAGGGGCGAGCCGTCCGAACACCGCGATCGTGGAAAACACCAAAGAGAACGTGGAGAATATTTTAGACGTGCTGCTCGCGCCGGGCGTGGAGGTCGACTGGTCGCGGCTCACGCGCAATGTCTTCACCTCGTCGAGCTGCGGGATCTGCAGCAAGGCGACGATCGAGTCGGTGCGCGCGCAGTTTGCCGCCATCGCGGTGCCGCTCGCCCCGCGGCGCGAGGTGCTCGTGCAGCTACCGGACCGGCTGCGGGCGGCGCAGGAGGGCTTTGCGGCGACGGGCGGGCTGCACGCGAGCGCGCTCTTCGATGCCGCGGGCACGCTCGAAGTGGTGCGCGAGGACGTAGGGCGCCACAACGCCCTCGACAAGGTGATCGGCCACGCGTTTTTCGCCGAGCAGTTGCCCCTCGCCGGGCGCATCCTCCTCGTCAGCGGGCGGGTCTCTTTCGAATTGATGCAAAAGGCGCTGGCGGCGGGAATTCCGTGCGTGGCGGCGATCTCGGCCCCCACCACGGCGGCGGTGGAGTTTGCCCGCGAGACGGGCCAGACGCTCGTGGGCTTCCTGCGGGGCGAAAGAATGAATGTTTACGCGGGCACCTTGTCGGAGTGAGCGTGTCGCATCCCGGCTCGGCTCGAATTTCTTAACCACTCATGATACGGATGCTCCACTCCCAGCAATGCCCGCACCAAGGCGCGGAAAGCGCCCCGCGCGGCGCCATGATTTTGTGCCTCGTGCGT
>JAZKEV010000355.1:0-2540 GCA_040386765.1 Verrucomicrobiota bacterium | reverse complement strand
GTACCCGATGATCAACGAGGGTGCGCGCATCCTTGAAGAGAAGATCGCGGCGCGCCCGAGCGACATCGATGTGGTCTGGCTCTACGGCTACGGCTGGCCGATCTATCGCGGCGGCCCGATGTTCTACGCCGACCAGGTTGGCCTGAAGAAGATCGCGGAGCGGCAGCGGGAGATTTTTGCCGAGGCAAAAAAGCAGGGCGACAAAGGTTCCGAGAGCGCGTTGCAGACGCAGTTGCAAGGAGTGTTGCACGATTACGAGCTGCTCCTGCGCAACAACCCGAGCTTCGCCGCGGGCTACGCGGCCTATGGCTACTTTCTCACCAAGGTCGACATGCGGAAGGAAGCGACCGCGATGTTCATGAAGGCCAACCAGCTCGATCCCGACATCGCGCTCGTGAAGAACCAGCTTGGCAACCTGCTCGCCGAGGAGGGCAAGCCGATGCAGGCCGTGGCGTATTTCATCTCTGCGATCAAACTCGAGCCCAACGAACCGCTCTATCACTACCAGCTCGGCACGCTCCTCACCGAGGCGCGCGACGACTTTCTCAAGAGCGGCGAATGGACCCGCGAGACCGTCGACACCGCCGCGCACAACGCCTTCAAGAAGGCGATGGAGCTCGCTCCGGACCGCTTCGAATTCGCCTATCGCTACGCGGAGTCGTTCTACGACCTGGAGAAGCCGGATTGGAATGCCGCGCTGAAAGCTTGGAGCGCTCTCGAGGAAAAGGCCTCGACCCCCATTGAACGGCAAACGATGCGCCTCCACGCCGCGAATGTCCTCATCAAAACTGGCAAGCTGGAGCACGCGAAGATGCTGCTAGATACCGTCGATGATCCAAAGCTGAAGGTGCAGAAGGACCGGCTGCTGCCGGAGCTCGACGCCGCGAAGAAGAAGTAAAGAAGCGTTTCCGCCCGCGCGATTTTGTAGGAGCGGCTTTATGCCGCGACCTCAGGAGATACGAGGCGTGTTCAGCTTACCTAATCTCGCGCTACGTCTGGAAGTGACACCAGCGACTTGGCGGCTCAGGGTGAGTTCACCCCATGAAGCCCACCTCCGGTCTGATCCTAGCCTCACTCCTTGCGAGCGCATCGTGTCTCTTGCTAGCCCAGCCTCCCGGCAAAGGTGGAAAGGGCCCACCTGGAGCCGCGGCGCTGGCGGAGCCCTTCAAAGGCCTCACGACCAACGGCACGGTCGAGAAAGGACTCTTTCCGATCAAGGCGACGGGCGTTTCAACGGAGCCGGTGCGCAAGGCCGCGGAGACGTTTCTCGCCGCGCTCACGCCCGAGCAGCGCAAGAAGACGCTGTTTCCCGTGGACGATCTGGAGTGGCGGAAGTGGATGAACATCCACGCCTACACGCGGCAGGGCGTGAGCTTCCTCGAGATGACGCCGGCGCAGCGGGAGTCCGCGTTTGGCTTGCTGCAGGCCGCGTTGAGCGCGAAGGGCCTCAAGCTCTCGCAGGATATCATGAAGCTCAACCACACGCTGGCAGAGCTGAAGGATAACTATACGGAGTACGGCGAGTGGCTGTACCACCTGACGGTCATGGGCGAGCCTTCGGCGGACAAGCCGTGGGGCTGGCAGATCGACGGGCATCATCTCATCATCAATTATTTCGTGCTGCGCGATCAGGTCGTGATGTCGCCGGTCTTCGTCGGCTCGGAGCCGGTGGTGGCCCGGAGCGGGAAATACAAGGGCACCGAGATTCTCCAAGAGGAGCAGGCGCGCGGGCTGGCGCTGCTGCGCGCGCTGACGCCGGCTCAGCGCAAACAGGCAGTCCTGGAAACCTCGAAGACCGGCAACAACAACCTCGCCGAAGCCTTCAAAGACAACCTCGTGCTCGACTACGCGGGCGTAAAGGCGGGCGAACTCGATGCGAAGCAACAGGAGCAATTGCTCGCGCTCGTGGAACTCTTCGTGACCTACCAGCAGAGCGGCCACGCCAAGGTGAAAATGGCGGAGGTGAAGGCCCACCTCGACCGCACGCACTTCGCCTGGATCGGCGGCGACACGGACGAGGCTGTATACTATTATCGGATACACACCCCGGTGCTGCTGATCGAATTCGACCACCAGCGCCCGGCCGGACTCCGCCTTATGACCAAGGACCCGCAGAAGCCGATCCGCGACCACATCCACGTCGTGGTGCGCACCCCGAACGGGAACGACTACGGGAAGGATCTGCTGCGGCAGCATTACGAGCAGCACAAGCATTAAGGAAGTAACAAGGGGCACGGTGATCGGCAGGTGTGCAAGGTCGCGTGAGCAAACCATAGCCCTGCCCGATTGCTTGGTTGTAGGAGCGGTTTTACGCCGCGATGTGAACGAGGACGCGGCTCCGCCCGCGTGGTAGGCCGCCCGCCTGCGGGCGCTCATCCGCATACCTACAAGCGCCAGCAAGCTGGCTGCCTACTTGGCGGGCGGGAGCGTTGAGGGTCGCGGGGTAAACCCGCTCCTGCAATTTTGCGTAATCACACTGAGGACTATTCGCGCAATCCCCGGCGTTGGTAGTTCCGCCTTCAGGCGGAAGGTTTGCTGTA
>JAZKEV010000354.1:4465-5060 GCA_040386765.1 Verrucomicrobiota bacterium | reverse complement strand
ATCCGTTTAGTGCAACTTCGCCGTTTCCCGCGTGTTTTGGTAAACGTACTATAACTTACCTTTCGCTTGCGCCTCGTGAGGTCGTAGTAGACCGATCCATCGCGCATGCGTCCTGCTGTTGCGCGCACTTCAATTCGCGGTTCCATTTTTCATATTCATCAGCTCGTGATCAAACCGGCACATAGTTTCGCCATCGCTCCCTTTCGTTTCGACGTCACGCCGCCGCTGCAGCACGCCCTGCTGGGCGGGCTGATCATGCCCGCCATCGAACACGATGATGCGCTTGAGGCGATCGGTTACGTGCTGTTGAGCAACGACGCTCCGATCGTGATTTGCGCCGTCGATTGGGCGGGCTTGATGAACGACGCGCATGCGGTCTGGTGCCGGACGCTCGCTGAGGCCGCCGGCACGACACCCGATCGCGTTGCCGTGCAGTGCGTGCATCCGCACAACGCCCCCTTCGTTTGTCCCGAGGCTCAGGCCGTCGTCTCGCAGCATCGCGACCTGCCTTCGATGTTCGACCAGGGCTTTTTCGAAACATGCCTCGACCGTGCCCGGGAGGCCGTCCGCGCCGCCGTACCGCGTGCCCGCCGGG
>JAZKEV010000354.1:3096-4455 GCA_040386765.1 Verrucomicrobiota bacterium | reverse complement strand
CCGGGTTACGCACATCGCGCACGGCGAGGCCATCGTCGACCGCGTCGCTTCGAATCGCCGGGTCGCGCGCGACGCCGCCGGGCGCGTGACCGCGCTCCGCCGGAGTTTCTGCAGCGATCCCGCGTTGATCGCGCTGCCGGAGGGCAAGATCGATCCTACGCTGCAAACGCTGGCCTTCTACGACGACGAGGGCCGGAAGTTCGTCGCCTGCCACTACTACGCCACGCACCCGATGAGCTACTACGAGGATGGGCGCGTGAGCAGCGACTTCTGCGGCCTAGCGCGCAAGCGCCGCCAGGCAGAGGATCCGCAGTGCACCCACCTGTATTTCACCGGCTGCGCAGGCGACGTATCCACCGGAAAATACAACGACGGCTCCCCCGCCTCACGCGCCGCGCTCCTCGAGCGCATGCACGTCGCGCTCGTTGCGTCCGAATCGCGCCTCGAACCGGAGCCTCTGCTGGCGGTCGACTGGCAGACCGAAGCCGTGCTGCCCCCTCCCCGCTCGACACCCTCGCCTGGCGAACTTGAAGCCGCGGTAGCCGATACAGGGCGCTCCCTCGCCGAGCGACTGCTACCCGCCTTCCGGCTCGGCTGGCTCCAGCGCGTGCAGCGCGGCGATCCGTTGCTGCTTGGTCGGCTGCAGCTCAACGATGCCGCGATTCTCCACCTTCCCGGTGAGATGTTTGTGGAGTATCAGCTGCGCGCCCGCGCCTTGCGGCCCAATCATCCCGTAATGGTCGCAGCCTATGGCGACGACGGCCTCTGGTATGTCCCGACCAAGGACGAGTATCCAGCCGGCGGTTACGAGATCGACGTCGCCTTCAGCCACAAGGATGTCGACGATATCATGATGACGGCGATTCGGCGGCTGCTGGCGTGAGCGGGAACAGAGCCGCGCACGCGAGCGCTGCGGTACGTTAAGGGCGATGTGCGCAGGTAGGACGAACCGTCCTACCTCCAAACTTCCCTCCTACGCTCACAGGCCCAGAAAGCGCAGCGCGTTTCCGCCCGCGACTCCCTCGTAATCGGCGGGCCGGAGCTGCTGCAGATTCGCCAGCTTCACCAGCGATGACGCCACGTAGTCGAAGGGCATGTGCGAACCGAAGGCGACCGCGTCGGCGCCGAGGGTATCGATCAGCGGCGGCACCTCCTTGCGGAAGACCACCTGCATCCGTGCGAAATCCACGAGGCACCGGCCCTTGCACCCGGCTTCCACCAGTCGCCTTCCGTCGAAACCAGCCCAGTTTACGAGGAGGAACTTCAGCGTCGGAAAGGCCTTCGCCGTCTCCAGCAACGCCATGCCGGACAGGTCTTCCGCGCGGTCCCAGGCGTGCCGCTGCCGGCGATCCTCGAACC
>JAZKEV010000354.1:0-3086 GCA_040386765.1 Verrucomicrobiota bacterium | reverse complement strand
CGCTTCCTCGACTCGATGACCATGGACCTGACGATCGCGACGTACGAGACGTGGGACGACCTGCTCGGCTATACCGACGGGTCCGCCGCGGTGATCGGCGAGATGATGGTCCCGATCCTCGAACCGCTGGCGCAACATCAGCGGCACACCATAATCCGCGATTCGCTTTAGTGCTGCCACCGCGCGCGGGTCGTTGAGCTTGTAGCCGTGATGCTCGGGCACGAGTTGGACCGCCTTCATCTTCCAGCGCTCCACACACTCGGCGAGATCGCGCTCCCAGCCCACGTAGGTGGGGTTGATGGTCGCCACGGGCACGAAGCGAGAACCATGCGGTTTCGTCTCCGCCATCAGCTCCTCATTGCCCCGGTGCGAATCGCGATAGAAGACCGCGGGCAGCGACGACACCACGGCGCGATCGATGCCATTGCGGTCCATCAGCGCGAGCATCGTTGTTGCCGTGTTGTTGCGCAGGCTGCGGAAGGGATAGTGCCCGAGGGAGGCATTGATATCGACGATCATGCGCGCCTCCGGTTCAGGATGCCTTGAAAATTGCGCCAGAAGATATCCTCGCGCTGTTCCGTCGTGAGTTCGGCGCCGAGGATCTTCCCCACGCAGCCCTCCATCGTGGCGTCCGTGGCGAAGATCACGCGCTTGTGCCCGAGGTGGCGCACGCACAGCTCGATCGTCTGGTCTTCGAGCACGCTGCCGCTCGTATCCAAAAAGACATTATCGCACTCGCGCAGCCCCTTGATCGCCCATTCCCAGTCGCCACCGCCATTCACGTGGCCCATGATGAGTATCAACTCCGGGTAGCGGCGGGAAAGCGCGCAGAAATCGAGCGCGTTGGACGTCTTCGGCTGAAGCGCTGCGATCCGCGGATCTGTGAGATAGGCCGAGTGTCCGAGAAAGGGAATGCGTCGCGCAATGCACTTCTCGGCGATGGGAAATATCTCCGGCGCGGTAAACTTGAACTGGTTGTACAGCTTCACGCCGATCATCCCCGCATCGAGGCAGCGCTCGATCTCATCCAGCGCGGCCTGCCCATTTCCCGGTTGCACGAAACAGTAACCCGCGATCTGGGCCGGGTAGCGCTTCATCGCGGCGAGCACGGCATCGTTGGATTCGCGCACCACCTCGTTGTCGGCCATCACGCCACCCGTCGCCGGCCGCGAACAAAACAGCTTCTCGATGCCGAGGATTTCCGCGGCCTGAATCAGGTCCTCGACCTCGGCCCAGTTGGTATTCGGTCGGTGCGCGAGGCCGAAGACGTGGTTGTGCGCGTCGAATTTCCGCATTTTTCGCCAGTCGCGCGGCAGGCCGACATCGCGCTGGGTCGCGGCGGGTGCTTGCGCAAGCGTCGTTTTGGCGAGCCCGGCCGCGCCGAGGACTGCGCCGGTTGCTCGAATGAAATCGCGTCGCTTCATGGTAAAATCGTCTCCGTGCACAGCTCCGCGTGTGCCCGCCAGATCACCTCCGCGATGTAGTCCATGTCCTCGTCCGTGTGTGACATGCCGACGGGGATCACGACAAAGCGGTGGATGAGATCCTCCGTGCGCGGAAAACTCTCCGCGCGGTAGTCAGCCGTCGGCCAATCGGCCCCCACGGCAAAGGGCGTCGCGCCCGGTGCGTGCGCGAGGCCGGAGGCGACATAGGCCCGGCGATATTGCGCGTAGGTGCCGGTCATCTGGTCGCAGGGGATGCCGGCCTCCTTTAGCTTCTCCCGAAACGCATCGCGAATCGTCGCCGACTTCACCCAGAAATAGGTTTCAAACCCCGACTCGCCCTCCGGGTCCGGGATCCGCCGCAGAGTCAGCCCGGTCAGCCCTTCTATCTTCGCCCGCAACCGGAGGCTCATCCGGCGACAGTGCGCGCGGATGCGCTCGAGCTTGCGCATCTGCGCGAGCGCGACCGCCCCTGTGAGCTCCGACATGCGGAACTGGCTCCCGCAAAACGCCGTTTCGCTCGCGGTCTGCTGCGCCGCATGGAAATCGCGAAACTGCCCCAGATCGTGCATCCGCACCGCGCGCTCATACAGCCGGGGATCATTGGTCACCACCACGCCGCCCTCGCCGCTCGTAATCGTCTTCTGCTGCTGGAAGCTGAAGATCGCGATATCGCCCCACGTGCCTACGCGGCGACCGCGATACATCGCGCCGGGGCTTTCCGCACAGTCTTCCAGCAAGGCGATGCCCGCCGCGCGTGCCTCGGCCAGCAGCGGCTCCAGATCGGCGGCCACACCTTGAAAATGCACCACCAGCACCGCCTTCGTCCGCGGCGTCTTGAGCCGTGAGATCTCACCGGGCGCGAGGCACAGCGTCTCGTCCACTTCAGCGAGCACCGGTTTGGCACCGACGCGCACCACGGACGTGAAACACGACACCCAACTCCACGCCGGTACGATCACTTCATCGCCCGGTCCCACCCCCAATGCGCCCAAGGCCACCTCCAGCGCCGCCGTGCCGCTCGTGACGCCCAGGGCGAAACGCGTGCCGATCATCGCGGCAAACTCGCGCTCGAGCGTGGCCACCATTGCGGGCGGCGATTTCGGATTGGGCCCATAATAACGAAACAGCGACCGGCTCCGCAGGACTTCGAGCACCAAGTCCTCCTCCTCTTTTCCAATCAGCGACCAGCCGAGGGCGGGCGAAGGCACGACACGCGGGTGCAGCACGCGGGCGGGCGCGCCTGTGCTTTCGGTCACAGGAGAATGGGAGGACAAATGAGAGCTCACGGGAGCGGCAGAAGGTTGCACGATGAAAAATTTAGCATGGGTCAGTGGCCTAGAGTGACGGGGCGCGGCACGCTCGCGCTCACAGGGCCGTCTTCGCCCAAGCTGCGCACGAGCGCCTCGATCTCCGGGCGCACGGGCTGGTTTCGATTCAGCCACGCCAGCAGCGAAAACACGGTGATGGAGGTCGCAATCGGTGCGAGCACCTTGCCCGCCGGCATCACGATCTCTTCGGTCATGCCGCCATCGCCATGCACGCCGAGCACGTTCAGCGTCTCGCAGCAATTGGTCTTGCCTTCCTGGCAAGCCGGACAATGCCCGCAATTGAGATAGGGGTTGATGACCACCGGATCGCCAT
>JAZKEV010000353.1:0-6465 GCA_040386765.1 Verrucomicrobiota bacterium | reverse complement strand
CCCAGTACACATCGTAGCTTGCCACCATTTTGAACAGCAGCCCGTCGCGCAGGCGGAATTCGCGCAGGTCGGGTTGTCGCGCGCGCCAGCGCACCCAGTAGATGCCCGCGCGCGACGGCAGCTCGCGGCCCTCAAGAGAAGCCCAGCTGGAGTCATCGAAGTCCGCCGCCGCCCACCGCACATCGTCCCCACGCTGGAAGCGAAAGTCCGAGAAGGCCGGGCCCCGCGCGTACCCGAACAGCTTGCGCTCGCCAAACGGAGACTCCGGCAAATCCTGCGCGCGCGCCGCCGCCCCGGTGAAGAGCAGCAATAACAGGAGGAGCCAGCGCGCGATCATGCTCCGAGCCTCGCGCCACCGCCGGCCAGGGTCCAGACGGTTCCCGAGCCGTTGACTCGGCGTATGAGCCGTTCACTCGCCGCGACGCGCCGCTGGCTCCGCGCGCGAGCCGTTGGCTGGGAATTCTTCGAAGGCCCGCACCCCACCGCGCAAGGTCCGCCCATCGCCCGCGCCGGCACCACTGGTCACGCGGCCGCGAAATCCATACCGCCCATGAAAACAAATTCACTCCTAACCCTTGCCGCGCTCCTCGCCACCCTGGCCAGTGCTTCGCTCGCCATCGCCGCCACCGCGCCCGAAACCGACCCGGCCTCCACGATGCTCCAGCGTCACGGCAGCGTCGCCATCGCCAGCGCCGGGCCGTACGTGGCGCCGGGCACCTTCCGCGTGCAGGTGATCGCCAAGCTCGGCCGGCCCGATGCCCAGCTGGCCGACGGCACCTGGCTCTACCATCGCCGCCAGATCGCGGAGAGCGCGGCGCGGGGTATCCTCGTGATCCGCTTTGCCCACGGCCGGGTGCAGTCTCTCGCCCTTGCCACGCCCGCGACGGTGGCGGCGCTGCAAGCCGCGCCGCTGCCCAGCGCCGCCAAAAACCTTGTCGCGACACAGTAGCTTGGTTCCAGAGGCGGGGTGCGTCGCGACCTGCACCCCGCCTCTTTGCCTGAGCGCTGCGACGTCTGCCGGGAGCGCGAAGCTCCCCGACCGGGGGTGTGACCGTACCGTAACCTGCAGGCTGAAACGCCTCTACGCGGCATCCGCGCACGGTTACCGCTTTACGAAGCTCTCCGCCCGCCGCACATTCCCGGCCGAATGGCTTCCGGTCCCGCAAAACGTTTCGTCGGCGTGCTCAGCGACGAGCTGCAGGCGCTGGAATCCGAGGGGCACGCCCGCTCCTTCCACCCGGGCGAGGTGATCTTCTCGGCCGGCGATCCCGGGGACGGTTTCTATGTGGTCGAATCGGGCCGCGTGCGGATCTCGGCTCTCGTTGGCTCGAATGAGCAGCGCACGCTCGCGACGATCGGACCCGGCGATTTCTTTGGCGAGATGGCGGTCGTCGACGACGCGCCCCGTTCCGCCGCCGCGATCGCTGACACGGCCACCAAGGCCTTCTTCCTTTCGCGCGACACCCTGCTGCGCCTGCTCCGGGATCGTCCGCAGCTCGCGCTTAACATCGTGCGCGAGTTCAGCGTCCGGATGCGGACGATGAATCGGAAGTATCTCGAGGAAATCATTCAGGCCGAGCGGCTCGCCGTCATCGGGCGTTTCGCCGGCACCATCGTCCACGATTTCAGAAATCCTCTCACGATCATCGGTCTCGCCGCCGAGCTGGCCTGCAGCGAAGACACCTCGCCTCCGATGCGCCAAAAGGCGCAGGACAAGATCAACCGGCAGGTCGAACGCATGACCAACATGCTGCAGGAGCTGATCGAGTTTACGAAGCCCAGCGGCCAGCTTCCGAACCTCAAATCCGTCGATTTCGCGCGCTACATGAATCCGCTCGCCGCCGAGATCCGGCAGGAGATCGCGGATCGCGGCGTGAAGCTCGTGCTCGAGAATCCCGCACCCAATGTCGAGGTGCGCATCCAGCCGGAGCGGCTCTCCCGGCTCTTCTACAATCTGCTCAACAACGCCGTCGACGAGATGCCCTCGGGCGGGAAAATCTTCCTCCGCTTCATCCTGACCAAGACGAAGCTGCAGGTCGAAATCGAGGACACCGGTAAAGGCATCGCCCCCGCCATCGCGCAGTCGCTCTTCACGCCCTTCGCTACGCACGGCAAAGCGCACGGCACCGGCCTCGGCCTGACGATCTGCAAGAAGATCGTCGAGGACCACGGCGGCGAGATCTCCGCCAGGAGCGAGCCCGGCAAGGGCGCGACATTTATCTTCACGCTGCCGCTCGTGTCGTGAGGTAGGGCGCGTTATCCTTAACGCGCCGCTCAGGAGGGTGCGCACCCCGCAGGCGCGGCGATTTAAGGATAAACCGCCCGACCTTCCACTCTCTGCTCTCGGCTTTCCGTCCCCACCGCTTCCCTCACGCCTTTCACTCGCCCTTCTTCGACAGCGGACCGTTGATCTTCCAATACTCGTTGTCGTACCGCGCGCTCTTCATGAGGCCAGTCGCACGCGCGACGATCTCGGGGTGCTGCACGGCGATGTTATTCTTTTCGGCGATATCTTTCGAGAGGTCGAAGACCTGCACGGGAGCGTCGAGCGAGCGGAGGCGGATCGCTTTCCAGCGACCCTCGATCAATACGGCTTGGTTCACGCCCTGCTCATAAAACTCCCAGTAGAGGTACTCGTGCTTCTTCTGCGGGCCGCGGCCGAGCAGCGTCGGCACAAAGCTGATGCTGTCGATATTCGCCGGCGGCTTCGCGCCCGCCAGCTCGGCAAAGGTCGCCATCATGTCGCCGAAATAGCCCACGTGCTCCGACACGGTGCCGGCCTTGATCTTCCCGGGCCAGCGCGCGAGCGTCGGCACGCGGATGCCGCCGTCGGTCAGGCTGCGCTTCAGACCCGTGAGCGGGCCGCTGACATTGAAGAACGCCGGATCGTAGTTCGGGCCTCCTTCCTTGTGGGGGCCATTATCGCTGGAGAAGAGCACGAGCGTCTTCTCGTCGAGTCCGAGCTTCTTGAGGTGCTCGAGGATCGCGCCCACATCGCGATCGAGCCGCGAGACCATCGCAGCGTGGTTCTTCGCGGAGTCGTGCCAGGGTTTGTCCTTGTAGATGCCCTGGTCGGGCACTTCGTTGCCTTCGCCCACCTGCCGGCTGCGCTCGTTGTTCGCATGCGGCGTCACGAAGGCGCAGAAGAGGAAGAAGGGCTTCGCGCGATGGCGCTCGATGAAGTCCAGCGTATCCTTCGTGAAGAGATCGTCGCCGTAGACGACGCGGTTGACCGAGTGACCCGAGCCATCGTGGGTGCCGGCCTGTACGAGATCGTTGGGCAGCTCCACACGCTCGCCCGTGCGATAGACATAGTTCGGGAAGTGGTTGTGCGCATGCCCTTGGTTCAGGTAGCCGAAGTAGTAGTCGAAGCCCTGCTTCCGCGGCTCGCCCGGCTGGTTGAGCTCGCCGAGGCCCCACTTGCCGATGAGGCCGGTGGCGTAGCCATCCTTCTGCAGCACGCCCGCCACCGTGGTGTCTTTCGCGCTCAGGGTCTGCGCATCCATGTTGCGGCCGCCGGCATTGCCGCGGACTGTCGTGTGGCCCAGGTGCTGGCCCGTCATGAGCACGCTGCGCGAGGGCGCGCATACAGTGCTGCCGGCGTAGAATTGGGTGAACCGCATGCCCTCCGCCGCCATCCGGTCGAGGTTCGGCGTCTGGATCAGCTTCTGACCGTAGACCCCGAGCTCACCGTAGCCGAGGTCGTCGGCGAGAATGAAAATGATATTGGGCTTCGAGGGCTGTGCGGAGGCAGAGACAGCGAGAAGCAGCGTGACGAAGAGCGGGGTAAGGCTAGCGCGCATGCGCTGACGGCAGCATACTGCCCCGCCCAATTCAATCCCCGCCATATGAGAATCGTTGCGCGTCCCCTCGCCGCGCGGCGCGATAGCCTCAGCTATCCGCCTTCGCCCGCTGCTGCTGCTGCGCATAGGTTTCCGTCAACACCCTCACCGTAAACAGTCCCGCCGGTTCGTCGCTCTCGCGGTGCCGATACGTCCAGTCGTTGAGCTCTGCGATCGGCGCCTCGACCTGATCGCCCAGCTTCAGCCCGCCGAGATCGATGGGATCGTTGGCCAGCTTGCCATGCACATACTGAGGCTCGAGTCCGATCACTTCGATCCAGATGAACTCGGTATTGCCTCCGCGAGTGATCGGTACCTTGGCCGCGTAGTTGCCGTCCGGCTGCCGGGCTTGAAACGCCGCGACGAACTCCGGCCAGCGTTGCCGCGCCTCGGCCACCGCCGCGACCATCCGCGGGTCGTCGCCGGCGATCTGCACCACGGGCGATTGGTTGACGGCAAACAACTCGTCGAGGTCCTCCCCGCTCTTCAGCCGCGTCTCCAGGCTCGGCTCCCAAGGCGTGAGCCGGTTCGACGCCGGCTGAAACAGCGCGAGCACCTTGTCGTCGGCCAGCTCCGCGAGTGCACGGGCGATCTTCACGTAGGCCGCCGCGATGTCCGCTTCGCCCTCCACGCCCATTGCATCGATCGAGAGCCACGCGCGGTGCTCCGTGATGATCGTGCGTTGCCGCAGTTCCGGGACCCGCTCCGCGAGATTGGCGACATCGTCGAAATAGCTGCGCTCGTGATTGTGCACGACAAACATCGCGGTGCCCGTGTTGGCCATGAAGATGGGATTTTTCCCCCCGATCCACGGCTTGCCCGCAGTCTCCTTGGAGTCATCGGTCTTCTCGTCACCTTCCGCGACGGAGAAGGTGAGCCCCCACGCCGAGTGCAGGATCTCCGCGAGCACACGGCCCTCGAGGTAGCGCGGCTCGCGCAGCAGGAGCACCAGCGATACCATCGGTGGCGTGTCGCCCCCGGAGGCCTGCGGGGGCGCGGAGCCCGTCACCCCCAGTTTGCGGGAGACCCAGTGCGTCGCCACGAAACCAAATAAAAGGATCGTCGCTCCACCGAGCATCCGGCCGGCGCTGAATCGCCACCACGCGATCGCTGCAAAGATCGCAAACGTCGCCACGACCAACACCCAGCGCCACATCCCAGAAGAAGCGGAGGACATATAGTGGCCTATATACAAATCTCCCGGCCAACAAAAGTCTAAATCCTGCGCACGGCGGAATTGCCATCGCATCCAACAGGCTCAACCTGCGACCTCACCCCGACGTTTCCTCCCGCGGTCATGCACGAATCCCTCCGCCTCCGCGCCGTTCAGTCGCCGATCATTCCTGTAATCGCCGACCTGATACGCGCCTGTCCCGGTACGATCTCGCTCGGCCAGGGCGTCGTCGGCTATGGCCCGCCGCCTGCGGCGCGGGAGGCGCTCGCACGCTTCCTCGCCGAGCCCGCCAATCATAAATACCAGCCGGTCGCCGGCAGCCCGCTGCTGCTCGAAGCAATTTCGGCCACGCTCGTCCGGGAAAATTGCCTTCGCGTGGGCACGGCAACCGATGCGGGCCTGATGGTCACCGCCGGTGGCAACAATGCCTTCATCGCCGCCCTCCTCGCCATCGCCGACCCCGGCGACGAGGTGATCCTGCCGACGCCGTACTACTTCAATCACGAGATGGCCATCGCGATGGTCAATTGTCGCCCCGTGCTCGTGCCGACCGATGCGAACCATCAGCTGGACGTCACCTCACTTCGCTCCGCCATCGGCCCGCGCACGCGCGCCATCGTCACCGTCTCGCCCAACAATCCCACCGGCGCAGTTTACCCCGAGGAGACGCTGCGCGCCGTCAATGCCCTCTGCGCCGAGCGCGGGATATTCCACATCAGCGACGAGGCGTATTCACATTTCACCTACGACGGGGCAGTGCATTTCTCGCCAGGCTCCACTCCGGGCGCCGCCGCGCACACGATCTCGCTCTTCTCTATGTCCAAGGCCTACGGCTTCGCGAGCTGGCGGATCGGCTGGATGGTGTTCCCCGCGCGCCTCGAAGCGGCGCTCCGCAAGGTGCAGGACACGCTCCTCATCTGCCCGCCCGTGATCTCGCAATACGCCGCCGCCGGCGCGCTCTCCGCCGGCGCCGCGTGGGTGCGTGAAAAGCTCCGCGGCATCGCCGAGGTGCGCGCCGTGGTGCAGCGCGAACTCGCCTCGCTCATCAACGAGGGTATCTGCGACGTGCCGCCGGCCCAGGGCGCGTTTTACTTTCTGCTGCGCCTGCGTGACACCGCGGCGCAGATCGCCGCCGCTTCACCCGAGGCCTCGCTCCAGCTCGCCGAGCGTCTGATTCGCGAGCACCGCGTTGCTGTCGTGCCGGGCAATGCCTTCGGCCTCACGCAAGCGCGCACGCTGCGCGTTGCCTATGGTGCCCTCGCGCGCGACACCGCCGCCGAGGGCATCGGCCGGCTCGTGAACGGACTGCGGGCATTAAGGTAGGGCGAACCGTCCCCGGGTGAGCCGTCGCGCGGTGGATGTGCGAAAGTGGTGAGACCTTTTGATCGCGATCGTGCGCCTAGTCCATTGCGCACCGGATTTTACAGGAGTCGAACCAAGGACGAGCCG
>JAZKEV010000352.1:0-6653 GCA_040386765.1 Verrucomicrobiota bacterium | reverse complement strand
TTGGGTTGGGTGATGTCGCCGCCGGGCGGACGGGGTTGGAGGCCGGCGTCTTGATAGACCACCTGCTGATTATTGAGCAGGTTCTTGATGCGGAGCTGGAACTCGATGGAGCGAGGTTTCCAGCGGGCGTCCGGCTTGAGGTGGAGCGTGTAGCCGAAGGTCGCGGTGACGAGGGTGGGGATGCGCACGTAGACGGGGGAATTGGTGCCGAGCGCGGGATCGTCGATCGCGAGGTTGGGGTTGCTGGGATCGACGAGGGTGTCGGCGGTGCGGTATTGGAGGAAGTTGGTGCCGCGGTACTGGGCGCCGAGGCCCAGGCGGAGGCCCTTGAGGCGGCCGGTCTGGACGGTGTAATCGGTGAAGACATTGGCGGTGACGCGATTGGTGCCCTGGATCGGCTGGTCGTTGAGGATGGCTTCGTAGTTGATCCAGATGTTGTTGTAGTCGTTGACGGCGTTGGTGCGCTCGGCGGCTTGGGCGGGCGTGACGTTGGGATCGACGACGGCGAGGCCGGGAGCATTGGGTGCGCCGCTGGGCTTGCGCGTGGTATCGAGCATGCCGCCGGCGTCCTCGAGCACCTGCCGGTAGACGGCGGCGTTCTCCAACACGAAGGGGCGGGCGAGCGGGAAGCGGTCGAAGGCCTCGACCTTGCCGGTGCCGACATTGAGCATCATGCGCCAGCCGCGGCGGATCTGGCCCTGCACTTCGAGCTCGAAACCCTGGTTGCGCGCGGACTCGTAGTCGGTGCCGAAGACATCGGGGATGCCGCGGGTATTGCGACCGCCGGGCGTGGCGTCGCTGGCGGCATTGCGGCCGAGGAGGGCATTGATCGACGAGGTGGTGGGCGCGGCGATGCGGCGGTGCTCCTCGACGTGGTGAGCCGGCCACCGAAGAGCGTGAAACGCACGCCGCCATCGTAGCCGGTGCCGGTCTGCGGGGTGACAACATCGTTGCTGAGGGTGAAGGCGCCGACCGGCGGCGGAACGTAGCTCGTGGCGTAGTTGGCGACGAGCGAGACCCAGTTGAGCGCATGATAGACGAAGCCATCGCTGACCTTGAGGCCGGAGCCTTGGTTGATGGGGTTGCTGTAGTCGTTGCGGAAGCGGTCGCCGGCGAAGAAGGGGACGCCGACCTGCACGCCGTTGTTGGAGGTGTTGGCGGGGATCGCGGTATTCACGCGCGGGCGGGTGGCGGCAGGGATCGGCGCGGTGGCGAGGGCGGCGCCGGTGGTATTATCGCGCGGGATGTAGGCGAGCGCGCGCCAGTCGGCGGGGGCGTCGGGCTTGTAGTAACGCGAGGCGCCGTCCCAATCGAGCGGCAGGTCACCCAGCTCGACGCGCGAGCGCTGCCGGGTCTCGAAGCGGTCGTAGCGGGTGGAGGAGAGCAGCACGAGCTTGCCGCCGAAGTAGCGGGCGCTGAGGGCGAGGATAGCGTTGTTGAACTCCTCGTCCTGATCGTTCCAGTCGCCGAGTATCCACTTGGGTTGGACGGTAGTGGTGGCGGCGACGGGGTTGTTGCCGTCGGCCCAATTTACGCGGAAGACGGAGGAGGGGATGCCGCTGTCGGTATAGGGGCGGGCGCTCTCATTCCAATAATAGCGGAAACGGATCTGCTCGTCGCTGCCCTGCCACATGCGCGGGTCGGCATTGGAAGCGAGGCTGTAGACGAAGTTGCGGTTCTTTACATTGCGCCCGCTGAGGCTGGTGTTGAGGTTGACGACGTAGTCGCCCCATTTGCCGAAGTTGTGCTTCCACGCGGGCTATCCATGTAGGGCTGGAGGTAGTGCGAGTTTACCGTGCCGTTGGGGAGCGTCTGGTTTACGTCGATGCGGACGTTGCGGAGGTTGTTCGGATTCATCCGGCGGTCGTGGACCTGGTTGATGTCGCCGCCGAGCTCGAGGTAGACGCTGTCGCCGATCTGGTGGGCAAGGGTGAAATTGGCGTCCTTGGTGCGCTGGCCGAGGATCTCGCTATCGAGGGAGCTGGTGTAACGGCGATCGGGGAGGCGGAAGGCGGAGGCGGCGAGCGCGCGGTTGAAACGATCGGAGGGCAGCGCGGCTTGGTAGCGCAGGTCGAGCTCGCCGCCATTGGTGGTGCTGGTGATGAGCGCGGGGAGGGTGGTGGTGGCGCCGCCATTGCCGAAGGGCAGCGTCGCCGCGCCGGCGGGCATGAGTGCGCGGGTGTAGACCGTGCCATTCCACAGCATGGGAGTGCGCGCAGTCTCGTCGGCGCGGCGCGTGTAGCCCTCGAACTGATAGTTCATGATCTGGGCCTGACCGGAGAAGGGACTGTAGACGTGGTAGGGGCTGCCCTGGCGGTTGATGCCCTGCGTCTCGCCATTCCACGTGAGGGCGTGGCCGAGGGCATTGGGCGTGCCGGGCGTGGCGCTCTGGCTGCCCCAGATGGCGTTGGTGATCGGGCCACGGAAGACGGTGACGCCATCCCAGCCGGAGATGTTGTCGAAGAGATTCGACTGCGGGTTATTGCGGCGGGTGTAGTCGTAGGCGCCCTCGACGCGGAGCTCGGTCTTCTTGGCGAGCATGTAGGAGGCGGTGACGGTAAGGCCCTTGGTCTGCTCAAATTCATTGAGCCGCCAGCCGCCGCGGTCGAAGAGCACGGCATTGGCGCGGACGGCGAGGCGGTCGGTGAGAGGGCGGTTCACGTCGAGCGTGGTGCGCTTGTAATCCCACGAGCCGTAGGTGAAGGCGATGGTCTCGGCGGGGCGGTCGTAGCGGGCCTTTTTGGTCTGGCCGCCCATGCCGCCGCCGAGGGCGGTATTGGAGCCGATGCTGAAGAGGGCGGCATTGGGGCCGCGGCTGAAGTCGTAGCGCTCGAGGGCGTAGCTATCGAGCGTGCCGGAGGAGAGGTAGTTGTTGCGCTGCTGGCCGCTGCTGATGGCGATGCCGCGCATGTTGGCGAGGAAGGGGATGTTGAAGACATCCTGGCCATTGCCATCGACGATGCTCGCGCCGTTGGTCGCCCATTGGGTAGCCTCCTGGACATTGGTGATGCCGAGGGCGTCGATGAAGTCGCGCGTCATCACCTGATAGGCGGCGGGCACATCCTTCATATCGAGCGCGAGGCGCGTGGCGGTGCCGGCATTGGCGGCGGAGAAGCCGTCGTCCTTGTCGGTGTTGACGGTGAAGGGAGTGAGGACGATGGCGTCGGTGGTGCTGGCGGAGGTGGGAGAAGGGGACGGGGCGGGGGCTGGAGCGCGTTGGGCGAGCAGCGCGGTGGCGCAGAACGAGGCGGCGAGCGCGCTGGCAAGGCGGAGCGAGGTGGAAAGAAGGGGGCAGCGGAGGGGCGGCTTGAGCATGGCGCGGGTAAACGAGGCGAGGGGTTGCGCCATGGGATGACACCGGGGCGGAGAGCGTCGCAATGCGGGCGAGTGTTTACAGTAAACGGGATCGGGAGGTTAAACAGAGGCGGACGTGCCGGAGACGCGTTGGCAAACGAGCGAATTGTGCGAGGGTGCTGCATCCTCTTCGCCGGGAGCGCGTCACGCAGCCGGTACACGCTAAATCATTTCACGTCTCGCCTCGACGGCTCGCGCCACTTTCTATCCTGCCCTTCATGTCCGCCTCATTTGCCCCCACCGGTTGCCGCCTCGCTGCTGCCGCCGTTGCACTCCTGATTTGTTCCCAGCTCGGCGCGCAGCCTGCCCCGGTCGCGCCGAAGAAAAAGGTCCTCTCGGACCTGAGCCCGGCGTCGGGCGAGCTGGTGCTGCACAAGTGGTCGGGCGAGATCAACGTCCCCGATCCGGTCGCGTGCGCGGTCGATCCTCAAGGGCGCGTCTACGTGGCGGCGACGACGCGGCGCAAGGTCGGCGACCTCGACATCCGCGAGCACACGATGTGGATCCCGGACGACGTGTCTTTTCAGTCCGTGGCGGACAAGGAGGCGTTCTACAAACGCGAGCTGGCCCCCGGCAAGATGCGTGCGCCGCGCGCCTCGCTGAAGGATCACAACGGCGACGGCTCGATCGACTACAAGGATCTCACGCACCACACGGAACGCATCTATCAGATGCGCGACACAGATGGCGACGGCACCGCGGACAAGATGACGGTCTTTGCCGAGGGGTTGAACTCGATGGTGACCGGCATCGCGGCGGGCGTGATGTATCACGACGGCTGGGTCTACGCGACGGTCGCGCCGGACCTCGTGCGCTTCAAGGATACGAATGACGACGGCGTGGCGGATGTGCGCGAGGTGGTTGCCCATGGGTTTGGCGTCCACATCGCGTACGCGGGCCACGACATGCACGGCCTCACGGTGGGGCCGGATGGGAAGATCTATTGGAGCATCGGCGACAAGGGCCTCAACGTGACCTCGAAAGAGGGCCGGCAATACGCCTACCCGAATGAAGGCGCGGTCATGCGCGTCGAGCCCGATGGCTCGGACTTCGAGGTGTACGCGCGAGGCAATCGCAATATCCAGGAACCCGCCTTCAATGACTACGGCGACCTGATCGGCGTGGACAACGACGCGGACCAGCCCGGGGAGCGCGAACGTTTCGTGTACTTGCCGGAGGCGAGCGACAGCGGCTGGCGCTGTAACTTCCAGTACATGAAGGAAGACAGCCCGTGGATCCGCGAAGGCATGTGGAAGCCGAAGTTTGCCGGGCAGGCGGCGTATTTCCTGCCGCCGATTATGAGCTACTCGGATGGGCCCGCGGGCTTCAAGTACGAGCCGGGCACCGCGCTCGGCGAAGGGCAGCGGGGGATTTTCCTGCTGAATGAATTTCCCGCGGGCAAGATGAAGGGCTTCCGCGCGGTGCCGGATGGCGCGACCTTCAAGATGGTCGAGGCGCGCGTGATCAACGACGGCATCATGGGCATCGGCATGAGCTGGGCGCCCGATGGCTCGCTGATGATGGTCGACTGGATCGGCGGTTACCCGCTCGACGAACTCGGCGCGCTGTGGCGGGTGGATACGAAGAATCCGACAGTGAATCCGCTGCGCAAGGAAACGCAGACGATCCTTGCGGCGGGCTTTGCGAAGCGGGGCGATGAGGAGCTGGTGAAGCTGCTCGGGCATCAGGACCAGCGCGTGCGGCAGGGCGCGCAACTCGAGCTCGCGAAGCGCAACAAGAAGGATGCGCTCCTCGCGGTGGCAATGGAAGCGAAGGCCATGCAGCTCTCACGCATCCACGCGTTGTGGGGCTACGGTCAGCTCCTGCGGCGCAATGCGGCGGATGCCGGCGCGATTCTTGCGCTGGCGAAGGACGCCGATCCCGAGATCCGCCGGCAGGTGGCGACCGGAGCCAAGGGCATGGCGACGGCGTTGATCCCGCTCCTCGCCGACTCCTCGCCGCGCGTGCGTTTGCTGACGGCGATCGCGCTCGGTAAATACAAGGAGCCCCAGGCGGTCGCGCCGCTTTTCGCAATGGCCAGCAAGGATGCGGCGGATAACACGCTGCGGCAGGCGGTCGTGACGGGCCTCGCGAGCTCCGCGACGGCGCAGCAACTCGCGGCGAAGAAGACCGATGCCAACGTAGCGGTGCGGCTCGCGAGCGTGGTGACGCTCCGCCGGCAGTCGGCACCGGAAGTGGCGGAATTTTTGGATGATGGCGACGTGCTCGTGGTGCAGGAGGCGGCGCGGGCGATCCACGACGATCTCGGCATCGACGCCGCGCTGCCCGCGCTGGCGGCGCTCGTGGCCAAGCCGAGCCGCAGCGATATCGTCACGCGGCGCGCGATGAATGCGGCGCTGCGCCTCGGCACGCCCGAGGCGGCGGCGCGGCTGCTGGCGTTTGCCCTCGAGGAGACGAGCCCGCGCCAGATGCGGCAGGAAGCGCTCGTGACGCTGCGCGCGTGGAAGAATCCGCCGCGCCTCGATCTGGTCGACGGCTACGCGCGCACGTTCAAGACCCAACCGATCGACAGCGTGCTCACACCGAAGCTGGACGTGCTGCTCGCGCTGACCGACCCGGGCCTCAAGACTCTCGCCATCGAGATCATGATCGCGCACTCGCTGAAAGCGGGCGCGGAACAGATCGCAAGCATCGTGGCCGATGCGAAGGCCTCGGGTGAATTGCGGGCGCAGGCACTGCGACTGATGAGCGGCGAGGCGCGCGGCCAGGGCGCCTTTGCCAAGGCCCTCGATGCCGGCCTCGAGGCGAAGGCCCCGGTTCCGCTGCATCGCGCGGCGCTCGCGCTCCTGCTGCCTGCGCACGCTGATCGTCTGGTGAAAGAGGCCGAAGGCGTCTTGAAGACGCGCAGCGTGCCCGAGAAGCAGCATGCGATCGCGCTCCTCGCGCAGGCGGGCACGCCGGCGGCGGATAAGATTCTCGAAACTCTCGGCGCCGCATTGGCGGAGGGTAAGGTAGATGCGGCGTTGAAGCTGGATACGCTCGAGGCGTTGAAGGCGCGCGGTGCGGCCAATCCCATTCTCGCGGCGAAGTTGACCGCGTACACCGCGCTACCGGCCGCGACCGCGCAGACGGAGTTGTTGATGGGCGGCGACATCGCGCGCGGGCGTGATGTCGTGGCGAACCATCTTGCCGCGAACTGCACGGCCTGCCACGGAGTGGAAGCGGCAGGCAGCGAAGTCGGGCCCAATCTCCGCACCATCGGCCAGCAGCGAAATGCCGAGTATCTCCTGGAGTCGCTGCTCGCTCCCTCCGCGAAGATCGCGACCGGCTATGGCATT
>JAZKEV010000351.1:2276-12867 GCA_040386765.1 Verrucomicrobiota bacterium | reverse complement strand
GCCAGAAGCACCCCACCGCGCTCTTCCCCACCTTCACGCCAAACTCGCTCTGCACCAGCTCCGCCACCTCCACATACGTCTTGTTCTCCTCCTCGAGCCACCCCAGCAGCCGCTTCTTCTGCTCCGCCGTCAACTGCTCCAGCTTCGCATCCGTCCGCACCTTTCGTCCTGTAAACATGAGGGAGTTTCCTTTCGTAAAAATGACCGGGTTTAAAAACCCCTCATCCTAGCGCCTCCCCCGCCGCCCGTCACCCCGTCCATTCCCTCCATTCCGTCCATTCCGGAAAAATTGCTGAAATGGTGGGCGCATTACGCGGGCGTCGACGCCTCGGCGCAGGAGCCCTCCCCTAACGCGCCGCCCCCCGTGAATCTCGCCGTAGCCTTGGCGAAGGCGGACCATTCCGGAAATTTTTCGCATGCGGCCACGGTCCCGCGCGAAGCCACAGCAATCCACTCCTACGGGATGCCGGCTCGTTGCCCCAACGGGGCAAAATTAGATAGCCCAGGGCAACGCCCTGGGTCCCTCCCCCAAAAAAAGTGAGCCCTGAAGGGGCGAAACCGTCAGACGGGCGCGTCTCTCTCCTCCGCCCGCCTCCGGCACATCCTAAACGTCACAGGAGCCGAACCTAGACCCAAACCGAGAAATCCTCCCCGCCTTCGGCTCGTCCTCGGTTCGCCTCGTGTCCAAACTCCTAGCCCCTCCGACATCCGACGGCAGACAATGCCAATAATGCGGATAAACCTAATCCCTCGCGTAAGCGTATCCGCAACATCCGCGCAATCCGCGGTCAAAAAAAACCCCTTCCCCCTTCAACTGCACGAGTCCGGCTGAAGTTCTCCCCTCCCCGCCTCATTTTCTCCTTGGAGCTTCCGCGAACTGTGGGATTTTGGCGTCCGGGATTTTTAGAAAAAAATGCGCTTCAGCATTCTCGGCACCGGCAGCTCGGGCAACGCGGCCCTCCTCGTCACGGAAAACGCGCGCGTCCTCGTCGACGCCGGGTTCTCCGTGCGCCGGCTCACGCAACTCCTCGAGCCGCTCGGCGAAACGCTCGACCGCATCGACGCCGTCTTCCTCACCCACGAGCACGGCGATCACTGCGCGGGCATCGATGGCCTGAAAAAATTCCCGCATATCCGCCTCTTCGCGAATGCCGCGACCTCCCGCGCCGTGCAAGGCGGCCTCTCGCACAAGCCCGACTGGCAGATTTTCCAAACCGGTTCGCGTTTCCTCTTTCGCGATCTGCAGATCGAGAGCTTCGCCGTGCCCCACGATGCGCAGGAGCCCGTTGGCTTCCGCTTCACCAGCGGCCACGATGGCGACCTTTTCACGCCGCGCCGCTCGCTCGCGCTCTTCACCGACCTCGGCCACGCCCCGCAGAATATCCACGAGTGCCTCCGCGAGTGCGACGTCGTCGTCGTGGAGTCCAATCACTGCTCCGAGCTCCTCAAAAACGACCTGCGCCGCCCCTGGTCGCTCAAGCAGCGCATCAGCGGCCGCCACGGCCATCTCTCCAACCACGCCGCCCGCGAGCTCCTCGCCGCCGCCGCCAATCCCCGCTGGCGCCACGTCTACCTCACGCACCTCTCCCGCGACTGCAATACCCGCGCGGCAGTCGAGAGCGCCTTCGCCGAATTCCGTGTGAAGTTCAGCAGCTGCGGCCTCTCCATCGTCGAGCAGGGCCAGAGCACGCCATTCTACGAGCTGGCGTAACATAAGCCCTGATATTCAGGCAGGTAATCTTTTCGTCGGAGCGGTCGAAATTAGGGTGTGTCTTCAAACCCCATGGGGTCGGCGTGAGCGGGAAGGTGCGGCGGCCAAGGCGGCCGAGGTGGAGGTGGGCCAGAGGCCATGTCACCGAGGACAACGCCGGCCCGGCGCTCCTAACCGTTCACCCGCAGGGTTCGCCGATCCTATGAGGTTTGAGGACACACCCTGGCTGAGCCCCTCACTCTACAGCATTTACCTACCGGGCCTCCCACCCGTCATCGTCGGTCCACCCGGAACGGCCGGAAGCAACCTTCACTCCGGCCGCAGACTTGCCTCGGGTCTGGCTTCTGAGGGATGGTGGGAGCTGTGAAATCAGGCGAACACCTTTGTCTCGCGTGCGGACTTTGCTGCGACGGCACGCTCTTCGACCTCGTCAAACTCGAGCCGGGTGACGATGCCGGGAAATTGAAAGCACTCGGGCTGCCGGTTTCCCTCTCACGCGGCAAGCACCCCGTCGCCCGGTTTCCCCAGCCTTGTTCGGCCCTGTGCGAGGATCGCACGTGCCGAGTATACGCGGACCGACCGTGGCAATGCCGCACGTTCGAGTGCCAGCTGTTCAAAGACGCGAAGGCGGGCCGAATCACGTTTGCCGCCGCCTTGCCGGTGGTCAAACAGGCCAGGCGACGCGCGGACAACGTGCGCCGGCTCCTCCGCGAGTTGGGCGACACGGACGAACACCGCGCTTTGGGGGAGCGCATCCATCGCACCTCCGAGCGCATGGAATCCGGCCGTGCGGACGAAGGGGCGAAGGCCAAGTTCGCGGATTTGAGCCTGAGCATCCACCGCCTCAAATTACTTTCGCAGAACAGATTTTATACCCAGAACGACGCTCGGCCCCAGGGAGAATCGCCTTCGCCCACGGCGGCAGAGTCGCCGACCTGAAACGCAGCCAGGAGAAACGTCTGGAGCCGGCCGCGATTTTTCGCCGTGTAACGTAATTTCCACTACCAAGGCAGAGGTGGCCTTGGAGCCGTTCTGCACCCGACGCGACGGCTCGTTTTTATTCTGCTGGCTATATCGCCACTGCCATCCAAGGTGACCGTATGCCTGTTTGCACTCAGAACGTTAAGAAACGAAAAGCGCGTCGGATGAAGAACGACCGCTTGCAGGCGGCGAAGAGAGCCGCGAAAGCAAAGGGTTAAGCGGTTCCGGCGGACGGTGCCTCAGGCGCCGGTGGTCAGGGGACTAACGACAGCGGACCGTAGACGGACGGCTCGGGCATGTAGCTGGGCTCGTTGTGCCCTGCTGTCCGGCCTCAGCGAGGCCGGCTACCAACACGAACCTGATTTACGGTTCCTCGCTGTTGTCAGTGGGTAGCTTCCGGTGATAGGAGCCCCGAAGGGGCGAAAAGTTGAAAGCCCAGGGCAACGCCCTGGGAAATGTTCAGGGAAAAACCAAGCCCTGAAGGGGCGGAACCCACCGGCTGGTGTCGCCCCTTCAGGGGCGTAGAAATCCCCTCGAGCCGATGCTTAGGGCGTTGCCCTGGGCTATCAGCGCTCTCCCGTTACTTCCGCTTCCCCGCCAGAATCGCCCCCGCCTTCGATTCATCGAAGGCATTATCCCACTTCGATACCACGAGCGTCGCGACCGTGTTGCCGATGAAGTTCGTGATCGCGCGCGCTTCCGACATGAAACGATCCACGCCTAGAATCAGCGCCATGCCGGCCACCGGGATCTTCCCCGTCGCCGCCAGTGTCGCCGCGAGCACGATGAAGCCGCTGCCCGTCACGCCCGCCGCGCCTTTCGAGGTGAGCAGCAGCACGCCCAGCAGGCCGAGCTGTTCCACTAACGTCATCGGCGTATTGGTCGCTTGCGCGACGAAGAGCGCGGCCATCGTCAGGTAGATGCACGTGCCGTCCAAATTAAACGAGTACCCTGAAGGCACCACGATGCCCACGACCGGGCGCGCGCAGCCGATCTTCTCCATCTTGTCCATCAGGCCCGGCAGCGCCGACTCCGAAGACGAGGTGCCGACCACGAGCAGCAATTCCTCTTTGATGTAGCGGATGATCTTCCACAGCCCAAAGCCCGCGATCCGCGCGATGCCGCCCAGCACCACGACGATGAAGATGATGCAGGTGAGGTAAACGCACGCCAGCAGGAAGCCGAGCTGCGCGAGCTTCCCCACGCCATACTCACCGATGGTGAAGGCCATCGCGCCGCCCGCCGCGATCGGCGCGGCCTTCGTCACGATCGTTACGATCCCGAAGAACACGCGCGCCACCTGGTGCAGGAGATTCAGCACGGGCCGGCCGTGATCCCCCAGCCGACCGAGCGCCAGGCCGAAGAGGATCGCCAGAAACAGCACCTGCAAAATTTCCCCTTCCGAAAACGCGCTGACGAAGGTCTTCGGGATGATGTGGAGCAGGAAGTCCACCGTGCCCATCTGCCCGGCCGCGCTCGTGTATTTTGCGAGGCTCTTGCTATCGAGCGTCGATACGTCGGCGTTGAAACCATCGCCGGGCCGGAAGACATTGGCCACCACCAGCCCGATGAGCAGCGCCAGCGTCGTGACGATCTCGAAGTAAAGCAGCGCCTTGCCGCCCACGCGCCCGATCTTCTTCAGGTCGCCCATGCCCGCCAGCCCCACCACGACAGTCGAGAAGATGATCGGCCCGATCAGCATCTTCACCGCGCTCACAAAAGCGTCGCCGAGCGGCTTCAGCTTCACGCCCCACTCGGGATGCACGTAGCCGAGGAGGCCGCCCAGCACGATCCCGATCAGGACTTGGATATACAAAGCGCCACCGCCTGATTTCTTCTTCTCTACCTCGGGGGCGGGAGCAGCCGGTTCGGACTCAGGGGCTGGAGACATCGCCCGGACCATGAGAGGAGCTTATCGCCGTCGTCAAAACCTCTTTCAGAAAACACGTTCCGGGGCGATGCCGATCAAGGGTCGGGCTTGGGATAAGAACTTACCAACGACTCATACAGTTAAACCCGTTCCGCCCCCGTTTTTTGTGCGTCTGTACGGCTTGTCCCGAGCTCGACTCCTGTGAAAAATCCTCTGTCAAAAAACTACCCGCGCTTCGCCGATTAGGCGAAGCCTTCACGGCAGCGCTGCCGCCGCTTCCGAGCATTAGCGCAGATTAGCGTTTCTCCTCTGAAACAAAAACAGGAAGAGCGCCCGCCCGCTCCACCCCTTCCCGCCTTTCCACCCCACCCATTCGCACTCCTCTCCACCCCCGCTGCTCTTTGCCCTTTAACCTGTTGCACTCTGAGCCGAAAATCTCCGTAATTCCCTCCACCCCTTCCTCCGTTTCCCGGCATTTTGGCCTGAAACCACCACGCCCCGGCAACGTCTCCAGCGCTGTCACTTGCTGCGTTTCCCAAAGACCACCCTTTTACCACCATGGCTTCATCCCACGACTCCCACACCCCCGGCCACCCCGAGCCCGAGTTCCCCTGCTGCGGCGTTTCGACGAACATCGAAGACTATTTCCTGACCCGCCGGCAGTTCCTCAACCGCGTGGGCATGGGCGTCGGCGGCCTCGCGCTCGCCAACATGCTTCCGCAGGAACTGCTTGCCGCGCCGGCCAATAAGGTCGCCAAGGCCACGGCCGTCAGTCCCACCGCCCCGCGCCCGTCGCACTTCGCGGGCAAGGCCAAGGCCGTCATCCATATCTTCGCCTCCGGCGCTCCCTCCCACGTCGATACGTGGGATCCCAAGCCCATGCTCAGCAAGATGGATGGCAAGAGCATCAGTGGCGGCGATGTCGCGCTCGGCTCGCCCTTCAAATTCTCCAAGTACGGCAAGAGCGGCCTCGAGGTCAGCAGCCTCTTCGCCAAGACCGCCGCGCACGCCGATGACCTCGCGGTCATCCGCTCCATGTGGACGGATATCCCGGCGCACGAAGTCGCCACCGTGTTCATGAACACCGGCTCGCTCCGCATCGCCAAGCCCAGCCTCGGCTCGTGGCTCGTGTACGGCCTCGGCAGCGAAAACCAGAATCTCCCCGGCTTCATCGCCCTCCGCGGCGGCGGCCTGCCCAATGGCGGCGCCTCCAACTACGGCGCGGCCTTCCTCCCCGGCGTTTATCAGGGCACCAGCATCAACACGCAGGCGCCCACCGTCCCGACGATGATTCAGAACATCCGGAACGTGTATCCCAACATGAACCCGAAGGAGCAGCGCCGGCAGCTCGACTTCGTCCGCCAGCTCAACGACGTGCACGCCCAGAACCTCCAGCGCGATGCCGCGCTCGAGACGCGCCTCGAGAGCTACGAGATCGCCTTCCGCATGCAGGCCGAGGCGATGGATGCCTTTGATATCCAGAAGGAAAGCGCCGATACCCGCGCCGCCTACGGCACGGGTGAGCAGGGCAAGCAGCTCCTCATCGCCCGCCGCCTGATCGAGCGCGGCGTCCGCGTCGTGCAGGTCTGGCACACCGGCTGGGATCATCACAATCAGCTCCAGCAGCGCATCACCGCCAAGGCCGGTGAGATCGACCAGCCTTTGGCCGCCCTCATCCACGACCTCAAGCAGCGCGGTCTCTTCGATTCCACGCTCGTCGTCTGGGGCGGTGAGTTCGGCCGCAAGCCCACCCGCGACCGCGGCGGTGCGGAGGATCCGGGCCGCGATCACAATGCCCGCGCCTTCTCGGTCGTCATGGCCGG
Organism: Verrucomicrobiota bacterium; assembly: GCA_040386765.1. Lineage (GTDB taxonomy): Bacteria > Verrucomicrobiota > Verrucomicrobiia > Opitutales > Opitutaceae > ER46. Next base: position 6,482 of record JAZKEV010000351.1, on the reverse strand, counting down.
CGGCGGCGTCAAGGGCGGCACTGTCCACGGCGCGACCGACGAGCTCGGCGCCGCGGCCGTCCAGGACAAGGTCCACGTGCACGACCTGCATGCCACCATGCTCCAGTGCATGGGCCTCGATCACACCAAGCTCACCTACCGCTTCAACGGCCGGGACTTCCGTCTCACCGATGTCGCCGGTAACGTGGTGCAAAACGTCCTCGCCTGATCGCCATGTCCCCCGCCCCCCTGCGATCTGTTTCTCCGGTAGCCCGCCGCGTGAGCGGCGGGACGGCCCCGCTTTTAGGCTTGGCTCTCGCTGCTTTCCTCGCTGCCGGTACGGTCCTGACCGCCGCCGACATGCCGGCGAATCACCCGCCCGTCGCCAAGCCGCTCTCCGCCGAGGATCAGAAGTTCTTCGAGACCAAGGTCCTCCCCGTCCTCGAAAACGCCTGTTACAACTGCCATAGCAAGTCGGGCGACAAGGTCCGCGGCGGCCTCCTCCTCGATTCCAAGGAAGCCATTCTCCACGGCGGCAATTCCGGGCCGGCCATCGTCCCCGGCAAGCCCGCCGAATCCATCCTCATCCAGGCCATCGGCTACAAGGACGAGGATCTCCAGATGCCCCCCAAGGGCAAGAAGCTCTCCGCGCAGGAGATCGCCGACCTCACCGAGTGGGTCCGCCGCGGCGCCCCCGATCCTCGCACGGGCGTAACCAAGGGCAGCTCCGTCGCGACGTACGGCGGCGTCGGCAAGAATCACTGGGCGTTCCAGCCCGTGAAGAAGCCCACCATTCCCGAAGTCAAGAACGCCGGGTGGGTCAAAAACCCGATCGATAACTTCGTCCTCGCGAAGCTCGAGGCCAACGGCATGACGCCCAATGAGCAGGCGGCCAAGACCACCCTCATCCGCCGCGTCTACTTCGACCTCGTCGGCCTCCCGCCGACCGTCGCCGACGTTCGCAATTTCCTCAACGACAAGACCCCCGATGCGTTTGCCAAGGTCGTTGACCGCCTCCTCGCCTCCCCGCAGTACGGCGAGCATTGGGCCCGCTACTGGATGGATGTCGCCCGCTACTCCGACACCAAGGGCGACGCCCCCCGCCAGGACGACAATCGTTACCCGCACGCGTGGACGTATCGCGACTGGGTGATCGACGCCTTCAACGCCGACCTCCCCTACGACAAGTTCATCATCGCCCAGCTCGCCGGCGATTACTACACGACCCTCATCGACAAGAACGTTAAGAAGACGTCCACCGCCAAGACGCCTGCCGCGAAGCCTTCCCCGATGGCCAAGCCCTCCGCCGACGACGACGCGGTGCAGCTGCCCAAAGTCGAGGTCAGCGCCGATCGCATCGCGCACACCCGCCCGATGCTCGCCGCGCAGGGTTTCCTCACGCTCGGCAACCAGTTCAACGGCCGCAAAGAAGACATCATCGGCGATCAGATCGACGTCACCACCAAGGCCTTCCTCGGCCTCACCGTCGCGTGCGCCCGCTGCCACGATCACAAATTCGACCCGATCCCGACCAAGGATTACTACTCGCTCTACGGCATCTTCGCCAACAGCGAGCAGCCCACCGCCCTCCCCACGCTCCTCGCCGATGTGCCGAAGACGCCCGAGCTGCTCGACTACATGGCCAAGTCCGCCGAGCTCCAAAAGCGCGAGCAGCTCTTAAAGGAAGGCGAGGCCGCCTATCGCCGCTCCAAGGGCGGCAAGGCCAAGAAGGGCAGCGGCCCCAGCGTGTCCACCGAGCAAATCGTCGCCATGCTCAAGCTCGACCCCAAGTCGGCCCGTACCATCCCGCAGCAGATCCAGCAGCTCAACCGCACGCTGCACCGCGATATCGCCGACCTCGAGACCAAGCACCCCGGCGCGCCGCAGCGCGGCAATGCCCTCTACGACGTCCAGGCCGTGAAGGCCGGCGCGAAGCCCAAGGATTATCCCGTGCTCATCCGCGGCGAGAACGGTAACAAAGGTGACATCGTCCCGCGCCGTTTCCTCGAGATCCTCTCCGCCGATGCCAAGAACCGCCCCGTGTGGAAGGAAGGCTCCGGCCGCTGGCAGCTCGCGCTCGCCATCGCCGACCCGAAGAATCCCCTCACCGCCCGCGTGATGGTCAACCGCATGTGGCAGCAGCATTGGGGTGTTGGTTTTGTGGATACGCCCGACGACCTCGGCAACATGTCCTCCACGCCGACGCATCCCGAGCTCCTCGACTATCTCTCCGCGACCTTCGTCGAGAACAAGTGGTCGCTCAAGCAGCTCCACCGCATGATCGTCCTCAGCGCCTCCTACCAGCAGAGCAACGCCAACAATCCGAAGTACGCCGAGAGCGATCCCAACAACAAGCTCCTCTGGCGCTTCAATCTCCGCCGGATGGACTTCGAGGAATTGCACGACTCGCTCCTCGCGATCACCGGCGAGCTCGACCTCACCTACGGCGGCAAGCCCGTGCCGATCTCCAGCCAGGATTTCGCCAAGCGCCGCGCGATCTACACCCTCATCGATCGCACCAATCCGCCGGAGCTCCTCACCCAGTTCGACTACCCGAGCCCCGATGTGCCCTCCGGCCGCCGTTACGAGACGCTGGTCCCGCAGCAGGCCCTGTTCCTCATGAACAGCCAGATGGTCATCGAGACCGCCCGGAAGCTCGTCGACCGCGCCGCCTTTGCCGAGCTGAAGACCGATGAAGAGCGCGTCACGCTCCTCTACCTCGCGATCTATCAGCGCATGCCCACCAAGCAGGAGATCGCGCTCGGCCTCCGCTACGTGAAGACCAATCCCGGCGGCTCCGAGGTCGAGCTCACCGCCGAGCTGCCCGCCGAGAAGATGAGCGCCCGCGACGCCCGCATCGCCGCCAAGAAGGCCGACATGGGCAAGCAGAAGGGCCGCTACAACACCCAGGTCGGCGGCGTCTACGACAACAAGACCCCGCTCGACGCCTGGACCAAGCTGGCCCACGCCCTCTTCCAGTCGAACGAGGCGATGTTCTACAACTAAGGTTCTTCGACCACCCCTGCGCGCAAGCGCAGGGACACCATCTCTCCCTCTCAGGGCCGGCTAACGCCGGCCCTTTTTATTTTCTAGCAGTTTGGACCGGGCGGCGACTCCAAGCTGGCCCCGCTCCTGCATCCATCCCGATTTCTTCCCCGTATCCGTAATTGCGAACTACTCGCAGAACCACATTCTCCGCGCGCGCCGATGCTGCCCACGCCCATTCCCGCCAACGATCCCGAACGCGTAGCCGTGCTCCGTTCGCTCGGCATTTTGGATACGCCGCCCGAGCCCGACTACGACGAGATCACGCAGCTCGCCGCCCAGATCTGCGGGACGCCCATCGCGCTCGTCACACTCGTCGACGCCGAGCGCCAGTGGTTCAAGTCCAAGGTCGGCATCACGGGTGCCGAAGGCCCGCGTGAGACCTCCTTGTGCGCCCACGTCGTCTGCGAGCCTGACAAGGATTTTTTCATCGTGCCCGATACGCAGACGGACCCGCGTTTCCACGATCACCCCGCCGTCCTCGAAGACCCCAATGTCCGCTTCTATGCCGGCGCGCCGCTCGTCACGCACGATGGCTGGGCGCTCGGCACGCTCTGCGTCGCCGATCGCAAACCCCGTGAGCTGACTCCCGGCCAGCTGCAGGCGCTCGCCACGCTGAAGCGTCACGTCGTAAACGCCCTCGAGCTGCGCCGCCTCGTCGAGAGCCAGAATATCGTCATCGCCGATCTCGAGCGCACCCGCCGTGAGCTCGATCATGCCCGCCGCGTCGCCGAGGAGGCCACGCGCGCCAAGGCCGAGTTTCTCGCCGCGATGAGCCACGAGATTCGCACACCGATGAATGCCGTCATCGGCATGACCACCCTCCTCCGCGCCACCACGCTCGATGCCGAGCAGCGCGAGAGCGTGGAAACCATCCGCCAGAGCGGCGACCACCTCCTCACCGTCATCAACGACGTGCTCGATTTCTCCAAGATCGAGGCTGACCGGCTTGAGATCGAGTACGCGCCCTTCGTTCTCGCCGATTGCATCCAGTCCGCCGTCACCCTCCTCTCCGCCCGCGCCAGGGAAAAGAAGATCGGCCTCCGGATCGAGACCGCGGCCAGCCTGCCGTCCATCGTCTCCGCCGATGCCACGCGGCTCCGCCAGATTCTCATCAATCTCATCTCCAACGCCGTGAAGTTCACCGACCACGGCGAAGTCGTGGTCCACGTTGCCAGCCGC
>JAZKEV010000351.1:0-2266 GCA_040386765.1 Verrucomicrobiota bacterium | reverse complement strand
GGCTACGAGCTCGAGTTTGCCGTGCGCGATTCCGGCATCGGCATCCCCGCCGATCGCATCGGCAAGCTCTTCCACCGCTTCTCGCAGGTCGATGCCTCCACCGCGCGCCAACACGGCGGCACCGGCCTTGGCCTGGCCATCAGCCACCGCCTCGCCGCGCTCCATGGCGGCCGCATGTGGGTGGAGAGCGAGTCCGGCCGCGGCTCGTGTTTCCGCTTCACCCTCACCGCGCGCACGGCCTCCGCCGCTCCCGCGCCCACGGCCTCCGCCGATGGCATCGAGCTCCTCGACGCCACCTTCGCCGCGCGCCATCCCGCCCGCATCCTCATCGCGGAAGACAATCCCGTAAATCAAAAGGTGCTCGACCGCATGCTGCAGAAGCTCGGCTACACCACCGAGATCGCGGGCAACGGCCGCGAAGCCCTCGCTGCTCTGCATGCGCGCCCCTTCGACCTCGTTTTCATGGATGTCGAGATGCCCGAGCTCGACGGCCCCGCCGCCACCCGCCTCATCCGCGCGGAGCTGCCGCCGGCCCGCCAACCCGTGGTCGTCGCCGTCACCGCGCACGCCCTCTCCGGCAGCCGCGAATCTCTCCTCGCCGCCGGCATGGACGCCTACATTTCCAAGCCCCTCCGCCTCGCCGACCTCACCTCCACCCTCGCCCGCCTCCCCGAGCTCCGCAAAAAGTAGTCGGACGCGCCACCCCGTAGCCCGCTGCGGAAAGAAGCGATCGTTTGCGCGCCGCTTTCCCCTCCGCACCATCTGTGCTATCTGTGGCTCTCTTTTAGAGTAATCGTTTCCCCCGTGCCGCTCTCGCGCAAACTCGCCCAACTCGTCGAAGACCTCGCCGTCATCGACGATGCTCACGAGCGCCTCTCGCTCGTCGTCGAGCGTTCGAAGCGTACGCCACCGCTCCCGCCCGCTGAGCGCATCGACGAGCACCGCGTCCGTGCCTGCGTCTCCGTCGTCTGGCTCGTCGGCGAGGTGCGCGATGGCCTCTGCACCTTCCGCGCCGATGCCGAGTCCCCCGTCGTCCGTGCGCTCGTCGTGCTCCTCTGCGATTTCTTCAGCGGCTTCACCCCCGCCATGATCGCCGCCACGGAGGTCGATCCCCTCGCCGCCCTCGACCTCACCAAGGACCTCTCGCCCACGCGCCGCAACGGCCTCGCCGCCGCTCTCGGTACGATCCGCGCCTTCGCGCGCTCGCACCTGGCGACGCCCTGACGCGCCTCCGCGAGCAGCACCGCGACGCACCGATCCGTTCTCACTCCCAGCCGCGCCCCGCCCACCGTCCATGTCGTCGTCGAGCACCGTCCCACTCTTCGACGCTCACAATCACCTCCAAGACGGGTGGCTCGCTCCGCATCGCGCGCAAGTTCTCAGAGACCTCGCGCGCATCCCTCTCCGCGCCGCCGTCGTTAACGGCACCTGTGAAACCGACTGGCCCGAAGTCACCTCGCTGTGTCATCCCGCTGCTCCCCTCGCCGCAGCCGGCTGCCGGCTCCTTCCCAGCTACGGCCTCCACCCGTGGTACGTTGGCAACGCCACCCCGCAGTGGCGCGACACCCTCCTCCGCACGCTCGACGCTCCCTCAACCACCCCTTCAGCCGGAGACCGCGCATTCGTCCCTTTCGCTCTCGGCGAGATCGGCCTCGACCGCTGGATTCTCGACCGCGCGCGCCCTGACGACCCACGCCTCACCGGCCTCCGCCGCGCCTCGCTCGAGGAGCAACGCGAAGCCTTCACCTGGCAGCTCGCCCTCGCCGCCGAGCGCAATCTCCCCGTCACCATCCACTGCCTCGAAGCGTGGGGCGCCCTCGCCGAGATTCTCCGCACCACCCCGCTGCCCGCCCGCGGTTTCTTGCTCCACGCCTACGGCGGCTCCGCCGACCTCGCCCGCGAACTCATCCCGCTCGGCGCTTACTTCTCCTTCAACGGCTCCTTCCTCAACGACCGCCAGTGCGCCAGGCGCGAGGTCTTCAAAACTCTCCCCCTCGACCGCCTCCTCGCCGAGACCGACGCCCCCGCGATGCCCCTTCCCGCCTCGCACCGCACCCACCACCTCCCCGATCTCCCCAACGGCACCGCCCTGAACCACCCCGCCAACATCGACGCCGTCTACGCGGGCCTGGCCCAGCTTCGCGCGCTTCCCATCGAAGTCCTCGCCGCCACGCTCGGAGAAAACTTCACGCGCCTCTTCGGCGCTCCGCAGTAACCAAGCCGAGCACGAGCACGATCATGAGCACGAACCTCATCGGGCTCGTGA
>JAZKEV010000350.1:10167-11355 GCA_040386765.1 Verrucomicrobiota bacterium | reverse complement strand
GCCGATGCGGAAACAACGGGCGGAGCCGGGTGGTAGCCTTCCGAGGATGACCGCCGTTACCAAATAAAAAGGGCGGGTCCGTGGACCCGCCCGAAGAGGAGCGTTGTGCGTTTGGCTTACTTCAGATCGTACGCGATGACGGTGTTGCCGAAGAAGGTCGGCACGTAGACGATCTTGTTCTTGGCGTCGTAACCGATGTCGGCCGAGTTGGCCTTTTGCGGGCGGGTGTCGACGAGGAGTTGGGTGGTGCTGCCTTTCACGTAGTAAACCGCGCCGGCCCAGCAGGAGACGATGAACTCATCGCCCTTCACGTGCTCGATGCCGTCGGTGCTGGCATCCATGCCTTCAGCGATCTTCACGGCCTTCTTGTCCTTGCCGACTTTGAATAGCGCGCCGGAGTCGAGGATGTAGATTGCGCCGTCGTGCGCGAGGATGCCGTTGGGGCGCTTCAGACCTTCGGCGAAATAGACCTCGGGCTTGCCGTCCTTCAGGGCGTAGATCTTCAGGCCCTGCATGTCGGTGACGTAGACCGTGCCATCCTTAGCTACGGTCACGTCGTTAAGGCGCTGGGAGCCGGGAACGGGGATCGTCTGTGAAATCGCGCCCTTGGCGGTGTCGATCACGACCATGCGATCGATGTCGGCCACGTAGAGTTTGCCATTGTGCAGGGCCATGCCCTTGGGGGCTTCGAGGCCGGTGACCCAGTCGGCGGCGATCACTTTGCCGTCGAGGCCGACCTTGCCGATCGAGCCCTTGCCATCCTTCGTCCACGGCTCCTTGCCGTCGATATTGGCGATGTAGAGGACCTTGTTGGCGGCGTCGAGGCGGACGGACTCGGGGGTCTTGAGGGTGGCTTCGGTCTCCCATTTCTTGACGAGTTCCGCGGCTTGCGCGGGCAGGGAGAGGGCAAACGACGAGGCGATGAGCCCGGCCAGAAGGGTAGGTGATTTCATAGGGGAAGAAGAGTGACGTTGATTCATCCAGTATCTGGCGTCGAGGCGGGAGTAGGGCGGGCAGGAGCGCTCACGATAGCCATAATGGAAGTTTGTCCCCCACTCATCTATCCTAGCGACGGGATCTCAGCTCGTCGACGACGTCGCCTTCATCAACTATCAACCCTCATTCCGTATTACTCTTCGATGAATCTCCTTCGTCTCTTTCCGCTCCTATCGTTTTTTTCGGTGGCGA
>JAZKEV010000350.1:5814-10157 GCA_040386765.1 Verrucomicrobiota bacterium | reverse complement strand
TGCGCAGACCTCGCAGCCGATCTATATCATCGGCGAACATCGACTCACCAATCTCGCTATTCGCAATACGCTCACGGAGGGCGAGTCGCTGATCACCGGTTTTGTCGTTTCCAATCCATCGACGGCGACGCTGTTGGTACGAGCCACCGGGCCTTCGCTCTCCTCGCTTGGCGTTGTCGGCACGATGTCCAATCCGAAGCTGCAGGTGATCAACTCGGCGGGCCGAGTCGTGGCGGAGAATGACGACTGGTCGCCGGAGCGTCCACCGTCCTCAGCGGAGAATCCGGCGTGGTCGATCCAAAACGCATCCGTGATGGTCGGCGCTTTTCCGCTCGATAATGGGAGTCGGGATGCGGCGGTGGTCGTTACGCTGCCGCCCGGCGCCTACACGCTCGTCATCTCTGGCAGCACGGCCGTGGATGCAGGCGTCGTGTTGGGCGAGGTCTACCATATGCCGGTGCTCGAGGCGCTCTCGGTGGCGGTGGCACGCGGCAACAAACCCTCGTCCCGACTCGTGAATCTCTCGGTGCGCGGCCGGATTGCAGGCAGCGTGGATATGATCGGAGGCTTCGTGGTCGGTGGCGGCCTCGCTGGGCTGGGGTCGATCGATGGGGGGCCGATCGCACCTCTTACGAAACGCTATCTCATCCGGGTCGTGGGGCCGGCGCTGGCGGGATTTGGTGTCACGGGCACGCTGGCCGATCCCACGCTCGAACTCGCGGGGACTGCCGGCACGGTGTTGCAAAGCAACGATAACTGGGAAGCCGATCCCGCCGCAGCCGCGACGATTCGTGCTGCCACCACGGCCGCCGGGGCTTTTCCCCTGCCGGCGGGCAGTCGCGATGCCGCGGTGGTGGTGCGATTGCAGGAGGGCGCCTACACGGTCCTGGCCCGGGGTTTGAACGGTGCGACGGGCGTAGGCCTGATTGAAATCTATGAGCTTGCCGACTGAGCCCCTCGCAGTCTCCACCCGTCAGGAGGCGGGCGTGAAACTCTTCCACGCCGCGGGTAGTCCGGCGAAAAATTTGCCGAGCTGGTCGTGGCTGGGCCGGCTCGCGGGGCTCGATACCATGGTCGCTCCGCACTGGGCGCCGGAAGGAGACCCCAGCCTGGCGCTGCGGGCGCGCGAACTTTGAGCGGGTATGGCACAGGGGCGCGGACTCTTTGGTTCGTGTTGTTCAACGGTTGGGTGAGAGCAGGATCTCGCCGCGCCCGAGCGTGGGCTCACGCGGCGAGATGTTGCGAGCGGGCGAGGCCCGGGGTTTATCGCTTGAATCGGTGGGAGGCCGTGCCGAGATGCGCTCGACTGTAGTTCCCGCCATGCTGCCGCTCGCCGAGCCAAATCCCCCGGATATGGACCTGTGGTATCGAGAAAACGTCGTCGTGCACGAGCGGGCGTTGCGGGCCTACCTGCGCCGGGCGTTTCCCATCGTGACCGATCCCGACAATGTCGTGCAGGAGACGTTCACGCGTGTCCTGCAGGCACGACAGACCGGTGGCGCGATCGAGAATGTGCGGGGCTATCTCTTCACCACCGCGAAGAACATCGCGCTCGGGCTGATGCGGCGGCGAGAGATTGTTTCCATCGAGTCGATAGCGGAAATGGACGCGCTGGACATCATCACGGATGAGCCCGGCGTGCCGGAGAAGGTCGGACTGAAACTGGAAATCGAAATTTTGACTCAAGCCATCCAATCCCTGCCCGCGCGGTGTCGCGAAGTGCTGACGCTGCGCAAAATCGACGGCCTCGCCCAGCGCGAGATCGCGGTGCGCCTGGGCATTTCCGAAAACACCGTGGAAGTGCAGGTCGCGAATGGGATGAGACGGTGCGCACAGTATCTCAGGCAGCGCGGCATCCTGCCGCCACGAAAGGAGCAATCATGAACACAGCGGAGAAAGCGTATGAGGCAATCGAGGCAGCGGCGGCGGCGTGGCTGGCGCGGCGGGACCGTGGACTGACGGCGGAGGAAGCGCAGGCCTTTGCGCAATGGCGCGCGGCCGATGCGCGGCATGAGGCAGCGGTCGCGGAATTGGAATCCGTGTGGACGGCGCTCGACGATCTTTTGGTAGTAGACAGTCAACAACAACAGGCGGGTGGCATCGCGGCGATGCCACCCGCTGTTCAGCGCGAGGGGCGCGAGGCGATCACGCCGATTGCTACTCCGCGGAAGCGCCCGGTATTGGTGCGTTGGTGGCCGGCGTTGGGGCTGGCTGCGGTGCTGGCGATTCTCGTGGGGGCGGTTGTGTGGCGGAACGGGTCGTCCGCGGGAGTGGCCGAGGCGCGTTACGCCACGACGGTGGGCGAGCAGCGGACAGTCGTGCTCCCCGATGGATCGGAGGTACTCCTCAATACCGACACGGTGGTGAACGTACATTTTGAAGGAAAGCGGCGGGCGGTGACGCTCGAGCGCGGCGAGGCGTTCTTCCGGGTGACGAAGGATGCGGCGCGACCCTTTGTGGTCGCCGTCGGTCGCGCGGAGGCGAGGGTGGTGGGTACCGCTTTCTCGGTACGATTGCGGGAGGCGGGCAGCGAAGTGCTGGTGGCGGAAGGCCGCGTGCGCTTCGGCGCCACGGGTGGCGCCGGACAGGGCGTGGAGCTCGGGGCGCGGCAATTTGCCTCGGTGCAAGCGGAGGGAAATGGCATGCCGCGCGTGACCGTGCTCGATGGAATGGAAGTGTCGCGCCGGCTCGCGTGGCTGGTGGGTGATCTTTACTTCACCGATACGCCGTTGAGCGAGGTCGTGATGGAGTTTAATCGCTACCATCGCCGGCCTCTCGTGTTGCGCGATCCGGCCACGGCTGGGATGCCCGTGGGGGGCAAGGTGAAGGTGGATAATCGGGCTGGCTTCCTCAACTTGCTGAAGGAAGGCTTCGATATCGTGATCGTACCGGAAGCGAAGCAGGATGTTGTTCTCGGGCCGCGGCCGTGAGGCATTGTTTCCCAGCACGCGGTTATTTTTGGGCTTTGGGCTGGTGGTTGTGCCTGTGCCTGACGGCGCAGGCACGAGCGGGTGAGCCGAAGCGGCACTTCGACCTCGTGGGTGGGGAGGCGCCCAAGGTGCTGCGCGAATTTGCGCGCGTCGCGAATCTGCAGCTCCTCTTTCCCGAGCGCGCGGTGCGAGGGGTGCGGCTGCCGCCGCTGCGCGGAGAGTTTACCGTGCACGAGGCGCTCGAGCGGCTGCTGGCCGACTCGGGCCTCGAAGCGGTGCGGGATCACAGCACGGAATCCTATGCGGTGCGCCGCGGCGCGCGTACGCCGTTGGCGGACGCGCTGGCGAGCCGGGTGGCGCAGCCGCGCGAGGCCGGTGAGCGACTTAGCCTGACGACTGCGCTCGAGATGGAGCCGGTGCGAATCGAGCAGACGCGCGATTTCGGCATCACGACGCAATCGATCCTTCGCGCGGATCGGACGGCGGCCCTCTATCACCACATCGCGACGCGCGCGGATATCGAGCAGTCGGGCGTGACCAATATGGCGGAGTTCGTCACGACTCTGCCGGGCTACTCGGGCGAGGGCGCGGAGGCGCTGCAGGCGACGGCGGATCTCACGTTTCTCGGCGGGGCCAATGTCTACGCGGGATCGTTTTTGAAGCTGCGGGGCTGGGATGCGCAGCATACCACGGTGCTGCTCAATGGACGGCAGATGCCGGCGAGCCCGGAGTCGCGCGGTCCGGACTTGAGCCGCATTCCGATCGCCGCGGTGGAGCGGATCGAGGTGCTGCCCTTTGCCGGCTCCGCGATCTATGGCGATGGCGCGGTCGGCGGGGCTATGAACATTGTACTGCGGAAGGACTACGCGGGGAGGTCGTTTTCCCTGCAGATCGGCGAATCGACGCGCGGGGGAGGCGGCGAACTTTTCTTTACGTGGATCGAGGGACTGGCGTCGGCGAGCGGGCGGACGAAAGCCACCATCATCGGCGACTATCAGCAGCGCGGCGCGTTGCGTCTTGAGGATCGCGATTTCCTCGCGCGCGCGGTCGCGCGGGTGCCTGCCGCACGCCTGCTGCCCGGCGGCGGCTCGCTGGGGCCCGATCTCCGGGGACTCTTGAATTCACGACTGGCGGCGTATCCCTCGGTGTTTGCGGTGACGGCGGCGACGGTGGACCTCGGCATCTCCGGGCAGCCGGAAGCGCGTTTTGCGGTGGTGCCGGCTGGGCAGCACGCGCGGCTGGAGCCGGGGGCATTCACCGAGACGAATCCGGATGCGATCTCTGAGCGCCGCCAGAATCGCGTGGTGCTGCGGAGGCCAACGGAGAGTTTTAATTTCAACGTGCAGCTCGAGCACGCCATCGCGCCGGACACCTTAGAGGTGTATGGAGAGATCGGATACGCGCGGGCGGTGG
>JAZKEV010000350.1:0-5804 GCA_040386765.1 Verrucomicrobiota bacterium | reverse complement strand
ATCCAAGGAATCCCTTTCGCACGGAAGCGACGCCGGGCTTCCAGGGCCGCAACGTAATGCTGTATTTCGACCCCGTGGACCTGCCCGATGCGCGGTTTCGCCAGTCGCGAGACAGCGCGAGGGCGGTGCTGGGCGCGCGCGGCGCGGTGGGCTGGCGCTGGCACTGGGTGCTCGATGGGTTTGCCGACCTTTCCCAGTCACGGGCGCAGGTGCGGTCTTACGGCGCTTCGCTCAACGATCTCACGCGCATCTGGTCGCCGCTGCGCACGGGCGCGCTGAGTTTCGTGTACGACCCGCTGGCCGATCATCGCGCGGCTCCGATCTCGCCGGAGCTGCGGGACCGCTATCTCGCACGGGATTCGCGGCTCGATTACCGCTCGCAGATTGCGGGGGCGGATTTTCGGGTGGGTGGGAATGTCTTCGAGCTCCCGGCGGGGCCGCTACGGATTGCGCTCGGCGCCGAGTATGCGTGGCGCGATCTCACGACGCGGCAGGAAGTCGCGGCCAGCCAGGACCTCTACGCGGTGCTGCGCACGCTGAGCAACGTGCCGTCGCCGAACCTGCTGCGGACCACGGAAGATCGGGGACATCGGATCGGCGGCGTCGCGGAGGCGGTCGTGCCGCTGATCCATGGGAAGAAGCAGCGCGTGCCGCTGCAGAGCGCGGAATTGAACCTCGCCTCGCGCGCGGCACGGACCGATCGAGGGAAACCGGCGTGGAGCAGCCTGGCGGCACTGAAGGTGGCGCCCTCGACGGCGTGGGCGCTGCGCGGGACGATCTCGCAGGGGCACGTGACTCCCGAGAGCTCGCTCATCGAAGGCCCCATGGTGGAAACGCGGACCATCGCTGGCGTGCGTGACCCGCTCCGCGGCGGCGGACTGCATATCTATCCGCTGACGATGATTCGCGGCGGAAGCCACGCGCTCCGCGCGGAGACCTCGCAATCGCGAGTGATGGGCCTGCTGTTTACGCCGGCGAGGGCGCCGGGGCTGCTGCTCTCGCTCGATGCGTGGTCGATCACGATGAAGGACCGCCTGCGCGTGCCGACGGTGCAGGAGATGGTGAACCACTCGCAGTATTTTCCCGGCAAGCTCGAGCGTGGCGCGCCGCAGCCTTGGGAATTTGCGCTGGGCTGGGCGGGTCCGGTGACCAGCGTCGACCTGAGGCCGATCCACGTCACTCAGTTGCGGGCGGAGGGGTTGGACGTGGGGCTGCGCTACCGGCTGCCGCCGCTACGGGCGGGGACGTTTACGCTGAATGGGCAGATGGAGATCGTGGAGCGCTACGACGAACAGTTTCTGCCGGCGACTGCGCTGGTCGACAAGGTGGACGTGGTCGCGGATGCCTCGAGCGGCGGGCTGATGGAATCGGCGGTCGTATCGCCGAGGGCCCGGGCATCCCTTGCGTGGCAGCGGGCGGCGTGGTCGGCGTCGGTTGGCATGACTTACACTCCGCCGTATCGGACGGAGTCGACAACGCCGAGCGCGGCGCTGCCGGGCGCGACGGGATTGGATGGCGAGTTCATCGGGTCGAGCACGCGCTGGGACTTGCAGCTGGGTTATACCGCAGGGCGGGGCGAGCGCGGATTACGTAGGTGGATTTCGGATACGACGTGGACGCTCGGGGTAAGGAATGTTTTCGATACGGAGCCGCCTTACAGGTCGGACGGTACTTCGTTTTACAGCCGTTTCGACGATCCGCGGATGCGGTTCGTCTATGTGCGGGCGCAGTGGCGGCGGTGAGAATTTGTACAGAAGGCAACGAAGGGAACGAAGAGCGCTGATGCCTTCGCGCGCCAAAATGCGCTGGGAGCTGTTTGGGAAATAGGCGCATGCCTGGTAGCCGCCAGCTTGCTGGCGCTCGTCCGTAGTCGAATAAGCACCTGCGAGCAGGCGGCCTACCACGGTGGCGGAGCATCTCCCAAATACCCCTGCCCGCGCTTGGAACGCTCAGGGTATTCGTAGCGCGGGCTGAAGCTCCGCGCTACGCAAGGCGGCTCTGATATCGAGCATATCGCCTACGTGCGATTTGTCGTCGGCGGGGTGGAGAGGGTGGCGGTCGGGTACGTCTGTTGCGTGACCGTGGCGAGGGAGACGGGCCAGGAGAGGGCGGTGTCGGAGGTCTTGCGCGCGAGGCAGGCGGAGCCGAGCCAGGCGGGGCTATGATACAGGTCGCGGGTGACGTCGGAGGTGCGGCGGGCGTGAACGCGGGCGGGTTCGCCGACGACGGCCTCGAGCACCTCGTAGCCAGTGTCGGCATTGAAGAGCGCGCGCCAGCTGTATTGAGAGAAGCGAAAGAAGTCCCACGGGATCTCGTGAAGGGGGAAGGTCTGGTGCGACGCGGTGTAGACCAACGCGCCGGGCGCGAGGATGCGGTTCAGCTCGAGGACCACTTTCCACGGCATCGCGAGGTGTTCGAAAACGGAGGTCGAAAACGCCGCGACGAAGCGCCGCTCGCCGAGCACGCGGCTCAACTCGTGGGCATCGCCGACGATGTCCACATTGGGGCCCGCCATGATATCGAGGCCGACGTACTCCAGGTGTTTGGGAATGCGGTGACTGCGGGTGATCGCGGAGCGCGCGCGCGAGCCGATTTCGAGCACCGCACCGGAGGGAATATTGCCGAGATGGACGATGAAATTTTCCCAACTCTGGTAGTAAGCGTCGCCCCACGCGGCATTGGTCAGCGCATCCTGGCCGATGACGCAGCGGCCATCCTCCAGCCAGCAGAGCAGCTCGAACGGCGTGCCGGCGACATCCGTGGGGAGCGAAAGCCATTCCGAAAAGCGAACGTGCGCCGCGCCGGGGCCGCAGTAGGCATCCACATCCGGGCTCGCGATGCCGAAGCTCTGCAAGCGACAAACGTAGCCGTCGCGGAAGCGCGCGTCGACGGACACGATTTTTTCACCCGGCACATGACACCAACCTGAGAGTTGCAGGCGGTCGTAGTACGCGGAGCACTCGTCGATTTTCCAGTAGGTGAGGAAAGACACGGGACGTACTCTGTAACTCAGACGATGCGCCCGGGTGGCGGTTGCAGACGGGCGATGTGGGCCATGATGCGCTCGCTCGCGAGCTGGAAGCGTTCCTTGCCGGCCTTGGGGTCGTCGTAGACGGATGGCGGAATCGGCTTGCCGAAGACGATGGTGACGGGCGTGCCGGGCTTGAGCTTGCGGCCTTTGCCGAAGGCTTCGAAGGAGCCGAAGATGCGCACGGGCACGACGGGCACCTGCGTCTTGCACGCGATAAAGCCGATGCCGGGCTTGGCGGCTTGGAGATTACCATCGGGCGAACGCGTGCCCTCGGGGAAGAGGATGAGGCCGCGCTCCTCCTTGATGGCTTTGAGCACGCGCTTGATTGCGCTCACATCCTGGCCGCCGTCGCGATCGACGGGGATGGTGCCGACGGAATCGAGCCACCAGGAGGAGATGCCGCCGCGCCACAGGGTTTTCCTGGCAAAGTAGGCGATCTGGCGCGACATCTGGCAGCCGATCATCGGCGGATCGAGATGGCTGGCGTGATTGGCGGCGACGAGGAAGCCGCCGTGTTTCGGCAGGTTTTCCAGGCCGACGACCTCGCCGCGGAAAAACATGTCGAACATCACGCGCAGGACGTAATGGCAAAGGCCATACACCGGCTGCATTTCCACCTGCGGAAACGCGCGGCTCATGAGGTGGCCGGCCTGGGGGCGATAGTGGCCGCCATGATTTCGACGACCTGCGGCAGCGTGAGGTGCGTGGTGTCGATCGAGATCGCGCCGTTGGGGCAGGCGAGGGGAGCGGTCTTGCGCTGCGTATCGAGGCGGTCGCGCTCCTTGATCGAGTCCTGGCCTCCCTCGCTGGCGCGGCGGCGGGCACGCTCGTCGGGATCGGCGTGGAGGAAGAAACGGAAATCCGCGTCGGGGAAAATCACCGAGCCGATATCGCGGCCTTCCATCACGACGCCGCGGAAGCCGTGCGTGCGCGCCACGTCGGCCTGGCTGCGTTGGTAGGCGAGCAGGGCGGTGCGGACCTCGGGGATCGCGGCAAAGTGGGAGACGTGGTCGTTGACGTGTTTGCTGCGGATATCCGCATCGGGCACGACGCGGCCGCCAATTTCCATTTGCGCGGAGCGGACCTCGACGCGGGTGCCGAGCTTCACGTCGGCCAGCGCGGCGTGGACGGCGGGGAGATCGGCGGCTGCGACATTGCGGCGCAGGAGCTCGGCGGTGATCGCGCGATAATAGGAGCCGGTATCGACGTGCAGCAGGTTGAAGCGCTCGCTAAGCGTGCGCGACGACGACGATTTACCGGAGGCGGCGCCGCCATCGATGGCGACGATGATGAATGCGGAGGAGCCCATCAGCCGGCCAACGATTTTTGCCGCAGCGATTCGAGCAACTCGAAAAAGTGCGGAAAGGTCTTCGCGCAGCACGCGGGGTTCTTGATTGTGAGCCACGAGCGGCCGTCGCCGTGGAGATCGTGGCAGCCGAGGATGCCGAAACTCATGGCGAAGCGGTGATCGCCGTAGGTCTCGATGGTCTCGCCCGAGCGCAGCGGACGCGGCGTGATCGTGAGGGAATCCTCGGTCTCGACGACGTCCTGGCCGAGTTTTTTCAATTCGCGGGCCATGCCGGCGACGCGGTCGGTCTCCTGCTTTCGCGTGTGCGCGATGCCGCTGATGTGCGTGGGGCCGGAGAGCAGCGGCGCAAGCGCGGCCAAAGTGAGAAACGTATCGGAAAACGACGCGAAGTCCTGCGTGACGCCAGTAAGCGAGCGGGCCGGATCGCGCTGGAGCGCGAGCGAGTGGCCGGTGGCCGCGCCATTCAATCCGGCACGGTAAAGCACCTCGATGAAGCGCGCGTCGCCCTGCAGGCCGGAGTGGAGATTGGGGAGCGCGAGCGTACCCCCGGCGACGAGCGGGAGCGCGAGGAAGTAGCTGGCGGCAGTGGCATCGGGCTCGATCGCGTACGCGGCGCCGGGGAGGGCGTAGCGCGTGGTGTTGGCGACGGTGAAGGCGTTTTCGCCCGCTTCCTCGATCGGCGGCTGGCCGAACTGCTCCATGAGCTTGGTCGTCATCCGCACGAAGGGCCAGCGCACGCCGCCGACGAGCGTGATCTCCACGGGCTTGCGCGCGAGCGGCGCGACCATGAGGAGGGCGGAGAGGAGCTGGCTGCTTTCCCGCGCGTCGATGCTCACGGCGCCACCGGCGAGGCCGCTGGCGTGAATCTCGAGCGGGAAAAAGCCTTCTTCGCCGGTGCAGCGGATATCGGCGCCGAGCGCGCGCAGGGCCTCGATCAGTGGAAGCATCGGGCGCTTGCGCATCTGGGGCACGCCATCGATGCGATAGATGCCGGTATGCGCTGCGGCGCACAGCGCGGTGAGGAAGCGCGCGGCGGTGCCGGCGAGTCCGACAAAAATATCGGCGGTGCTCGCGGTGAAGGCGCTGGATTGACCCGAGACGCGCACGGTGGCGGCGGCTTCGTCGGCCTCCACGTGGACGCCGAGCAGACGCAGCGCCTCGGCCATCAGGTGAGTATCCTCGCTGAAGAGCGCGCCCGTGAGCGTGACGGGGCGTTCGCAGAGCGCCGCGAGCATCAGCGCGCGATTGGTGAGGCTCTTGGAGCCGGGCAGCGCCACCTCACCGCGCACCGGGCGGGTGAAGGGCTGGATCGGCAGCAGGTCAGGCAAAGGCATGAAGGGATAAGCGTCGCGGACGATGGGGCGCGCGCCAAGGAGTTTCTGTGGGAGGCGAAGGGGCGAGGGAGGGAGGGATGGAAAGGTGGGAGGAGAGATGGAGGGAAGGGGAAGGGAGGGCGGGGGAGGA
>JAZKEV010000349.1:9968-12295 GCA_040386765.1 Verrucomicrobiota bacterium | reverse complement strand
ATAGATCGCCTTGTTGTTCACCGGCAGCGACGTGAGGAAAAGCGGCTGATTCGGATACAGCGCGCGAAGGTTCGACTCGCGGTAGACCGCGCTGCCCACGTTGATGGTGGGGTTGAGCGGGTCGGTCCAGCGCACGAGCGTGGCGTTCGTAATCTGGCCGCCATCGATGAAGAGCTGGATGTTGCCGAATGCGCCCACGGTGTTGTTCGCGAGCGGCACGACCTGGCCGTTGAGCGTCGCGACATTGGTCACCGGGTCGAAGCTCGGCCGGCCGTTCTCGATCCACGTCGTGACGCCGTCCGACGGCGTGAGCGAGTTGGTGCGGGTGCCGTGCATCCGGTACGAGGAGAACGAGGCGCTGAACGTCGTCGTCTTGAAGGGCCGGTACTTCACCATGCCATTGAGCCGCACCGTGTCGGCGCCCGAGGGCTTCAGGTGCGACTCGTCGTGCTGATACACGATGCTGCCGCGCACCGCGAGCATATCGCGAATGAGCACGCGTCCGAGGTCGAGCGTCGTGCGATAACCGGTGTTGCTGTCGACCCGCGTCGTGACCTGGGTGCGGTTCTTCTGCAGATTGGCGGAGGCGGGCACCGAGTTGACCGTGCCGGCCGTGTTGCCGATGCCGAAGATGCTCGAGTTGGGCCCGCGGCTGATTTCGACCGCGTCGATGTCGATCGGGTCGATCGGCACGCGACCAGAAGTCTCGAAATTGCCAAAGGTCATGTTGGCCGCACCGAGGCCGCGGATGCGATTCGCATCCTGCGGATTGATCGTCACGTTGTCGGTCACCGCGCCATTCTGGTCGACCGCGAAGTCCGTGAAGTTGCCGATGCCTTCCGTGCCGGCCTCGTAGGCGAAAATATCGTGGATGTTGAGCAGTGCGAAGTCCTCCATCTGCTCCTTGGTGATCACCGTGATCGAGGCGCCGAGGTCCTCGATCTTGGAATTGATGCGAGTGCCCGAGGTCGTGTTGGCGCCGTAGTAGCCACGGTTGTCGGCCTTCACCTCAAAGGGCGAGAGCGCCACGACCCGGTTCTCATCCTCGGCGCGCGTCGCCGGCTCAGCGCGCGCCACTTCTTTTGGGGAGGGCACCGAGGCGGGTTTGTCCGCAGTCACGCGCGTCACGGAAAGTAACCCGCTGCGCGCTTGCGTCGCCGTGAGGCTCGTCCCGCCGAGCATCTGCTGGAGCGCCTCGAGCGGCACGAGCTCGCCTTTCACCGGATTGGTCCGCGTGCCGCGCACCGTCTCTGCCGGATAGACGATCTCCTGCCCCGATTGCTCGGCGAAGCGCTTGAGCGACACGGAGGCGTCGTCCGCCGGCACATCGAACGTGCGTTTGCCCGCCTCCGCCGCGGAGAGCGACGCGGCCGGCAGGCCAAGCCCGAGGCAAACGACAAAAACAAAGAAGCGAAGGAGCGGAGTCATGAGGGGTTGGGGGTCTGCTGATGCGAGCGCGCGTAAAGCTCGCGCACCTGCACCGCTATTAGGACGCGCCAGACGGCGCCTTGCAGTGACAGTTTCTGAAAAAATATTCGCAGGCTGATTGCTCTCCTTTCGTCCCGTCTCCGCGCCTGAGTCGCCATAGCCTTCGCAGCGGGTCTCGAATCTCGCCGTAGCCGCGCCAAAGGCGCACCCCCACCCAATCGCGGATGATCCCGGATGATCGCGGAATATCCCGGAAATAGAGGAGGATTGGGTGTCCGCCGCGCTCCACTACCCACGCCGCCTCCGCGTTCGCGGGTACTTAAAAATTCCGCTCCTCTTTCCTGTTTCATCAACCCTTTCGTTAAAATTTACCACGTCCGCCTTACCCCGCCCAACCCTCCTTCGCCCTCCGCACCTGAATGCCGCTATAGCCTCGGCGAAGGCGCACACTCGCCAACCGATCGCAGCCAACCCCGGATGATCCCAACTGATCCCGGAAATAGAGGAGAATTGGGCACCGCCGCCCCTTCTCCACCCGAGCCGCATCCTCGTTTACGGGTACCTAAACATTCCGTTCCTCCGTCATCCTTCATCGACCCTTTCGTTAGAATTCCAATTTCCGCCTCGCCCCGCCCAACCCTCCTTCGCCTCCTCCGCGCCTGAAGGTCGCCATAGCCTCAGTGAAGGCACACTCCCAGCCGATCGCAGCCAACCCCAGATGATCCCAACTTATCCCGGAAATAGAGGAGGATTGGGTGCCGCCACCTTCACCGCAGCCCGCGCCACTTCCTCGTTTGCCGAGACCCAAACAGTCCGTTCGTCCGTCATCTACACTATACCCTTAGCCGCCCCTCGTGTCATCCCGTCCATTCCGCCCATTCCGTCCATTCCCTAAAAAT
>JAZKEV010000349.1:9498-9958 GCA_040386765.1 Verrucomicrobiota bacterium | reverse complement strand
AGACCGCCGCTACAGCCAACGCCATTTCCCCAGCCAGCGGGCGCCTCACCGCATCCGCAAAACCACTTCCCCATCCGGCCGTCGATCCGCCGCGACCCCGAAAGACGTCTCCAACACCTCCACTAGCGCCTCGATGTCATCCGCACGCACCCGTCCGCTGATGCGGAGCGCCGCGAGGCGGGGATCGGTGATCGTCACGCGCAGGGCGCCCGGCACGTTGATCTTCGTTTTAAAGCGCGCGACCACGTCCGCCAGCGGAAGGTTTTCAAAGACGATGCGGCTCGTCTGCCAGGCGAGCACCCGGTTCACCTCCGGCGCCGCGAGCGTCTCCACGGCGGGGGCGGCAGCCGTCGGCGCAGCCGCAAGCGGCACGAGCACGCGCTGATACACCTCAAGCACCGGCCCTGCCAACGGCACCGGCGCCCAAACCTCAGCCGAAGTCGCAGTCGCGAGTCCAGCC
>JAZKEV010000349.1:2719-9488 GCA_040386765.1 Verrucomicrobiota bacterium | reverse complement strand
CAGCCGCCGCCTCGCGCACGGGCGGCGTCACCTGCACCCGGCCGTGCGTGACCAGCACCTCCACCTCCGCCGACGCAAGCCGCACATTAAAGGCCGTGCCGACCGCGCGCAGCTTCACGCCACCCGCATCGACGATAAAGGGCCGCGCCGGATTCTTCGTCACCGTGAAATGCGCCTCGCCCCTCACCAGCCGCACCCGGCGTTCCTCCGCCGTAAACTGTTCGCTCACCTCGCTCGCCGCATTCAACTCCACCGACGAGCCGTCGCTTAGCTGCAACACGCGCGGCGCGACCTGCGCAATCGAGGTCGCGCCCATCCCCACCCCCGGCCCTTTCGCCCAAGGCTTCAGCCAAAGCATGCCCGACAGCACGATTACCGCGGCAGCAGCCGCAGCCGCCAGCGCCACGGGCATCGCCCAGCGCCGCTCCGTTTTACTTGGCCGCAGCAAATCCGGATCGGGTGCCGCATCCGCCGAGTGCGGATGCGCCGCGAGCCCATCCAGCCGCGCCCAACCAGCCGCGATCTCGGCAAACGCCGCCCGATGCCGCACATCCGCCCGCAGCCAGTCTGCGAAGTCCGCGTACTCCGTCGTCGTAAACCCCCGCGCCTCCCGCAACGCCAGCCACTCGGCGGCGCGGCGGCGCACTGCTTTCGGAATCTCCGCTGGCCGCGGAGCCGGGGCGTCGGCATCCCGCGGTTCAGCGCTCATGGCGACTCCGGTTGATGCCGCGCTCGCGGAGATAAGCAGAACAGCGCTCCATGCCGCGCACGACCTGCGTGCGCACCGTGTTCTCCGAAATGCCCAGCCGTTCCGCGACTTCGCGTTCCGAGAGACCGTAGACTTTGGCGAGAGTGATCACCTGGCGACAGCGGGTCGGCAGCGTGCGCACCGCCTCCGTCAGAAACTCCAGTTCCTGCCGGGCGACGACGGTCCGCACCACGTCCGCTGACTCATCTAAGACGGATAACTCCCCGATTTCAGCGACAGAATCCGTCCGCGCCACCGCTTTCCGGCGCAGCAGGTCGATCACCGCATTCCGCGCGATCGCGAACAGCGCCGCCTTCGCCGAGCGCAACGGCACCGCGCTGGGCTTGGCCTGCCGCCGCCACAGCCGCACCGTCGCCTCCTGCGCGATATCGTCCACGTCGAGCAGCGAGGGAAAGCGCGCCCGGAGCCACGATTTCAGCGCCGGCTCGTGCGGACGCAGCTCCTCCTCGAACCAGCGCTCAGGGGAGCGCTCGTCGGGCGAAGTCGATGAAGCCGTGTGGGGTACACTCACGCGAAACAGGAAGGGGTCACGCAGCGTGGTTGGAATCGCTCCGCATATGCGAGCGGATTTTTGCCTTCACGGCCATGGCTCTCAAGTCAGCGGCAACCACCCCAACGAACCGGAAAGATACGATAAGGCTCACCCAGAGAGCACAGAGCTGACACCCAGGCCGTGAAAGGCGGCCATGCGCTCCGCTCTGTGACCTCCTCCGTTTCTCAGTGCCCTCTGTGTCAAAAATCTGACTTCGGCTCGTAAATGAAATAGCCCCGCACGCTTCTCCCCCGCGCACTTTCTTCCCCCGTAACTCCGCCTAGGACGGCGCTTTGTTTCATTTCGGTTAAATTTCCATGTGGCAATGTGGCCCTGCCCCGTCTCCGAGACATGCCCTCCTCCGCTTCGCCTCAAGGCCGGTCGCCCCGGCTCACGGCCCTGCACCGCAACGCGCTCCGCGCGGCTTCGCTCGCACTCACGCTCGGCTTCATCGATGCCGCGCTGGCGCAGCAACTTCCGCCGCCCCCGCCCTCCCCAGCGGCGACCCGCCCCGCGCCGCCCGATGAGGCGGTCGTGCTGTCGCCCTTCGAGGTGAATGCCGATCTCGATACCGGCTACCTCGCGACGACCGCCCAGTCAGGCACGCGGCTCCGCACCGACCTGAAGGACATCGCCTCCTCGATCTCGGTCGTGACGAAGGATTTCATGAACGACATCGGCGCGACCGATCTCGGCGGGCTGCTCGTCTACACGCTCGGCACGGAAGTAAATGGCGCGGGCGGCAACTTCTCCGATGCCGGCGTGGTCGCGAACCCCAACGGCAACGAGGCCGACTACGACGGCGCGTTTGCGAGCGCCTCCCCGAGCACCCGCGTGCGCGGCCTCACCTCGGCCGACCTCTCGCGCGATTTCTTCATCACGAGCATCCCGATGGATGGTTACAATACCGACCGCGTCGAGATCAGCCGCGGGCCCAATGCCATGCTCTTCGGCCTCGGCAGCCCGGCGGGCATCATCAACAACTCGCTCATCAACGCCAATCTCCGCTCGCGCAAGACCACGGTGGAATTGCGCACCGACAAGTACGGCTCCTTCCGCAGCGCGCTCGATCACAACCAGGTGCTGATCCCCAACAAGCTGGCCCTGCGCGTGGCGAGCGTGTACGACGAGCAATCCTACCGCGTCGAGGAAGCCTGGCGCCGCAACAAGCGTGCGTTTCTCACGGCCTCGTATCGCCCGCTGCGCGACACCACCATCCGCGTGTCGGCCGAAGTCGGCTCGATCGATTCCAACCTGCCCGAGTCGCGTCCGCCCTTCGATGCGTACACCTTCTGGTGGGATGCGGGCCGCCCCGTGTGGGACCCGACCTCCAACACCGGCTTCCTCCTCGGCACGCCGGCGGCAGGTTATCCGAATCCCTTCACCGCAACGGGCGCTCCCGCCTCGATCGGTGCCGCTCCGGGCAATACCGGCCGCCTTTTCAGCGCGCAGATCGGCGCGGTCGGCGGCGGCAATCGCCCCATGGTGATCGTGTATAACGACCCGCGGAGCAGCACCCCCAGCCTCGGCATCCCGGGCTCCAGCGTGATCGGCATCCGCGCGGGCAACTATCCCGGCCGCAATATTAACGCGACCGGCGGCCAGGTGCAGACGGAGATGCGCGGCATGCGCGATTCCGCGACCATCCTGAACCAGGTGCTCCACTTCAACGACATCACCGCGAATTTCTGGAAGAGCACGCAGATCACCGATCCGGCGTTCTTCGATTTCTACAACCACATGCTGCACGGGCCGAACAAGCATGAGTGGGCCCGTTTCCACACCTACAACGCCACGCTCGAGCAGCGCCTGCTCGATGGCCGCGCCGGCGCCGAACTGGCCTTCAACCGCGAGAGCCTCGACAACGGCTCCGTGATGGACCTCGACAGCATCATCAGCGGCTACGCGCTCCGCATCGACATGATGAACAAGCTGCCCGATGGCCGGACGAATCCGAACTTCGGCCGCCCCTACACGGTCGCCTACAGCAAGGCCAGCGTCCGCGCCTACGATCGCGACACCGCGCGCGCCACCGGTTACTACAATCTCGACCTGCGCAAGGTCGGCCCCGATCGGCTTGGCCAGCTCCTCGGCCAGCACCGGCTCACCGGCACGTATTCGAAGTACCAGAACACCGCGCTCCTCTCCGATGGCAACTTTGCGATCGTGCCCGGCACCGACTTCAGCCTCGCGCAGTGGGGCATCGTCGACAACAACGGCTCCGGCCGCCGCGGCCTGCCGATCCAGCGCTACCTCGGGCCCGATGTGAGCTCCTCAGCTACGCCCGCCGCTGGCGCCATCAGCGTGCCGACCTCGCAGTGGCCCGGTCAGCTCACCTCGGCGAACATTCTCTATTACAATGCGCCCGCCGCCACCGCGACCACGCCGGGCACGTTCTCCGAGCGCACCTTTGGCGTCGCCGCCAATGGCGACCACGACGTGGAGGCCACGCGCCGCTACGTCGCCTTCACGCGCGAGAAGGTCGATTCCGCCGTCGCCATCGCCCAGAGCTATTGGCTCAACGGCAAACTGGTGAGCACGCTCGGCTGGCGCCGCGACGACGTGAAGACCTACAACGCCGGCTCGCCCGTCATCGACGCCAATACCGGCCGCGCGATCCTCGACGACGCCTACCAGCCCAAGCCCGTGCTCAGCCAGTCGGAGACGAGCTTCAACTACGGCATCGTCGGCCACTCGCCGGACTTCATCAACCGCCGCCTGCCCTTCGGCTCGCAGCTCAGCCTCTCGTACAACAAGTCCGACAACTTCAAGCCCGCCGGCCAGCGCTACGATATCTGGGATGTGCCGATGCCCGCTGAGACCGGCACGACGAAGGAGTACGGCGTCATGCTGAATACCTTCAACGGCAAGCTCGTCATCCGCGCCGGGCAGTACGAGACCTCCTCCGGCCTCTCGTCGTCCCTCGTCTCCGGCCTCTCCACCCCCATCGGCCAGTTGCTCACGCTGATGCGCAACATCCGCACGGAAATCCTCGAGGGCACCAACGCCAGCAATCCCGGGGGCGTGAACGCGTGGAACCAGTGGTTCGATGGCCCGATCGGCTCGCAACTACGCAGCACCTTCCGCTTCACCGAGCGCGTGACGACCAATCCCACGACCGGCGAGCCCGTCGCCACGCTCACGAGCGACAGCCGTGGCAGCGAAGTCTTCGAGACCGCCGATGTCGTCTCCAAGGGCGAGGAGTTCGAAGTGGTGCTGAATCCCACCCGCAGCTGGCGCATCGCCTTCAACGCGAATCGCTCCGAGGCCATCCGCAATCGCGTCGCGCCCAACCTGCGCAAGGTCTTCGACAGCCTGCGCCCCGTGGCCGAAGGCCCGGCGGGCTCGCTCCGCGTCAGCGATGCCAACACCACGACGCTCGCCGACACCTACCGCACAGTCTACGCGCAGCTCCTCCCGCACATCGCCACCGAAGGCGCCCCCTCGAACGAGCTGCGCGAGTGGCGCTGGAATGCCGTCACCAACTACACCTTCGCCAACGACGGCCGCCTGAAGGGCTTCAGCGTCGGCGGCGGCGTGCGCTGGCAGGACAAGGTTGCCTACGGCTTTCCCATCGTCAGCGACCCGGTACTCGGCATCGTGCCCGATGTGAAGCACCCGTACTACGGCCCGACCGACACTAGCTTCGACGCATGGCTCGGCTACGGCCGGAAGTTCAAGAAGGTCGCCTGGAGAGTGCAGCTCAACGTCCGCAACATCGGCGTGGGCGACGAACTCATTCCCGTCGGCGCCCAACCCGACGGCTCCGTAAACAGCTGGCGCATCCGCGAATCCCAAGCCTGGTCCCTGCGCAACACGTTCACGTTCTAATACCAATCGCCGGATGCTTTTGGACTTTAGTCACAGATGACACAGATGGAATTTATCTGCGTCCAGTCGTGTTATCTGTGGCTAATACCAACGTCCCCTCGCTTTTAGACTTCAATACAAACACCTGTCATTCTGAGCGCAGCGAAGAATCCACGCGTGCGAGCATGATATCACGTTCGAACCCATGGATTCTTCGCTGCGCTCAGAATGACAAATTAAAATCTAAAAGCTAAAGGACGTTGGTATAAAATGACTCCGGTTAACTTCGGGAGAGTCTAAATCCAAAGTGCGATTGGTATAAGAGCACGTCGATGAACATAGGGCGCGTATCCCTGCGCTCAGTTGAAGATAACCCGCCTTCAGTGCATCCTGGCCTGCTCCATCGCTCCCGAATAGGTTCCCGAACGCGCGGCTGAGTTGCACTCGGCGCGATGGCAGAGGGCACGTTGAGCTTCCGGGATATTCTCCGCTTTCCCACTCCACGCTTTCAGCGCGGAGGACTGCAATGCCCGGCCAAACGAAAAACTGAGCTGCCAGGGCGCAGGTCCGGCGCGGTTCAGCTCGTTCAGGTGCATCGTTGCT
This sequence comes from Verrucomicrobiota bacterium, assembly GCA_040386765.1. Lineage (GTDB taxonomy): Bacteria > Verrucomicrobiota > Verrucomicrobiia > Opitutales > Opitutaceae > ER46. The sequence continues at coordinate 3,774 of JAZKEV010000349.1, read as the reverse complement.
TGCTCGTCACTTTGCCCGCCGGATAAGAATACGATTCCCGGCACAGCCGCGGGCACCGCGCGCCGGACGCACTCCAATGTCGCCCTCGCCACCTCCGCCACGCTGGCTGGCGTCGAGTTCTCGGTGCCTGGCAATACCATGTTGGTCTTGAGGAGAATCGCCTCGAGCCGCACGCGCTGTTCGCGCAGCGCATGAAAGACGAGATGCAAGGTCGCTTCTGTGACTTCGCCATGGCGCTCGAGCGAGTGTTCGCCATCCATCAATATTTCAGGCTCCACGATGGGAACGAGTCCCGCCTCCTGGGCAAGGGCCGCGTAGCGTGCGAGTGCCTGGGCATTCGCCACCAGACAAGCATGGGTGGGCAGGTCCGAAGATATCGCAATCACCGCGCGCCACTTCGCAAAGCGCGCCCCCAGCTCCGCATACTCAGTGAGCCGGGCGCGCAAGCCGTCCAGACCCACGGTGATTTTTTCGTTCGGAAATCCAGCGAGCGGCGTCGCCCCGCGATCCACCTTGATTCCCGGAATGATGCCCTGGAGCTGCAGCGCCTCAATCAGCGGTGTGCCGTTCGCAGCTTTCTGTCGCAGAGTCTCATCGAACAGAATCGCCCCGCTGATAAATTCCCCGAGCTTCGGCGTGGTGAGCAGCAGCTCGCAATACGCGCGTCGCTTCGCGTCGGTGGGAGTGATGCCCGCACCGGTCAGTCGTTTTTCAATCGTCCCCATGCTTTCGTCGACCGCGAGAATACCCTTCCCCGCCGCTACCAGCGACCGGGCGATCGCTTCCAAGTCCGCTGTCCGGTTTGCACTCATGAAGGGGCCGACAGGCGGCAGCTAACGACTGAACTCATCTACCTCTGCGAGTTCCCAACTATCGACGGCGTCTGCCCGCGTCCGTTATTTCTCAACGTATTCGGCATGCCTCGACCACGGCTGTTCCCGCCCGTGGCAGCACGTTCGAAACCTGCAGCGGCGAGTTTTGCGCCGGTGGTTTCCCTCGCCTCTGGCTCGCGGGTACCGTTGATTGCGAAGATGCCAGAATCGGAAGCCCCCGCA
>JAZKEV010000349.1:0-2709 GCA_040386765.1 Verrucomicrobiota bacterium | reverse complement strand
AGAGAGTGGCGAAACTTGAGCCGCCCAAAAACATTGAGGCGACGAGTGTTTCACCGGACATCGGCGAGTCGCGGAATGCGGAGCAAATCGACGATGCGATTCCGACTCGTGCCTACGATGAGTTGCCAGTCGTTGGACTTGGTGGCTCGGCGGGAAGCCTTGCCCCGTTGCAACAATTCTTTTCCCAGATGCCGGCCGATTCGGGTTTGGTTTTCGTGGTCGTCCTCCATCTGTCGCCGGATTTCGAGAGTTCGATGGCAGAAATACTACAGCGTTCGACGAAGATGCCCGTGACGCAGGTCCGGGATAAAATTAAAGTCGAGCCGAACCATATCTACGTCATCCCGCCGGCAAAACACCTGCTGATGACGGATGGCCATTTGTCGCTGGCCGACATTGAGCGAGAGCGTGGCAAACGCGTCACGGTCGATCTCTTTTTTCGCACGCTGGCCGATACGCATGGGCCGAATGCGATAGCTATCGTGCTATCGGGTGCCGATTCAGACGGTGCCATCGGAATCAAGCGCATCAAGGAGCGCGGGGGCCTCACGATTGCGCAGGACCCGCAGGAAAGCGAACACGCGAGCATGCCACGTTCCGCGATTACGACGGGCATGATCGATTGGATTCTGCGGGCAGCGGAAATGCCTTCGCGCCTCATTGAATTTCGGCAGAACGGAATACGCCTTCAGATTCCGCAGCTGGTCGAGCAAACGCTCATCGTGTCGGATGAAAAGTTGGGCGACGAAGTGGCATTGCGCGATGTGCTTTCGGTCCTGCGCACGCACACCGGTCGAGATTTCACCGGCTATAAGCGGGGCACTATTCTACGTCGGATTGCGCGCCGGATGCAGGTGAACGGGATCGGCTCTTTGCATGCCTACCATGCGTTCTTGCGCACGCATCCGGGCGAAACGGGCGCCTTGCTGCAGGATCTTCTTATCAGTGTGACAAATTTTTTTCGCGATCGGGAAACGTTCGAGAGCCTTTGGGCCGCGTTACCGGAATTGTTCAAGGGCAAAGGGCCGTCCGATACTTTTCGCGTGTGGGTGCCCGGCTGTGCCACCGGTGAGGAAGCCTATTCCCTCGCGATTTTGTTAATCGAATACGCCGGGCAGCTCGAGGCACCGCCCCAGCTTCAGGTCTTCGCGACTGACATCGACGAGAATGCCATCGCAGTGGGCCGCATCGCCCAGTATCCGGAAACGATCGTGGCCGATGTGTCGGAGGAGCGCTTGCGGCGTTTCTTTGTGAAACACAAGGAGCACTACCGGTTGAGCCAATCGGTTCGTGAAATTGTCCTCTTTGCCGTTCATGATCTCTTACGCGATGCGCCCTTTTCGCGACTCGACCTGGTGAGTTGCCGAAACCTTCTCATCTACTTCAATCGGGAATCTCAGAATCGGGTCTTTGAGATATTTCATTTCTCGCTGCGCCCGGAGGGCTGTTTGTTCCTGGGCACGTCAGAGACAGCTGACGAAGCGGGAGGACTTTTTTTCGCCACGCACAAGAAGCATCGGCTCCATCGACGCTTACCCGCAAAAAGGATGGGACTGCCATTGTTCGCGGGTCCGCTCTCGCTCACCCTGGCCCTGCAGGCCAAGCACCGCACGACGGAAAAAATTGTGCTGCCGCTCGTCACCAGGCGCCCACCCGACGTGCCTGGCAGCCACGCAATGACGGCTGAAGCGCACGGGACGACAGCGAGCGAGCTTCATCTGAAACTCGCCGAGCGATTCGCGCCGCCGTCGCTCGTCGTCGACCACGACAACCAGATCGTTCATGTGTCGCCGGGCGCGGGACGTTTCCTTCAAATTGGCAGCGGTGAACTGGCGAGGAACGTGTTGCGCCTTGTGCATCCCGTGCTGCGCGTCGAACTGCGCGCCGCGCTCTTCCGCGCATCGGAGACGACAGACCCGGTCGATGTTTTCTCCGTGCCGGTGGAATTCGAAAGCGGCGGGCGTCGACTGGTGGATATTTCTATTCGCACCGCGCCGGAACTGGCCCCGGGGTTTCTCCTGGTGGTTTTCTACGAGCGCGATGCCGCGCACGCACCGGCCTCGGCTTTTGAGCAACACGCGACCGAACCCGAGGGGGTCGTGCGCAGTCTCGAGCGGGAATTGGAGATCGTTAAGCAGAACCTGAACAGCTCCCGCGAGGAACACGGTGCGACCACCGAGGAGATGAAGGCCTCGAACGAGGAACTTCACGCGATGAACGAGGAGCTGCGCTCCGCATCCGAGGAACTGGAAACGAGCCGCGAAGAGCTTCAGTCCATCAACGAGGAACTCGTGACGGTCAATCACGACCTCAAGACCAAGGTGGACGAACTGGCGCGCTCCAACAGCGATACCCAAAACCTCATGGCAGCGACGAATGTCGCGACAGTCTTCCTGGACAGCGAACTCCGGATAAAGCGCTATACGCCGTCGGCGATAGCACTGTTCCATTTCATCGCGAGCGATCTGGGTCGCCCCTTGCTCGATCTGCGACACCGCTTGGAATTCGACACCGTGATCGGGGATGCGGAAGAGGTGTTGAAGAAATTCAGACCGATCGAACGGGATATGCGCGCCGCTGACGGACGCCGGTTCCTCGCGCGAACCATCCCCTATCGAACCGCGGAAGATCGCGTGGAAGGCGTGGTGCTCACGTTTGTCGACGTTACGCAGCTTAAAGTGGCGGAGGATGCCGTGCGCGAATCGGAGG
>JAZKEV010000348.1:10062-16022 GCA_040386765.1 Verrucomicrobiota bacterium | reverse complement strand
GGCGCTTGGTGCGAAGGTGGAGGAGCCGAAGAAGTTGGTGATGTTGCGCTGGAAGCCCGCGATCGAGATGAGGCCGACCTTCTCGAAATAATACTCGAGCGTGGCTTTGTAGGTGCGGGCGGTCCACGCCTTGATGCCGGCGTTGTTGACCGTGATCAGATTGGTCGGCGAGGGATCGTTTTCCAGGTTCGGCAGGGTGAGCGTGCCGGCGTACTGCACGAGATTGGGGCGGCCGACGGAGTGGTAGTAGCCGGCGCGGGCGATGAGGTTCTCGCGGATATTGTAGGCGACGTTGAGGCTGGGGAAGAGCCGCAGGTATTCCTTCTTCGACTTCAGGCCACGATCGAGGGTGGTGAGGAGGGCGCTCTGGAGCGCGTCGGTGGTGATCGGCACGGGCTGGCCGGTCGTGGGATTGCGGATGGCGTTGCCATTGGCGTCGCGCTGGATGTTGCGCGTGGGGTCGGTCAACTGGCCCTCGCCCTTTACATTGGTCTGTTCGGCGCGGAGGCCGCCGACGAAGCGCAGGCGGCCCTCCAGCGCGCTGAGATCGCCGCGGAGATAGAGGGAGGAGATGGTCTCCTCGGCGTATTTCGATTGCGCGGCGGAGCCGGTGTGGCGCTGGGCTTCGTTGAGGCTGAATTGCTCGGGGTTGGCCTTCCAATATTCCCAGAGCTGGTGGTTGCTGACCCAGTCGGTGCGCGGGAAGCCGTAGGGCGGGATGCGCGTGGAGAAGCTCTGGTCGAGGGCGATGGCGGCATTGTCGTCGACTGTGCCGGGGGCGCGGTCGCGACCGATAAAGGTGTAGGTCGACTGCTCGTTGCGCTGGTCGCGCTGCACCTGGCGGACATCGAAGCCGGTCTTGAGGGTGAGCGGGAGCCGGCCAAGCGAGAAGTCGCGCCGGATGTTGCCATAGACGCTGCGCTGGAGATCGGTGACGGCGAGCGCGGTGCCCGTCGCGGTGTTGATCGTGTAGGTGCTGAGCGAATACGGATCGAGCGCGGCACCGGTGACGCCATCGGCGACCGCGATGCGGCCGGGACGCTGATAGAAAATGTCGTCGTAGGAGATGGCGACGTTGAGGCGGCGAGCCTGGACGTTGGCGAAGTGGCCGTCGTTGATATTCTTGTTGTGACGGGTGGAGTGCGAAGCGCCGACGCCGGCATCGATCTTGTAGAGCGGGCCGTTGTGCGAATACGTCAGGGTGGGCATGACGACCCGGCCGCCGAAGACGCCGACGCCATTGGTATCGCGGATCTCGCCCGATCCGGTGCCGCCGGAGCCGTGCGTGAACGTGGGGCCGAAGGCGCCGGGAGCGACGCGCGTGACGAAGAACTGGATCGCGCGATTGTTGGAGTAGAAATCGATGAAGCTATGCGAAAACGAGAGGGAGAGGCGGTCGGTGCGCGAGAGCTTGAAGTCGAGGGTGCCGCCGAAGGAGTAGCGCTTGGTGAGCTTGGGCTGGTCGCCGAACTGGAAATCGGTGAGGTACGGGCGGTCGAAAGAGGTGTCGGGCAGCAGGCCGTTGTTGGTGGGAAGAGCGGTGCCGCGCCAGCCCATCTGGATGAAGTCGCCTCCGGTGTAGATCGACGACGTGCTGGCGGAGAGCGTGAAACCGAAGCGGGAGTTGAGCGGGACGATGGCGGAGAAGTCGATGCCGGGGCGGATCTTCTGCTCGGGGAAGCGGATGGGGCCCGGGGTCTTGTCGAAATGGAGCTCGTCGTCGCGCATGCCGAAGTAGCCGCTGAGCTTGTAGACGGGCTTGGAGCGCTCGAAGGCGGAGCGCGGCACCATGTTCACGGTGCCGGCGAGGGCGGAGCCGGTGGTCTCGGGCGTGGGGGTGTAGGCGACCTCGATGCGCGACATGTTGTTCATCGAGATCTGCTCGATGCCGACCTGGCGCGAGGTGCCCGCGGTGGCATTGGCGAGGGCAAAACCGCCAACGGAGATCGGCACATTGCCGGGGGGCACGCCGTTCATCGAAATGAGGTAGGGTTCGCCGCCGCCGCCGATATCGACATTCATGCCGGGGATGGCCTTGAGGAGCTCCCCGACGCCGCCCTCGGTCATGCCGCTATACTCGTCGGTGGAGACGACGTTCATGACGTTGGGGGCGAAGCGCTGGGTGTTGATGGCGATGGCGGAGCCATCCATCTCGCGCGAGGTGCCCACGACGAACGTATCCAGCTTTACAGTACCGTCGGAGGTCTGTGGCGCGCGGATGCCGGCCATCTCGAAGTTGAGCTGGGTCGCCTGACCGGCGGAGACGGTGGCGGAGAGGGTTTGGGCGGCGACGGCGGTGTGAAACACGCGCACGCGCGCGGTGCCAGCGGGCACGTTGTTGAGTCGGTACTGGCCGGAGGAGTCGGTCATGGTCTCGAGCGCGGTGCCCTCGACGGTGACGCGGGCGAGCTCGAGATACTCGCCGTTGCTGGGATTGAAGACCCGACCCTCGACAGTGCCACTGGCGGGGCTTTGGGCCGACGCGGACGCGAAGGCGAGGAGCGCGGCGAGAAACGCGCACACGCGGAAGACTTGGGGTAAGGGGAGGTTCATCGGGGGTTTGCGAGAGAGAAGCTAACGAAAGAACGGACGACCCCCGGAGACCGGGAATGGAAAGGGTGCAGGGGTACTCTCTCGTAACTGCCGGTGCGGGAAAAATTGGACAGGGCGGACGGAGAATTTTTTGGAAAAAATTCTGTCCAGGGTGGTGAGGGGATTTGTGCCCTCGGTGAGATGACGCAGGGCCAGCCGGCTGAGGTCACGTCGATCGGCCGGCCGGTCGGTTGGCTGGCTGCGGCGCGGGCGAGGCTCCTGAGGCCCGCCTCTTCCGCGGCGGGCTACATTCGATCCGGAGCAGTATGGGACTGCTCGAGGGCGGTTTGCTTGATAGTTAGTGCAGCCGCTTTTCGGAACGCGGAGCTCACCGCTACGCTTTATGGGATCCGCGCGTGTGCGGGTTGTTGGTTTTTGGGAGGTGGCGCAAAAGAAGTGCCGAAGGCGCAATAAGAGCGCTCCGTTTTGCGCCTTCTGCGCTTCTTTGCGGCTGCTCTGATTGGACCGCAGGTAAAAAGGAAAAGAACCGCTCGCTCAGATCTCCCACATGTGATCGTGGGAGGGGCCGCCGACATTGACGACGAGCGATTCCTTTTTGCGGCGGGAGCGGACGACGAGGTTGTCGCCTTTGAAGTACGCGACCGATTCCTCGGGGATCGACTTCATCAGCCACACGTTGGAGCCGATGATCGAGTGGGCTCCGACGTGCGTGTCGCCGCCGAGGATCGTCGCGTGCGCGTAGATCGTGACGTGATCGCCGATGTTGGGATGGCGCTTGAGGCCCTTGATCGGCTTGCCGTCGTCGTCGACTTCGAAGGATTTCGCGCCGAGCGTGACGCCCTGGTAGAGCTTCACGTGGGAGCCGACGATCGCGGTTTCGCCGATGACGACGCCGGTGCCGTGATCGATGAAGAAGTGGCTCCCGAGCTGCGCGCCGGGATGGATGTCGGAGCCCGTGCGCTCGTGGGCAAACTCGGTGATCATGCGCGGCAGCAGCGGCACGCGCAGGTGATAAAGCACGTGTGCGAGGCGCTGCAGCGAGATCGCGAGAACGCACGGATACGCGAGGATGATTTCCTCGACGCTGCGCGCGGCGGGATCGCCCGCGTACGCGGCATCGACATCGGTCGTGATCACGCGACGGATCTCGGGGATTTGCGCGAGAAACGAGGTGGTGAGCTCGCGCGCGTGCGGCCCCGGTTGCGCATGTTTCGCGAAGCGGAGGCACTTCTCGATCTCGGTGACGAGGACCTTGTCGATCTTGCCGAGGAGCCGATCGACGAGCGTGGGCAGGTCCCGCTCGGTCAGGCACGAGTGCTCGAAGAAGCCCGGAAAAAGCAGGTGCATGAAATCCGCCGCGAGCTGATTGACCGTCTGCTGCGAGGGCAGATTGACGCCATCGAGGTGATTGATGCCACCGTGGCTGCGGTAGGAATCGAGGAGAGCCTGCTTGATTTCGTCGAGGTGCATGTCGCCAGAGCGTCGAGCGGTGAATAGATTAGGCGCGATGCATGCGAGCCTCGAATGGTTGCGCGGGCGGCACAGTGCGTGCTAAATGCAACGGCCCGGTGACAACTAATCCGCGCGATGACACGCAGATGTTACGAACCGATCAAAATGCAGCGGGTCGATGTTTCTATCATCGACAAAGCGTCAGAGTTATTCACACTTACTCCCAAGATATTCACATAATCCCACCCGATGGAAAACCTTCGCGGGGCCACGGCCCCCATCTCGCGGATCAAGGTTTCGGCAAAGACAAAGACCTTCGTGCTGGACACAAATGTCCTCCTGCACGACCCCCAATCGGTCTTTAAATTCCAGGATAACAACCTCGTCATCCCCGTGGAGGTGCTCGAAGAACTCGACGCCATCAAGGGAGAGCAATCCACGGAGCGTGGCCGCAATGCGCGGCGCGTCCACCGTCTGCTGCAGGAGCTGCTGCCCGACGCACGCTCAATGCACGAAGGCGTCGAGCTTGAGAACGGCGGCACGCTCTCGATCCTCATCAATCCGTATCTGACTGACCCGACGCGGAAATCCGCGGCGATGGAGCGGATGCGGGCGATCCTCCCCGATCTGGGGAAGAAGGATAATCGCATCATCGCCGCCGCGCTCGTGGTGCAGGAACGCTTCCCGCCGCCGACGATTCTGGTGACGAAGGACGTGAACGTGCAGCTGAAGGCGCGCGCGCTCGGCCTGCAGTCCGAAGACTATCTCAACGACAAGGTTCCGGAGATCGACGACGAGGCGAGCTACCGTGAACTCCCCGTCAATATTTACGAACTTCAGCGTTTCTGCTCGGAGGGGATGTTTGAGATCGGTGCCGAGGCCGCGAAGCCGCTCTTCCTTAACGAGTACGTGCTGCTGCGCTCCGACGAAGGCAAGACGATGCCCGCCCGCTACTACGGCGATGGCCTCGTGCGCCGCCTGAAGATTCCGGATTTCGTGAAAGCCCCCGGTGGCATCCCGGTGCGCGCGCGCAATCTCGAACAGCAGTTCTTCATGGATGCGCTGCTCGACGATAGCATCCACATGCTCACCTGCTTCGGCAAGGCGGGCACGGGCAAGACCTTGCTCTCGACCGCGTGTGCGCTGCACCAGACGCATGACGATCACTCACGCTACGACGGCGTCTCCATTTCCCGGCCCGTGATCGCCTTGGGCAAGGACATTGGCTTTCTCCCCGGCTCGCTCGAGGAAAAGATGAAGCCCTGGCTCCAGCCGTATCACGATGCACTGGAAGTGCTGATCCCCTCCAAGGCGCCGAAGGAGCCGCAGTTTGCTTCAAAGAAGGTCTCGCAGAAAAAGAAGAAGAAGCACGACGATCATTTCACCGCGGCGATGACCGCCGTGCAGCCGAGCCACGCCAGCCACAACGGCGGGCACGGCAACGCCCCCGCGATGAAGCCCTACGAGCGTCTGCTCAAGAGCGGCCTCGTGGAGATCGAGGCGCTGGCGTTTATCCGCGGGCGCTCGATCGCGCGGCGTTTTTTCATCCTCGATGAAGCGCAGCAGCTGACGCCGCACGAGGTGAAGACGATCATCACGCGCATCAGCGAAGGCTCGAAGATCGTGCTGATCGGCGATCCCGCGCAGATCGATAATCCTTACGTCGACGCCCGCAGCAACGGGCTCGTCTATTGCCACGACCGCATGAAGGGCCAGTCGATCGCCGCGCACGTGAAACTGATGAAGGGCGAGCGCTCGAAGTTGGCGGAGCTCGCGGCGGATCTGTTGTAAGGGCTGACGGTGATCGGCGGTAGGACGAAGCGTCCCCGCCGAGCCGTCGAGGCTGAAGGGTGAACGTGGTTCAGCGGTCACGCTGCGCCTCGGACTGTGCTGTAGCGGCGGTCTATGACCGCCGATTGCGTACGTGGACGCTATCCCGTTCGTCGGCGGTCATA
>JAZKEV010000348.1:1705-10026 GCA_040386765.1 Verrucomicrobiota bacterium | reverse complement strand
CCGCCGCTACATTCTTTTGCACCGGACTTCTGTCGGGCCTCGCCCTGCCTCAGGCGCGGGCTTCAGCGCGTCGCGCCAGCAGGCTGCCGCGGCCGGCGCGCAAGGCAGCGTACTCCATCGCAAAGGCGAAGAGCCCGGTGAAGAGGAGGTCGCTGACGAGCGTGTTGCGGAAGAAGAAGAGGGTGGGCGGAAATTCGGGCCGGCCCACCGTCATCGCCTGCCACCAGCCGGCGGCGCTCTTTACGTAGTAGGGGTCGCGGATCCACGCATCGGTGTTGGTCGCGAGATAGAAGAGGATGGAGCCCGCGAGCGCGCCGCTGAAGAGATTGAGCCAGGTCTTGTGCTGCGCGATGAAGCGACCGAGCGGGATCGCGGCGGCAAAGCAGACGGTGCGCACGAGCACGCTGGGCCAGTTCCACTGCTCGCCGTAGAGAGCCGCGTACTGGTAATCCAGATACAGGTCCGACAAAAAGAGGGCGACAAAAGGCACGACCCACAGGCGCTTCTCGCGGAAATAAACGGCGCCGCAAAACGTCAGCGCCATGAGCGGCGCAAAATTCGACAGCGCGGGCGCATAAAGCGCGAGGATGCGCCAGGCGGCGGCGAGCACGACGATAACGAGGGCGAGAGCGACAGGCATGAGGCGAGTGTGGAGGGAAAACCCGGGGTGACAAGCGCGCGGCGTGGCATGGCGGCGTGGCGCTTCGGACCGGAGGCAAGCCCGCTCTAACAGTTAAACTGCATTGAGGTAGCGGCGCTCGTCCCGAGCGCCATCATTGGGCTGAAGGGCGGCGGTGTCATTTCGTGTGCAAGCGCCATGATCGCCGTTACCTCATGGTCGCTGTTCGGCCTCGCGAGCCAGAAGCCAGAGGTAATCCGAGAGACGATTCACAAACTGCCGCAACACCGGGCGGATTGTACGACCATGCGTGGGGAGGGCGCTGAGCTGGCGCTCCGCGCGGCGGGCGGTCGCGCGGGCGACGTCGAAGGCCGCGGCGCGAGCATTGGCGCCAGGCGTGGCCCAACCATCGAAACTTAGACCGCGGGCCTCGAGCGTCGCCACGGCTTCATCGAGGCGCCGGACATCGTCGTCGGTCACCTTTTCGAATTTCGACGCCGCGTAGCGCGCCGCGTCGGCCTCGGCGCAGGCGAGCTCGCCCATCAGCGCCACGAGGTTTTTCTGCGTCGCGGTGAGCGAGTCGAGGATCTCGGTGTGCCTCGAAGTAGCCGGATCCAGTTGGGCCTTGCTGGTGCCGAGGGCGACATTCAGCTCGTCGAACGCCCCGACCGCTTCGATCTGCGGATGATGCTTCGGCACGCGCTGCCCGTACAAGAGGCTTGTGGAGCCGTCGTCACCGGTGCGGGTCGCGATCGAGCGGGAACTCATGGTTTAGAGCTCCCGCGAATCAGCTAATGAACGCGAATAACCGAACACGCTCGAATCGAAATAACCGCGGCGCTTCGTGTGCTTCGCGGGTAAAAATCACGCGATCTTGCGGGCGCCGAGTTGGGCGCGGAGGCAGAGCTCGGCGGCCTTGAAGGCGTGGGCTTGCGTCATCGCTTTCTCGGTGCGGTTGAGGCAATCGAGGATGAACTCGCCGAAGAAGCGGAAGCCGACCTGCCCGGTGACGTTGAGGTGTCGCTCGCCCTTGTCGTCGACGATGTAGACGTTCTCTCCGGCCTTGTCGCGGGCCACGTCGACGTACTTGCGGAGCTCGATGTAGCCTTTGGTGCCGAGGATGACAGTGCGGCCATCGCCCCACGTGCCGAGGCCGTCGGGCGTGAACCAGTCGACCCGGATGTAGTTCGACGTGCCGTTGTCGCCGAGGAGCGAAGCCTCGCCGAAATCTTCCAGCTCGGGCTTGTCGGGATTGGCGAAGTTGCCAACGGCGGCCTGCGTGACAGTCGCATCGGTGGCGCCGCTATACGTAAGATATTGCTCGAACTGGTGGCTGCCGATGTCGGTGAGGATGCCGCCGTACTTGGCCTTTTCGAAAAACCACGCGGGTCGGTTGGCCTTGCCGAGCCGGTGCGGCCCGAGGCCGATGACTTGGATGACCTTGCCGATCGCGCCGCCGGCAACGAGGTCGGTGGCATACATCGCGGACTCCACGTGGAGCCGCTCGGAGAAGTACACCATGTACTTGCGACCGGTGCGGGCGACACTGGCCTTGGCCGCGTCGAGCTGGGCGAGTGACGTGAAGGGCGTTTTGTCGGTGAAGTAGTCCTTGCCGGCCTCCATCACGCGGATGCCCAGCGGGCCGCGATCGCAGGGGACGGCGGCGGCGGTGACGAGCTTCACGCTGCTATCGGCGAGGATCTCGTCGAGCGAACGGGCGACCTGGGCCTGCGGGTATTTGGCCTTGAAGGCGGCGACCTTCTTCTCGTCGGGATCGTAGACCCACTTCAGCTCGGCGCCGGCCTCGAGGAGGCCGTTGCACTGGCCATAGACATGGCCGTGATCGAGATGCGCGGCGGCGAAGGTGAATTCGCCGGCTTTCACCACGGGGCTCGGTTTGCCCTGCGGTGCGTAGTTCATGCCATCTGCTTTTTGGACCTGAGTCATGGGTGGAAAATGATGCTGTGCCTGATCGCCGATGGCGCGAAGGCGCTTCTCGCGATGACAGGCGGGCTTAGAGGTTTAGAGGAAAGAGGAAAGTCGAACAGTCGGGTCGGGCAGTTAACGCGGGCGGAAGACGATTACTTCCGCGGTGTGGCGCGTGTATCCTTCGCGAGCGCCCGCACATCCTCGTCGATCTTGGTGCGGGTCTTCTTGTCCATGCGGTCGATGAAGAGGAGGCCGTTGAGGTGATCGGTCTCGTGCTGGATGCAGCGTGAGAAAAGGCCGTCGCAGATGAGCACGTGCGGCACGCCGAACTGATCCTGATACTTCACGGTGATCGCATCGGGCCGGATGACATCGCCGCGGATTTTCGGAAAAGATAGGCAACCCTCCTCATAACTCGTCTCTTTCGTGCCCGGATGCACCGCGATTTGGGGATTCGCGATCACCATGGGCATGAAAAGATCCAACGGCAGGCGTTTCCCGTCCAGCTCCCAGGAAAAATCCGCATCCGCCTCCCGGAGATCGACCACGCAAAGCTGCAGGGCGCGCCCGATTTGTTGCGCGGCGAGGCCTATGCCCGCCGCCTCATGCATCGTGTCGACCATTTCGGCCGCGAGCCTCGTCAGGGCAGCGTCGAATGTGGTAACTTTCTCGCCCTTAGTGCGTAAAACAGGCTCGTTGTAGTGAACAATTTGCAGCGCCATCGGTCGTTAGGAGGCGCAGCGTGGGTTCGGTAAAACCCCTCGGCAAATAAATACTTTCGCACCTTTGAATGACTGTTGAATGACTGCCTCCGTCCCTCGCCCGCACTCCCGTACTACGGCGTTTACCGCGCCGGTAATGGTGGCGCTCGGATTTATCCTGGCGGGAGCCGCCTTTCTCCTGCCGGTAAATCTCAAATCGGTGAGCCCGGCTCTGTTGAGCGCCGCCGGCGCCGGCACGCCGACGCTTGGGGCCTACGGGCGCGATTTGGTGGACACGGAGAAAATCGGTCCGGCGGCCTTGGTCCTTGCGGCGGCTAAGACCACCCACGATCCGCGGGCGGAGTCTTTGGGTACCGCCATCGCTCAGTATGCTGCCCGCCAACCGGGCCTGATGGCTTGGGGTGGCTGGGATCCCTTTCTCGATCCTCTTTTCAACATCCGCGCGGACACGGGGAAAAAGGGCAGCACGCCCGTCCTGACCTTTATCGTGCCCGCCAAGGCGCGCGACACGCTGAAAAAGACCTTGGAGAAATCTGGCTCGGAGGGTGTGCAGTCGCTGCTGAAGCTGCGCGATCTCACCAACACCGGTCGTTTCGTGCCCGCGATGCGCCCCGGTGGCCAGCCGCTCGATGCGCTCATTCTCCTGACCGGCCTGCTTTATCAAGGCGGGCACATGTCCTCGCCCTTGCAGCGCGAGTTGCGCGGCCTGATCGATGTGGCGCTGACTCGGAAAGAGCTCGGTGAGATGGAGCCTTTTTTCATCAACGTGCTTTCGCTGGGCCGCCGGCTCGACTGGGCGCAACTCGCGGAGCTCATGAAGCGCACCGACAGCACCAAGACGGTGAGCGAGTACGCGCACCTTGCGCGTGTGGCGCCGGATCAGTTGCCGTTGATCTATTCTGCGGCGTTGTTCTCCAACTCGGCGGATCGCGTCGCGGCTTACCTCATCGAATTTGGCAAGGCAGGTCTCGAAGATCTCACGCTGGCGCTCACCAACGGGCAGGGCGCCGTGCAGCAACTGCTGCTGCGCAAGGTGCCGGTGAATCGCTCGGGCAATTCGCGCGTGGCGGCGGGCGCCGAGCTGGCGCTGACGCATCCTCAGTTGATGCTCGGTTTGAAGTATCTGGGTTTTTTTATCGGTGTGTGGCTTATCCTGCGCGGCCTCGATCGCTGGCTGGTGGGCGCGAACGGCACGGCAATGTTTCCCGTTACGATGGGCGGGATGAAAGCCGGGGTGCTGGCGCTCGTCTTCGCGATGCTGCTCATCGTGGTGAGCGAACCCTTTTTATTGAAGGCGGCGCCGCCTTCGGAATTCCAGTTCCGGCTCCCGGTGCTGGTCTCGGTCGCAAATTCTCCCCTTTCACCGCAACAGACTGAATCCGTCAAAACCATGGACACTTCAACCCTCCTCTCCATCGGCTTCTTCGCCGCATTGCAGGTCGCGATGTATTTCATCTGCCTGATGAAGATCCGCGAGATCGACCGGCGGCCCATCTCGCCGCTCATCAAGCTTCGGCTCATGGAAAACGAAGAGAACCTCTTCGACGGCGGCCTCTACGTGGGCATCGGCGGCACGGCGACTGCCCTCGTGCTGCAGGTGCTCAAGGTGATCGAGCCCAATCTCCTCGCCGCGTATTCGTCGAACCTGTTCGGCATCGTGTGCGTGGCGATGGTCAAGATCCGGCACGTGCGCCCCTACAAGCACCGCCTCATCCTCGAAGGGCAAGTGGGCGTCTCTCCCTTGGGTGAAACCAACGAGCGAGCTGTTGCCTCGGCTCGCAGCACCGCTGCGCTATGAACAGGACGCTGCTTCTTATCATCTGCGACTTCCTCCTGCTGAATCTCCTCGCGCTGACGCGTTGGGAGAAGGCGGAGCCGCCGCAGGCCAAGCAGCCGCCAGTGCCGGAACTGGCGGCCAACGCCGCGACGAAGGACCAGGACCTCGTCGAAACGATGCGCCTTTCGCTGGCGGACGAAAAGACCGCCCGCGACGAACTGGCGCAGAAGCTTTCCGCGAGCGATTCCGCGCTGGCCGCCCGCGAGCAGAGCCTCACCCAGGTCCAGGCCGAGCGGGCGAAGCTCGCCGAGGAGCGCAATTCCGTCGCCTCGACTCTTTCCGAGACGCAGCGCGCCGCCGCGGACCTGAATCAGAAATTCACCGCCGCCGCGCAGGAAGCCTCGATGACCAAGGAGCAGCTGGCGCAGCTCCAGCGCGAGCTGGCCGAGAAACAGGCCGAGGCGGAACGGCAGAAGAAAGATCTCGCCGCCCGCGAGAAACAGCTCGCCGATGCGCGCAAGCAGGTCGATGGCCTCACGCTCGCCGTGGTGGTGGGCGAGCAGGAGAAGAAGACGTTGCGCGAACAGACGGAAGGCTTGAAGGGCCAGGTCGAAATCGAGCGCACCGAGCGCATGAAGGTGCAGGAGGCCAACACCCAGCTCGCGCAGGGGGTCGGCCAACTCGCCGAGAAATCGGGCGAACTCACCAAGGAGATCCGCGACAACCGTCCGATCAACGCCAACGTGCTGTTCAACGAGTTTAAGCAAAACCAGGTGAGTGCGACCTTTGCGGCCAACCGGCGGGGTTTCCTCGGCCAGTCGAATCGCAATAAGGCGGCCAACACCGTGCTCGTGACGGACGGCAAACAGGTCTACGCGCTGGTGCATATCTCCGACACCGTCTTCTCGCTCGGCGAGAATGGCGTGGATTGGGAGTCGGTCACCGTCGACATGGCGCACAATGGCGCGGGCAAAACGCCGGCGGCGCAGGTGCAGTTCCTGACGCATGACCCGCGAGTCGTGGTGTTGCCCCTGACCGCGGAACAGGCCTCGGGCTTGAATGCCAAGGTTTACCCGCTCGCAGTGGATCCTTTCAAATTCCCGGACGCGGTGCTGATCGATGGCGGCGGTCGCGGCTATGGGGAAGTGGGCTTCAAGCTCGACCCCTCGGAGCCGAACTTCGTGCGCGTCGACAACCGGCTCTTCAAGCGGCTCTTTGGCGACTTCTCGCCGAAGCGTGGCGACCTCGTCTTTGCCAAGACCGGCGAGCTGCTCGGCATCATGGTGAACAGCGATTATTGCGCGCTGCTGAAGAACTTTAATGCCGCGAAGACGATTCGCACCGGCACCAACGTTCGCGATCAGACGACAAGCGCGTTGTTCAACGACCTCATTGCGCGACTGCAGGCGTTGCCGATCAAGCTGCAGTGAGGTGGTTGGGGTGTGTTTTATCCCAATTTGCGGGGTAGAGCCCGGCGGCCCTGCCTGACCATTCGCAATCCAACGGTCCGACGACCCAGTACTTCCGCCGTATCCCCAGCTGTTCACCTCCTGTCATTGCGAGGAGCGCAGCGACGTGGCAATCCATCTGCCTCCCGCGGAGCGCCGTCGGACTCCCTTCTTCCCACGCCTTGGACGATGAGGACGAAAAATGCGCTAGCCGCGACGGCTCTGCTGGGACTGCCTCGCCTGCCTTTCTGAAAGAGTGCGGGTTGCCAGCGATGCGGGGATGTGTCTTCGTCGCGGTTTTACCCTCGATGAAACTATACCCCGCTCGTGGTGTGTTGGCCGTGTTGATTGCCTTGCTCGCGCTTCCGCTCGCGGGCGCGGCGGAAAAAGCAGTGGCGCCGAAGGCCACGAAGAAGCAATCGGCCGGGCTGAAGTTTCGTGCGCAGCACCTGCATCTCGACAATAACGAAGGCTGCGCCGTGGCCGACTTCGACCGCGATGGAAACCTGGATGTGAGCGCGGGCGAGTTCTGGTACGCGGGCCCTGGCTTTACCGACAAGCGCCAGGTGCGAAAGCTCGCGCCGTTTCAGGCCGACTACATGACCAACAACGGCGAGCACGCCGTCGACGTCGATGGCGATGGGTGGACGGATATCGTGAGTGGTTCGTTCATGGAGACCGAGCTCGCGTGGTATAAAAATCCGGGCAAAGACGGGCTGAAGAGCGGCGCGCTATGGGAGCGACGGGTGCTCATCGAAACCAAGCTCGGCCAGAACGAAATCACCCTGATGAAGGATCTCGATGGCGATGGCCGCGAGGAGGTCATCATCAATTCATGGGGGCTGACGAATCCGATGATGGCCTATTCCTTTGCCAAGGGGGCGCAGGGCGAGCCGGTGCTCAAGCCGTGGGCGATCCAGGCGGGCGGGCCCGCGGTAAACGGTCACGGCATCGGCTTCGGCGATATCAACGGTGATGGCGGCGAGGATATTCTTTTCGGCCTCGGCTGGTACGAACGGCCGAAAGCGGATGCGGCGACGAAGCCGTGGATCCGGCACAGCGACTGGCGTTTCCCGCATGCGAGCACGCCGATGCTCGTGGTCGATCTCAACGGCGATGGCCGCAACGACATTATCTGGGGCCACGGCCACAACTTCGGCCTCTATTGGGAGGAGCGCCGCGACGACAACAAGGATGGCAGCACGAACTGGAAGCACCACACGATCGACGACAAATTTTCGCAAGTGCATGCGCTCGTATGGCAGGATATCGATGGCGATGGGCAACCTGAGTTGATTACCGGCCGGCGTCACAAGGCGCACAGCGGGAAGGATCCGGGCGACGCGGAGCCGGGGTGCCTCTACTATTTCAAATGGAACGCGCAGGCGATGGCGTTCACGCGCTTCACAATCGCGGAGGGTGGCCCGGGTAGCGGCCTCCAAATCCGCGTAGTCGATCTCAACAAGGACGGCCGGCCGGATATCGTGGCCGCGGGGAAGAGCGGGACGAACATCGTTTGGAACGAGGGCCGGTAATCGGCGAGGCCCGCGCTCGAACGGGCTGTGCCAAAGTAGGGCGGGTCTGTGACCCGCCCTCTCGCATCCTCGATCGCAACGGAAGACCCGCTCGCCCCGACGCGTCGCAGTGGGACGCACCCGCCGGCCAGCCGGGTAGGCCGCCAGCTCGCTGGCGCTCGTCCGTATTTGGACATGCTTTCGGCAGCGTGTCCCGCCGCTCACGCGGCGGACCACAAATCCGTTACGGTGTAAGCCGCATAGGTAGGGCGAACCGTCCCCGGTTGAGCCGTCGCGCTTTGAGACTTAGGA
>JAZKEV010000348.1:0-1695 GCA_040386765.1 Verrucomicrobiota bacterium | reverse complement strand
TCCCGCCGTCTTCGCACTTGCAAAGCGCGACAGCTCGGCGGGGATTGCCTCGCCCTGCCTTTCCGATGCGGCGTTTGTCCCACGCCGAAGCCGGCGCGGGCTACCGACAAGACGCGCCCTCTTACTTCACACCGACACTCGCGACCGCAAACGCGCTCAGCGTCGCGTGCAGTTCGGCGAGCTTTACCGGCTTGGCGACAAATTCGTTCATGCCCGCGTCGAGGCAGCGGCGGCGTTCTTCGGGCAGGGCCGCGGCGGTGAGCGCGATGATCGGGAGAGCTGAGGCCCGTTGACGATGGAGATCGGTGTCGGAGGACCACGCGCGGAGTCGCCGGGTGGTTTCCCAGCCGTCGAGATTGGGCATGTGGCAATCCATCAGGATCACGTCGGGCAGCGGGGCGGTGGAGAGGGCAGTGAGTGCCTCCACGCCGTCGTTGGCCGTGTTCGCGAAGCATCCGAGCTGGGCGAGCTGGGCGGTGAAAATTTTTCGATTCACGGCGTTGTCCTCGACGATGAGGATGCGGAGCCCGAGGTCGCGCCGGATGACAGTGGAATCGACCGGCGTATCGGCCGGCGCATCGACGCGCGGGAGCGGAAGGGTGAAGGCGAAGGTGGAACCGCGGCCGGGGAAACTCTGCGCGGTGAGACGGCCACCCATGAGGCGGACGAGGTGGGAGCTGATCGCGAGGCCAAGTCCGCTGCCGCCGTACCGGCGGGTGGTCGAGGAGTCGGCTTGGGTGAAGCGTTCGAAGATGCGGAGGAGCGTGCGCTCGTCCATGCCGATGCCCGTATCGCGCACCTCGAAGGTGATGCTCGGGGGATTGGCGTCCGGCGCGAGCGAGGTAACCGTGAGCTGCACGTTACCGCCGGGCGGCGTGAACTTGACGGCGTTGGAGCCGAGGTTGAGGAGCACCTGACGCAGGCGATAGCTGTCGCCGGAGACGTACTTGGGGAGGTCCGGTGAGACGGCGAATTCGATGTGCACGGCGCCGGCATTGGCCTTGGGCGTGAGCAGGCCAACGGTATCGGCAATGATGGAATTGAGCGGGAAGGCGTGCTGCTCGAGCGAGAGCTGGCCGGCCTCGATCTTGGAGAAATCGAGAATATCGCCGAGAAGCTTGAGCAGGAGATCGCCGGAGTCGGCGATGAGCCGCACCTGTTCGGCTGCCTGGCCCGGCAGATCGTGGCGCTGGCGGAGCAAATCGGAGGAGGCGATGATGCCGTTGAGCGGCGTGCGGATCTCGTGGCTCATGTTGGCCAGAAATTCGCCCTTGGCGCGCGACGAGGCCTGCGCGTGCTGGCTGGCGGTCTCGAGCTCCCGCGTGCGCTCGGTGACGAGGCGCTCGAGGTTTTCGTTCATGGCGCGGGTCTCGCGCAACGCCTGCTCGCTGCGGCGATACGCGCGGTCGATCATGAGCACGAGCGTGAAGCCGAGGCAGAAGATGAAGGCCAGCGCGAAGAGTCCGTCGCGCAGGAGCGTATCGGCGGCGAAGTGCAGCGAGCCGGCGATCTCGGCTTGGTGCAGCGCGTGATAGTAGAACCACACATGCGTGGTCGCGATGACCGCGATGATCGCACAGGCGACGAAGCGCGATGCGAAGACGAGGGTGAGGAGCAGGAAAACGAGATCGAAGGCGAAGAGCGAAATCGCAGTCCCGACCGGCTGCTCGAAGCGCTGGACGAGAAACAGCACAG
>JAZKEV010000347.1:0-1522 GCA_040386765.1 Verrucomicrobiota bacterium | reverse complement strand
CCCTTGAAACCGGGAATCGCCGCGAGCTTCTCGAGCGTGTTGATGATGTAGTCGTGCTCGACGCCGCACATCATCGGAACCACGACGCCCGACGCCATCGCGAGGGGCACCAGCACGAGGGAGGTCTTGTCGCCCACGCCGCCGGTCGAATACTTGTCGATCTTCGGCTTCGCGATGTGCGACAGATCGATCACTTCGCCCGAAAGCATCATTTCCTCCGTCAGGTCCGCCGTCTCCTGCGCGGACATGCCGGAGAAGTAGATCGCCATCGCCAGCGCCGCCAGCTGGTGCTGTGGCATCTCCCCATCCAGTGTGCTATCAATAATGTAGCGAATTTCCTCCTGAGTGAACTCGCCGCCATCACGCTTCTTTTCGATAAGGAAATTGAAGCTAGGCTTGATGAAACGACGCGTCGGAATGTTTCGTTTACTGGTCATGAGTGATGTATGTGCAGAGGCGGAAGCCGGAGGCTCCGCTGAGCGGAAAAGTCTGCGAGCCAATGCACTTCCTCGTAAAAGTCGAGCCCAAAGCCGGTCGCGGCAGGCGCGAGACTTGGGGGTAAGGCCTTAGGTAACAAGTAACCGGTCGGTAACTAAACCGCCGGCGGCGTCGGGCCGCCCCCGAACCGCTATTGGGTGGTCGCGCCAGCTGCCACCCACGCGGCAATGACCGCGCGTTCCTGGTCGGTCATCTGCGTGACGTTGCCCAATGGCATCATCCGCGTGACTACCACCTGCTGATAGATGCGTTGGGCGTTCTTCACCAACACGTCCGGCGCATGCAGCACCACCCCGCCAGGCGCCTGGGCCAGGCCGGGAAACGTCGGGGTGGGCGCGTGGCAGTTGATGCAGCGCTCACCCATGATCGCACGGACGCGCTCAAACGTCACCGGCCCCTCGACCGGCGGCAGCGGCAGGCTCCGCGGCGCCGTCCACCACGCCACTCCGCCCAGCAGGATCGCGCCCAACGCCGGGAATTGCCAGGCCAGCACGCCTTTGTGCCGGCGGTTGAAGAAGTGCCGGATGCTGACGCCCGCGGCTCCGATCAGCGTCAGCACCGCCCACGCGTGCGGGTGACCGTAGGTCGACGCGTAGTGGTTGCTGATCATGATGAAGAGCACGGGCAGCGTGAAGTAGTTGTTGTGCACGCTGCGCTGCTTTCCCCGCTGGCCGTAGATCGGATCGGGCAGCTTTCCCTCCCGCATCGCATCGACCATCTTCTTCTGTCCCGGAATGATGACGAAGAACACGTTCGCCACCATGATCGTGCCGATCGCCGTCCCCACGTGGATGTACGCGGCTCGCCCGCCGAGCCCCTGGTGCAGGCCCCACGCGAGCGCCGCCAGCAGCGCGAACACCACGACCCCGAGCAAGGTGTTATTCCGGCCCAGTGGGGATCGACACAACCCGTCGTATACCAGCCACGAACCCACCATGCTGGCGGCTCCGATTCCAACCGCCTGCCACGGGGTGAGCGCGGCCACATTGCCATCCACCATCATCGACGACGCCCGAATCCAGTA
>JAZKEV010000346.1:0-4922 GCA_040386765.1 Verrucomicrobiota bacterium | reverse complement strand
CGTTGTTGCTTACCGCGGCGGCGCGAGCGGCTACTCCGCCCAATGTGATCTTCATCCTCGCGGATGACATGGCGCCGGGAGATATCGCGGCCTTCAATGGCGGAAAGACGCGCACGCCGGCGATCGACCGGCTCGCGAAGGAGGGCGTGTGGTTCGACTCCGCTTATTCGGCATCGGCGGTCTGTTCTCCCGCGCGCGCGGCGCTGCTCACCGGGCGGTATCCGCAGCGGACGGGTGTCGTGAGTTTGGAGATGAACACCGAACTGGAGCTTACGAGGTTGAAGCTCGATGAGACGACGATCGCGGATGTATTTACGGCCGGCGGCTACAAGACGGGGCTGATCGGGAAATGGCATACGGGTGCGGGGCCGGATTATCATCCGCTGAAGCGTGGCTTTGCGGAATTCGAGGGGTTCTTCGGCTCCGACAAGATGACGTTCTATGAATACACGATGGACGTGAAGGGCGTGCGGAGCGCGGTGAAGGACAAGTACCTAACCGACGATCTTTCCGAACGCGCGATCGGCTTTGTGCAGCGGCACGCGAAGGAGCCGTTCTTTCTCTTCCTGGCGCACTACGCGCCGCACCGGCCGCTCAATGCGCCTGAGGCCGCGGTGAAGGCGTACATGGATCGCGGCTTCAATAAGAACACGGCGACGATCTACGCGATGATCGAGATCATGGATCGCGGCATCGGCGAGCTCGTGGCGGAGCTGGACCGGCTGAAGCTGCGTGAGAATACGCTGATCGTTTTTGCGAGCGACAACGGCCCCGACCCGATCCCTGGCGAGCGCTTCAACCTGGGCCTGCGCGGGACCAAGTATGAAATCCACGAAGGCGGCTTGCGCGTGCCGTTGATCTTCAACTGGCCGGCGAAGTTCAAGGCGGGCGAACGGAGCACCTTGGTGCATTTCACGGATATGTTTCCGACGCTGGTGGAGCTGTGCGGCTTGAAGGTGCCGGCGAAGGCGTTGCCGCGCGATGGCGCGAGCATCGTGCCGGTGCTGACGGGCGGGGCACCGGCGCTGCCGGCAGCGCGCTTCTGGCAATGGAATCGGAATGTGCCCAACTACACGCATAATGCTGCGATGCGCGAAGGCCCATGGAAGCTCGTGCGGCCTTACGTCACGCGCAATAACCCGGAGGGCGATTCGGCGGCGGTGCCTGTTTTGTATCGAATGCCGACCGATCCGGGCGAAACGACCGATCTCGCGCAGGAGGAACCTGAGCGCTACGCGCGGATGAAAGCGGCGCTGGAGGCGTGGTCTGCGGAAGTGGAGCGGGAACGGACGCGGAAGTAGTTCTTTGCTCGAAGAAAATGGCCGTCAGCCAGATAGCCTGTCAGGTTGCTGGCGCCGGTCGGTAGTCGGACAAGCGCCTGTTGGCAGGCGGATATGCCAGACTGACGCGGCATCTTTCTAGTCACGGTCAGTGGCGGGCGACTGGATAGGCAAAAACCACGGCCGTGATGACGCAGCCGTGGTTCCGGAACTTGGTCGAAAACGGGGGGCAACTCCCCCGCTGGCTACTCTCGTCTCAATCAGGGCAGTAGCTGATTTTTTAGCGCGAGGACCTCGGCGGCGGTGAGGACGCGGTTGAAGATGCGGAGTTCGTCGAGCGTGCCGTTATAATAACCGCCGCCCCAGTTGCTGCGGCCAATGTAGTTGAGGGTGCGCGTGACATTGGGTGGTGCCGAGGTGGTGCCGGTAGCGACCTGAGAGCCATTCTTGTAGAGTTTCACGTTGCCTGAGCCATCGAGGGTGGCGACGAAGTGCTGGGTCTGATTGAGCACGATGGCGGCGGTGGCGGTGACCATGGTGCCGCTCGCGGAGCCATTATAGGTCCAGAACGTGAGGTCGTTGCTGGTGCCGTTACGGGCGAGGATGATGTTGTTGTTCGACGCGCCGTTGCCGAAGTCGATGAAGCGCGCGAAATTTGCCACGCCTTGAGGATGCGCGAGGAGCGAGATCGTAAGACCGCCGGAGTGGTCGGCCTGACCGGGCGGCAGGGCGGTCTGATCGTCGGTGCCGTCGAGGTCGAGGGAGTCGCCGACGACGCCGGTTGACCACACGGGACCACCCGCGAGCGTGCCGTGGTTGCCGTGGCGCGAGGCGTCGATGGCGAAGCCGGAGACGTTGTCGTCGAAGGTCAGCCAGGTATTGAGTGCCGCATCGCGCACGCTGAGGTTGTGGACCTCGAGCGACTGCCCCGAAGAGACCACGTAGGTGACAACATTATCCAAGGACGCGACGGCGCTTTGCTCGGTGCGGAAAGCGTAGTTGAGGCCGATGGTCTGCTCGGTGCCACCGGGTGCGGTGACATAAGCGGAATACGTGTGCGCGGTGCGGTTTACCACGAGGCGGAAGCGATAGCGGAGGCCCGCGGTGTAGGGGATCGGGTTATCCGCGATGTAGCTGCCGCCATTGCGGGCATCGATCTTCGGCGTTGGAGTCTCGGTGTTGAAGCGAATCGCGGCGGCGATGTCTGTGAGCGCTTCGGCGGAGCCGAGGGAGAAGCCGACGAGCGCGTCGATTGACGTAGCGGAGGGCGTTGCCTCGAACTCGGTGATGAAGGTGGCGGCTTGGGGCTCGACCGGTGTATTGGCCCGCTCCCAATTATTGGTGCCGTTGGGCGTCGTGCGGGAGAGGGTGACATTGGCCAGCGTGAGCGTGCCGGCGGCGTGGACTGCGCCTAGGTTGTCGAGTTGCAGCACACCGTTTTGCTCGGTGCGGAAGGCATAGTTCAGACCGACGGTCTGCTCGCTGCCGCCCGCGGGCGTGACGTAGGTGGAGTAGGTGCGCGCCGCGAGATTTACGACCATGCGCACACGATAAGTCACACCACCCGTATAGGTGACGCTGCTCGCGGGATAGGTACTGCCATTGCGGGCCTCGATTTTCGCGTCGTCGGTGAAAAGCACGATCGTGGCTAGGTTGGCGGGGGCGGTGGCCGTGCCATTCGACAGGCCGATTGGGCTATCGACATTGTTGACGCTCGGCGTGACGTCGAACTCGATGGTGAAGGGATCGGTTTGCAGCGCGGAATAGACCTGGCGATTGAGGCGCGTATTGCTCCAGAGGGTCGGGGTATCGAGGGTCTTGGCCGGGGCAAACACGGTCACATTAATCGAGGTCGTGGTGGTGTTGCCGGCGACATCGCGGGCGACGGCCGCGAGGGTGTGATTTCCCGCCGCAGCGGTTGTCGAATCCCACGTGAGGCTGTACGACGGCGAGGTGTCCTCGGCGCCGAGGTCGACGCCATCGAGGCGGAATTGAACGCCGGCCATGCCGCTCGTGCTGTCGCTGGCGGTCGCGGCGAGCGCGACAGCGGGGCCGCTGAGCTTGGCGCCGGAGGCGGGTGAGGTGAACGAGACGGTGGGAGCGGCGTTGTCGACGGTTACGCTGACCGACGTGGCCGTCGTGGTATTGCCGGCGCCATCGCGCGCGATGGCGGAGAGGGTGTGCGAACCATTAGAGGCGATGGTGGTATCCCAGACGATGCCGTAGGCGGGCGACGTGTCCTCGGCCGAGAGGTTGGCGCCATCGAGGCGGAATTGGACGCCGGCGATACCGGTGGTGGCATCGGAGGCCGTGGCGTTGATGGCCACGGTCGAGCCGCGGAGGACGGCGGCAGCTCCAGGCGTCGTGAGCGCCACGGTGGGAGCGAGATTATCCACGGTCACCGAGACAGCGGTCGCGGTCGTGGTATTGCCTGCCACGTCGCGGGCGACGGCGGTGAGCGTGTGAGCGCCATTGCTCGCGGCGGTGGTATTCCATGTGACGCTATACGGAGGCGTGGTGACCTCCGGGCCGAGGTCGGCGCCATTGAGCTTGAACTGCACGCCGGCGACGCCGCTGGTGGCGTCGGCGGGATTGGCCGAGACGGTGACGGCGCTGCCGTGGAGCAGGGCGCTGCTGGCAGGGGCGGTCAGCGAGATCGTGGGGGCGAGGTTATCGACCGTCACGCTGACCGACGTGGCCGTGGTGGAGTTGCCGGCGGCATCGCGGGCGACGGCGGTCAGCGTGTGCGAGCCGTCGGAGGCGGTAGTGGTGTCCCAGTTTATTGAATACGACGGTGAGGTGTCCTCGGTGCCGAGGTTGGAGCCATCGAGTTTGAACTGGACGCCGACGACGCCGACGTTGTCGGCGGCCGTGGCGGAGGTCGTAACGGACATACCGCGAACGATGGCGCTCGAGGAGGGGGCAGTTAGAGCGATGGTGGGTGCAGTCGTATCGGCGGATGGCAGAGCGAGCCGGATTTTCCATGCCTTACCGAACGCGGCAGTCCCGGAAATGGGGGCCACGTTGACGGAAAGTTTGATGGTGGGCGTCATCTGCGTGATCGTGATCCGGCCACTGAGATTTTCGATGACACTGGCGGCCGCCCGCGCGATCTCGAGATTGATGGTGCTGCCGAGTTGGGTGGGATCGGAGACGGAAATCTCGATTTCATTTCCCGGCTTCTCCCAGACCAACACACTGGCTTTGCGATCTGACGTGAGATAGCTGGCGACGTTGACCGAGGCATCGGTCCAGAAATTGGCGGCGACGATACCCAGGGACATTTCCTTTACGGCTTGCACCGTGGGGTCGTTGGCCAGCACGACGATATCCGGGGCTGCGGCGTAGGCGCCGACTTGGGTGGACGTTTTGCCGGGAAGAAGAACGTACTGATATCGGGTATAGTCTACTCCGGGCGGCGGGGATGAATTACCCACGGGGTCGGCAGTATGCTCCTGCCACAAGGTGACGTAGTCACGGGAAGCAGCGGCGAGGGATTTTGAGCCAATCTGATTCCAATTCTTGCCGCTGCGGGTGGTGCGCATCGCATTGACCGCGGCAGGGGTGGGAAAGAAATATCCGATATTCCAAGTGGCTTGATGGGGTTGGCCTTGAGCGAAAACGCTCGTGAGGTGCATCCAA
>JAZKEV010000345.1:0-8650 GCA_040386765.1 Verrucomicrobiota bacterium | reverse complement strand
ACTCTGCCCGCCGTAGATCGGCACCTCGCGCACGCCCTTCTTGAAGAAAGCCAGCTTGCCCATCTCCTCCGCCACCTGCACCGCGAGCTCGCGCGTCGGGCAGAGGATCAGCACCTGCACGGCGCGCTTCGCCGACTCGACGCGCTCGATCGCCGGAATGCCAAATGCCGCCGTCTTTCCCGAGCCCGTGGAGGACTGGCCCACGATATCGCGGCCCGTCAGCGCGACCGGAATCACCGCCGTCTGGATGGGCGAAGCCTCCTCAAATCCCATCTTCGCGACGGCCTTTAAAATATCCGGCGAGAGGCCGAGCTGATCGAACGGGCGTTTTTCCATACACCAGCATGTCTGCGAATCGCCGT
Source organism: Verrucomicrobiota bacterium (assembly GCA_040386765.1). Classification (GTDB taxonomy): domain Bacteria; phylum Verrucomicrobiota; class Verrucomicrobiia; order Opitutales; family Opitutaceae; genus ER46. The sequence goes on along the minus strand of JAZKEV010000345.1, from coordinate 8,288 downwards.
TGGCGCGAGCCCGCACTTTCGTTTTCCCGGGCGGGCTTATTTGCCGCCGAGCTTCAGCCTTGTGGGGATGGCCGGGCGCTCCAAAATTCGGGGGCATGAAACACACCTCGTTTATCCCCTTGCTGTGTATCGTTCTGAGCGGGTGCGCGACGGAGTCGAACAAGACGCGCCCGGGCGCCACGCTCGCGGGCGCAGACCTTCCTCCCCCTGCCATCGCTCCAGGACCCCTGGCAGATGGCGATCGCATGCCGGAACCCATCCGGATGAAGAACCCGATCTATCCTTTCGAGCTCCGGAAAACCGGGGTCACAGGCACGGTCGTCGTCGAGTTTATCGTCGACGCCAGTGGCCGCGTGACGGAAGCGCGGGCCATCAGCTCGCCGCACCCGGACCTCTCCAAGGCGGCAGTCGCTGCGATCCTGCAGGCCGAATACAAACCGGGCATTAGAAAAGGGAAACCGGTCGCCACCCGCATGCAGGTCCCCCTTACCTTCGATCTGTAGCCCGGATACGGGAACACGGAGCCGCGCCGCTCCCGTCTGCCTCACGTCATCCGATCCAAGCGACGGATGCCGAGCAACAGCACCACGATCCCAGCGACGAGCACCCACACCACGCCGCCGAGCGCGTGCTGCGCCAGCCAGCCCAGCGCTGCAGGCAGCACCGCCATGCCGAGATAGGCCGCGCCCGATTGCCGGCCGATCACGGTCTGCGCGGCGTCCGGCGCGAAGCGCCGCGGCACTTCGTGCATGAGCCCCGGGTATACGGGCGCGAAGCCGAGCCCGATCAGACCCAGCGAACCTGCGGCGAGCAGCGGCGATTCGGCAAAGGCAAATGCGCCCGCGCCGGCCAGCGCGAGCGCCACACCGAAGGCGACGACGCGGCGATTGCCGACGCGCTCCACGATGAAGCCCACGAGAATGCGCCCGACGGTGATCGCGCCGTAGAAGCCCGCGACGCACCAGGCGGCGCGCTCCGCCGTGAAACCGCGCCCGAGCACGAGGATCGATGCGGCCCAGAGACCGGTGGCCAGCTCAAGCGCGGCGTAGAGGGCGAAGAGCGCGGGCGAGAGCCAGCCCGCGAAGGAATTTGCCGGGGTCGTGGGGTGTTTGTCGGCGTGGCCGTCGAGTGAAGCTGCGATCGTGCGTTCAGGCACCCGCGTCCAGAGTGGGAGCGTCACGAGAAAAAGTGCCGCGAGGCCGAGTTGGACGGAGCCCAGCACGAGATAGCCGCCGCGCCAGCCATGGCCGAGGCTCACCGCCTGCCCCATCACGAGCGGGCCGCAGGTGGCGCCGACGCCCCAGCACGCGTGCAGCCAGTTCATGTGTCGCCCACTGTAGTGGCGCGCGACGTAGCCATTCAACCCGGCATCCACCGCGCCCGCGCCCAAGCCTAGCGGCACGGCTGCGAGCATCAGCCACGCGAGGCCCGGGGCGTGGGCGATCGCCAGCAATGCCAACCCCGTGAGCGCACAGCTGGTCAACACCACGGGCCCCGTGCGGAACCGGGCGACGATTTTTCCGCTCGCGAAGCCCGAGATGCCGGAGAGCAGCGTGACCACGATCGTGATCGCTCCGGCCAGGCCGATCGGGAGCTGGAGCTCCGCCGCGATGGAGGGCCACGCGACACCCAGCGTACCATCGGGCAGGCCCAGGCTCACGAAGCCGAGGTAGATCACCCCGAGCAGAAAATAGGCGGAACGATGCGGTGCCACGCAGACCCTAAGGAGAGAACTCGGCGGGGCAGCGCAAGCTGCGGCGTAGTCTTTTGCCGACGGTTTCGGTGGCGATCACGGAGCGTAGCGGGGGAAAGCCATACACACGCGATAGCCCGCGCGGTGAGGGTCCCGCGCCTCCAGCAAAGGCATCGCTACAAAGCTCATGGCAGCCCGCTTCGGCAGAGTGGGATGGGCGAAGACTCAAAGCGCGACGGATCACCGGGACGGTTCGCCCTACCTCAATTCCCGTGCACGGGGCTTTGGGGCGTTTACGGGCAGCTCTTCGTGTCTTCAGCCTCGGCCGCCTTCACTTCGCGGCCATCCCCACCCGCCTCTCGCGGACGGCTCACGTTGAGTGCGGCGATCGTATCCGCAAAGGCGGTACGGATCGGCGAAGTAGCGAGGAACTCCTCGCCGAGAATCTTGAGGCCGCGCGCCCGGAGGCCGGCGTAGACGTGCAGCTCGAATTGCAGCCGGAGCGCTTCGTGGGCTTCGTCGAGCCCGAGATATTTCAACAGGAAGAGCAGCGCTTCGGCGGTCGAGAACCGCGTGCCGTCGGCCTGGGCGCGCAGCCAGTAGCGGCTCTCGCCGCTCATCGGGAGCGAGATGAGCCGGCCCCAGCCCGCGACCTCCTGCGCCATCGAGGAGGCTTCGCGCCAGGAGCCGTCGAGGAAGATCGCTTGAATGGTATCGGCCGCGGGCGGCGGCTGCGGGGCGGGTTCTCCGTGCGGGTGCAGCAGCCACACCTCGCGGCCCGGCACCTGCAGGTCGGCCACGCCGAGCCGGCGCTCGCGGCGGTAGACGTGCAGGCGTGAGGCGGGGATCGCGCGGTCGATCAGGTTGCCCGTGCTCGTGGGGCGGAAGAGTTCGCGATGGTGCATGAGCACGTCGATCTCGAGCGGCACCGCGATATCGCGGTGCGCGCTGCACACGCACCAGCGCGGCGCGAGTTTGCAGCGCGAGCACCGATGCGCGAGGTTTTGGACGAGCTTCCGCATGCCGCCGGAGAACGCCGTGCGTCAGCGCTTGCGCTCCAGATCCTTGGCGATGGAGCCGAGGATCGCCGAGCGTCCGTCACCCGTCTTGGCGGAGGAGATAAACGTGGTGATCGGATCGGACCGCCATTCCGCGATGATCTTGGTGAAGGCATCGACCGAGACCTGCGTGGCCGTGGCGGATTGCTTGTCGGCCTTGGTGAAGATCAGCGCGAAATCCACGCCGGCCTTTTCCAGCCAGCGGAAGAAATCGATGTCGATGGCCTGCGGGGGCAGGCGCGAGTCGATGAGCACGAAGACGCGGCGCAGGTTCGGCCGGCCCGAGAGGAAATCGGACACCGCCTGGGTGAACTTGAGGCGCTTCTCCTTACCGACCTCGGCGTAGCCGTAGCCGGGGAGGTCGACGAGCGACCAGTTGGTGTTGATCCGGAAGAAATTGATCAGCTGCGTCTTGCCTGGAGTCGCAGAGACTTTGGCGAGGCTGCGCCGCTCCGTCAGCGAATTGATCAGGGAGGATTTGCCGACATTCGAGCGGCCGATGACCGCAAATTCCGGAAGCGTCCAGTTCGGGCACGAGCGCAGGTCGGGCGCACTCACTTCAAATTCAGCGGTTTTGATTTTCATGTGGAGACCGCAGCGCGAGCGCCACGAACCCCAACGAATGCCACAGATACGCCTCCACGGATAGAGCAAAGTTCTCGCCGTCGCGCCTGCCGCTGCTTCACCCTTTTGGCCAGCCCCTTCCCCTTATGAGCTTCCGCCTGATCCGCGCCGTTCTCGGCCTCTCCGCTCTTGTATCCGCCGTCCTGTTACCGATCCGCGCGCTCGCGGCGGTTTCGGCCGCCGAGCGGCCCAATATCGTCCTGCTGATGGGCGACGACCACGGCTGGGACGAGACCGCCTACAACGGCCATCCCTACCTGAAGACGCCCGTGCTCGACGAGATGGCGCGCACGGGGCTCCGCCTCGACCGCTTCTACTCCGGCGGCTCGAGCTGCTCGCCCACGCGCGCGACCGTGATGACCGGCCGCCACCATAACCGCTACGGCACGTTCAATCCTGGATTTTCGCTCCGTCCGGAGGAGATCAGCGTCGCCCAGGTGCTGAGCAAGGCCGGCTACGCGTGCGGCCACTTCGGCAAGTGGCATCTCGGCGCGGTGAAGGCCGCCTCGCCCGTCAGCCCCGGGGCGATGGGCTTCGATACCTGGGTCTCGCACGACAATTTCTTCGAGCTGGATCCCACTTTCTCGCGTAACGGCGGCCCGCCGCAGCAGTTCAAGGGCGAGAGCTCCGAGATCGTGATCGCCGAGGCGATCCAGTACATCGACCGCGCGAAAAAGGAGAACAAACCCTTCTTCGTCGTCGTGTGGTTTGGCTCGCCACATGAGCCGTACAGCGGATTGGAGAAGGACCTAGCGCTCTACGACAACCTCCCCGCGACCTTTGCGACGCGCAAGGTGAAGCTCACCTCCAACGAGACGGGCAAACAGATCCAGCGCGTGCAGCGCGAGGTGCTCCGCGAGCGCTTTGCCGAAATCACCGCCATGGACCGCGCCATTGGCCAGCTGCGCACCCACCTCGGCAAGACCGGCCTGCGCTCCAACACGCTGCTCTGGTATTGTGGCGACAACGGCACCTCGCCCGACGCCAACGCCACCGTGCCCTTCCGGGGCGAGAAGGGCAAAGTTTACGAGGGCGGCATGCGCGTGCCCGGCCTCATCGAGTGGCCCGCGCGCATCGCGCAGCCCCGCACAAGCGACCTCAACGCGGTCACCAGCGACATGCTCCCCACCCTCTGCGAGCTCGCCGGCCAGCCGCTCCCGAAGCGCACGCTCGACGGCGTGAGCCTCAAGCCGCTGCTCGTCGACGGCAGGATGAGCTCGCGGCCCAGCCCAATCTGCTTCTGGGACGGCAATCCCAAACGCCCCGGCGCCAAACCCTACATCGATCTCGAGCTACAGAAGGGCACCACCCCGCTGGCGAAGATCGGACCTGACGGCACCGCCACGCGTAATTTCTCGAACTTCATCCACCCTGACATTCAGGAGATGGATTTCGCGGGGCCGCGCGCCATCGTCGACAATCGCTACAAGCTCGTGATCGACGGCGCCGCCAACACCGGCACGGAGCTTTTCGACCTGCGCGACGATCCTTACGAGAAGAAGAACATCATCGCAGCCCACGCCGCGGAGGCGAAGAAATTGGAGCAACAACTCCGCGCCTGGCAGCAATCGGTGCTCGAGAGCCTGACGGGGGCGGATTATCGGAAGTAAGCGCGAGAACGCGGACGCGAACGTTAGCTCGGTGAACGCCGACGCCTACACTGCGTCTGTCGTCTGTAGTCGGCTTGAAGGTAGGGCGCGTTATCCTTAACGCGCCGCTCAGGACACCCGCTCCGCATCCGTGGCGTGCCTGATACCGGGCGCGCGCTTTGTGGTCATTCGGACGAGTGTTCGCAAACTGATGCCTACCGCGTGAGCCGGGCTCCCGATCCCGCCGCTCACGCGGCGGGCCACCGGGCCAGATCGATCCTCCATCTGGCCGCGGGATAGACCGACCTATACTTACAACGCGGGCGATTGCGCCAGCGAGTGGGCGACCTACATGGCAGGCGGGAATCCTAAGATCCCGCCCCTCACGGGGCGGGCTACATTCGATCCGACGATCAGTCGCGACGTAAAAGCTGCTCCTGGCAGGCGGGCTCCGTCCTCGGTCCGTCGCGGCGTAAAGCCGCTCCTACAACTCGGCAATTCGTGCGGTGACGCTTGCTCGCTTCGGCGTTTCCGCCGCCCTCAATCCTCATTATAGAGAAACCGTCCCGCGGCCCGGCTCAAGCCCAACCGCGACCGCTCTTGCGCGACTCAGCTGCGCCAGGCGAAATCGAAGGTTTTGTCGTGCTCGGGGCGCGCGCGGTCGATGCAGCGGAGGTGGAGGCGCATGCCTCGCGGTTCGAGTTGCGCCGTCACCCAGCCGGTCGCTCGCGGGGTCAGCACGTAGGCGGTGGTCGGCAGGTTGATGAGGTGGAGGCCGCTCTCGTCGCGCTTCACACTCCAGCGGTGCGAGTGGCCGAAGAGGAGCGCCTTCACGTGACACCGGGGGCGGAGCACGTCGAAGAGTGAGGCTTCGTCGATGAGCGATACGACCGCGGGGTTAAGCGAGGGGTTGTGATGCGTCATCACCAGCGCCGGTTTGTCGGCATGCGCGTCAAGCGCCTGCGCGAGCCACGCGAGCTGCGCTTCGCCGAGGTGGCCGGGCGTGGAGTTGGTCTTGTCGAGCGAATCGAGCAGGAACCAGTTGGCCCGCTCTGTTGGTATGATCGCGACCTCGCGATCCGCCACCGGGCGCGGCACGGAGGCATCGCCGCTGAGCGCGGTCCAGAAGCGCTCGCGATGATCGTGATTGCCCAGCGTGAGATGCAGCGGGATCTGCGCGGCGCGCAGCGGCGCGATCAACTCGGCAAAGGTCGCGTAATCGGCGGCGAAACCGCTATTGAAGGCGAGGTCGCCATTGATGAGCGCACCCACTGGGCGCTGCGGCAGATCGAGCACCTCGCGGACGACGCCCTCGAGCTGCGCGGCCATGTTGATGCCGTGCGCCATCTTTGAGCGGTCCCCAGCGATGTGCGGATCGGAGAGCAGCAGAAAGCAATGCGGGTCGACCTCGCGTGGTTGCGCTTGCGCGAAGACTCGCGGGGGCAGCAATAAACCCGCGGCGGCGCTCGCAGCCAGCGAGCGCAGCAGAAACTGGCGGCGAGAGAGCGGCGGGAGATGGACTGGCATGGCGGCGGAGGCGCCTTACTTTCCCGGTGTACCCCAGACGGGTTTCCAGGACCCGAGCGGGAGCACGTCGGAGCGCTTGGCCCAGGCATCCCAGGCGGCGGAGAGCTCGCGGACTTTGTCGGGATGTTGCGCGGCGACGTTGCGCATCTCGGTGCGGTCGGCGGTCATGTCGTAGAGTTCCCACGGGGCGTCTTCCATCGCCACGAGCTTCCACTGGCCGTCGCGCACGGCGCGGTTGCTCTCGTGCTCCCAGAAGATCGGCGCTTTGCGTGCGAGTTTGCCGCCGGAGAAGGCGGGGGCGAGGGAGACTCCTTCGAGGGGCTTGATCTTCTGGCCGTTGAATTCGGCGGGGTACTTCGCGCCGGAGAGGTCGACGCAGGTCGCCATGATATCGATGATGTTGCCGACCTGCGGCTCGAGTTTCCCGCGGCGGGTGGCTGCGATACCCTTGGGCCAGTGCGCGATGAGCGGGGTCGCGATGCCGCCTTCGTGCGCCCAGTGCTTGTACTCGCGGAAGGGGGTGTTGGCGACGTTGGCCCAGGCTTCGCCGTAGCCGATCCAGGTATCGGCCGGACCGGCCATGACGCCGGGACCGCTCCGCACCCAGGGGCCATCGCGCGTCTGCATGGGCGGGCCGCTCTTCGTTTGCAGCTCGTCCTTGCCCATCGGCTTGAGGTCTTTCGGGGCGGGCTGCTTCACGGGGGTGCGGCCGTTGCGCTCGGCGCAGGCGCCGTTGTCCTGGAGGTAAATCACCAGCGTGTTATCGAGGCGGCCATCCTGCTTGAGCTGCGCGACGATGCGGCCGATGCCTTGGTCCATGTTGTCGATCATCGCGGCGTACGTCTCCATGCAGCGGGCTTCCCATGCCTTGTCCTGCACCTCGTCCCACTTGCCGATCGTCGGCGTCGGCGCCCACTTGGGATCGACGAGGCCGAGCTTTTTCAGGCGCTCGAGCCGGGCCTGACGAATCGCATCGTAGCCGCCGTCGTACTTGCCGCGATACTTGGCGATGTCCTTCTCCGGAGCTTGCAAGGGCCAGTGCGCGGCGGTGTAGGCGACGTAGAGGAAGAACGGATCCTTCTGTTTTGCGGTGTCCTTCGCGTTGTCGCGCAGGAAGGTAATCGCGTTATCCGTGATCGCATCGGTGTAGTAATACTCGCCGGAGGGTTTGTACTCGGGATCGTTTTCCGGGGTGATGAAGGTATTCTGCCGCGTGAGCGTGTCGGGGTCGTAGAAGCTACCGAAGCCGCGGAGCGTGCCGTAGAAGCGGTCGAAGCCGCGCTGCACGGGCCAGTTCGTCGTGTCCTTCATCGCGTGCGAACGGGCCACGTGCCACTTGCCCGACATGGCGGTGCGGTAGCCGCCGGCGCGCAGGACCTCGGCGATCGTCACGGCCTGGCGGCTGAGATCGCCGGCGTAGCCGGGGGCGCCCTTCACCTCGCGGACCATGAAGCCCATGCCGGCCTGATGCGGATAGAGACCGGTCAGGAGCGACGCGCGCGTGGGGCAGCAGCGCGCGCCGTTGTAGAACTGCGTGAAGCGCAAGCCGCCCGCGGCGAGCGCATCGAGATTGGGCGTGCCAATCTCGCCGCCGTAGCAGCCGAGGTCCGAGTAGCCCATGTCGTCGGACATGATGAGCACGATATTCGGGCGGTCCGCCGCGCGGCTCACCGCACATGACGCCCATGAAACAGCGAGGAGAATGAATAGAAATGCGCGGGGTGAAATCATAGGGAAATCGCAGGGGAAATCGGAGCTCAGGTCGTCGCAGTGTCGGGCACGGTGGGCAAGCGTGCA
>JAZKEV010000344.1:7987-10856 GCA_040386765.1 Verrucomicrobiota bacterium | reverse complement strand
GGTGCAGGGCGGTGCCACGCTCAACAGCTACTCGATCGGCTCCACCATCCGCATCAACACCGTCACGTACACCGGGAGCGACAAGGTCGCCGTGTATATCAACGGCTCGATGAAGGAGGAGATCACGGGCGGGTCGGGCAATTACTACGACAAGTTCGGCGCTTACCGCACCAACAGCGGCCAGGGCCCCGTCTCCGTCACGTGGAGCGGCATCCGCTTCTGGCAGAAGTAAGCGCTCTCGCTGCCAATCGTGAAGAGCGTGACGGCGGCGCGACCCGGCTGAAGAGCCGACGCACGTTTCCCACTCCTCGCTGAAACCGTCTCCGTTCCGGTGCAGCGCCCCTGCGTGTGCCGGAACGTTTCCCTTTCCGTGTCTCCGCTTCTTTCAACTCCTTTCCCGCCCGCGATGCTTCGCCTGCCCCGACTGCTCTCCGTCCCCACGTTTCTCGCTGCGTTGCTTCTCACGTCTCTCCGCGCTGTCACCGCCGTCGCCGCCGAGCAACTCACGGTCAAGCAGGAGTCTCCCGGCCAACCAGGCGGCTACATCGTCGAGTATGTGAATCACCCGACCGACGAGTGGGTGATCCTCGGCTTCATTCCCGCGGGCAAAAACACTTTCACCCACCCGCGCCTCGCTCCCGGCACGCCCTACCACTATCGCGTCCGCCCTTTCTACGGCGCCGCTTCGCAACCGGTCGAGGTCACCGTCGCCGAAAGTCTCACCGACCAGGCCTACGCCGCCGCCTACGCGCAGCCCGAGGACTACTCGTGGGCACCGCCGCGCACCGTCGCTCTCCCCGGCGGCTCCGTCCTCGCGGCCAAGTCGCTAAAGGACCGCGCCACCGCCGCCAGCGCGGCGCCCGCACAGTTTCGCGCCGAGCTGGCCAGGACTACGGTCAGTGGTTTCAAGCTTTCGTGGCACGACCGCTCCAGCGACGAAGAAGGCTTCCTCCTCGAACAGGTCACCGGCCCGAGCGATTTCACGGTCTGCGCCGTGATCGACCCGAACATCAACGCGTTCGGCTGGGCTCTCGAGCCGCCCGCGCGCAAAGCCACCTTCCGCCTCCGCGCCTACTACTACGGTCCCGCTTCCAATGTCGTCGCCATCACCACCGGCGGCAGCGACAGCGAAGGTCCCAAGCTCCCCGCCAAGCCCGCCCCCGCCGCCAAACCCACGAGCTGACCCAAGGTATGGCGAGGCGTCCCCGCCGAGCCGTGTAACCCTGATTCACTCCCCGGCTCCTCGCGCCCGCCCCGCCTTCCGCCCTCCCGTAGCCGACACCGCCTCGTCCCAAATCAGAACTCCCACCCCATGTCCCCCAACCTGTCATCGCGAAAAGCGCAGCGACGTGGCGATACCTCTGCTCCCGCCCCGCGCGCCTCGCGCCCCCGCTCTTTTCTCCCCCTGCCCGCCATCCTCGTCCTCACCGGCAGCGCGGTCATCGGCTGGCACTTCTCCCGCTCCCCCGCCACGTCCGACTCCATCCCGCAGCTCACCACCAAGCCCGCGCCCGCCACCCCTTCCGGCCGCGCCCTCGCCAGCATCTCGAGCGACACTTCGACCATCTCCGCCGCCGACACCCCATTCGCCTCCGCCTTCGCCGCCCTCCGCGCCAAGCTCGGCCCCGCCGCCTCACCCGAGGACACGATGCGCGCCCTTACTGAACTCGCTCTCACCCAACCCGCCCTCGCCCTCGATCTCGCGCATGCCCTCGGCCAGACCGAGGAGGAGAAATCCATGTGGGTCGTCGACCTCGCCCGACAATGGACGGAGCGCGACCCGCGTCAGGCCTGGGCATGGCTCGGTCAGCAGGATTCAACGCGTATCCGAACCTTGGGTACTGGAACACTCCCCGAGGTCATCGTCGGCACCCTTGCCCGCGCCCAGCCCGCCCTCCTCGTCTCCAATCTCGATGCGTTGCTCCAAGCTGGCGAGAGCCCGCTTGGGGTCTCGCCGGTGGTTGCCGTTCATCTCAGCCTCGAAGCCCTCACCTCCTCCGGCCAGCTCGCGCTCGCCCGTGCCACGGTCGAACGCTGGGCCGCCGATCCCACGCGCCCGGCGATGGGTGAGGCCGCCTACGTCACGGTCGCCGCCGCTCTCGCTCAAGCCGATGCCGCGCAGGCCGGCGCCTGGCTGAAGAATCTTCCGCCCTCCGCCGCACGCGACATTGCCCTCGTCGAGTTCCCCGCGCAAATGGCCCAGCAGCAGTCACCCCGCGCCGCGCTCGACTGGGCCGAAGGCAACATCGCTCCCGAGCTCCGCGCCCGCGCGCTGCAGCGCACGTTCTCCGACTGGGTCGAAGCCGCCCCCGCCGACGCCGGTGACTGGCTCGGTGGTTATCTGTCCCGCTCCGCGCCGAGCCCCGAGACCGACCGTCTCGTCGCCACGCTCGTGAATCTCGGCTCCGCCATCAAGACGAGCCCCGCGACCGCCCTCCAATGGTCCGCCCTCGTCAGCGATTCCGCCGCCCGCTCCTCCCTCGAAGAGAAAGTCGCCCTCCGTTGGGCGCGCCTCGATCGCGACGCCGCCGTCCGCTACATTTCGGCGCACCCCGATTTCTCCCCCGCGCGCAAACAGACCCTCCTCCAACAAGTCCAACATCCCGCCCCCTCCGAAGGTTGACGTAGGATTTCTGAAAAAGTCCACGAAGCGCACTAAACACACGAAATCAGAACTCCGTTTTCGTGTATTTCGTGGTCTCTCCTTCCGAGGTATTCAAAGCTTCTGATGAAGCTACGCCGCCGTCCAATTCACTTCTCCCCGCTCTTCTTTCGCTTCTTGCCGCCTGGCGCTTTGGCCGCCGCGCCACCGTTATAGTCCGGGTTCGGCGTGGGCATGATCCCGCCCAGCTCCGTGCGCCAGGCCACG
>JAZKEV010000344.1:0-7977 GCA_040386765.1 Verrucomicrobiota bacterium | reverse complement strand
GCTCGTCGAGCTTGGCGTGCAGGGCCTTCGTCCGCTCCGACTCCGTCTTGGCGAGATTCTTCTGCTCACCGATGTCGGTCCGGAGGTTGAAGAGTTCGAGGCTGCCGTCCTCATACCACTCGATCAGCTTCCAGTCGCCCTCGCGCACTACGCCGCCTGGAAAGCCACCCTGGCCGCCGTAGTGCGGATAGTGCCAGTAGAAAGTACGCTGCGCGGCCGCGCGCCCCTCGAGCAGCGGCCGCAGGCTCACGCCATCGCTATGCCGCTCCGGCAGCAGCGGCAGAGCCGCAAGGTCGAGCAGCGTGGGGAAGAAATCGTTGCTGATCGCGGGTGCTTCGCAGACCGCGCCCGCCTTGGCCACGCCCGGCGCGCGGATGATCCACGGCACGCGGATGCCCCCCTCATAGAGCCAACCCTTGCCCGCGCGCAGCGGCACATTGGCGGTCGGCTGTGATTGCGCAGTGGATACGCCACCATTGTCCGAGGTGAAGACGACGATCGTGCGCTCCGTGAGACCATTCTTCTCCAGCGCCGTCAGCACGCGGCCGATCGCGGTGTCGAATTGCTCCACCATTGCCGCATACGCCGCATCGGCCTGCACCTGTCGCACCTTCGCGCCGCGATCCTCGATGAAAGCGTCCGCCGGCGCCGAGGCCCGCTTGCGCTTGTATTTCTCGATCAGCTCGGCCCGCGCGCCGAGCGGCAAATGCACCGCCCGGAAGGGCAGATACGCGAAGAACGGCCGGTCTTTGTTCGCACCGATGAAGCGCACCGCTGCATCCGCGATGCGCTCCGTTGACTTCGGGTCGTTGACCTTGTCGAGCGGAGCAGCATCGGTCGCCGGAAAATATTCGCCGGGAAAGGCCACCAGATCCTTGTTGAAGCCCTGCGCTTTGGGCGCGTATTGCCCGATGCCGAGGTGCCACTTGCCCGCCATGAAGGTCGCGTAGCCCTTGTCGCGAAACGCCTCCGCCATCGTCACCTCCTCCAGCGCGAGGTGGTCGCGATACGGCGCAGCCTTCATCTTTCCATGGCGCTGCTCGCCGATCCACTCCGTCACGCCCGTCCGCACCGGGTAACGTCCCGTCATGATGCTCGCCCGCGTGGGCGAACATACGGGGCAGGCGGAGTGCCCCTCGGTAAAACGCATGCCGCTTCGCGCGAGGCCATCGATATTCGGCGTCTCGTAAAACGTCTTCGGGTTGTTTGCTCCGATATCCATGTAGCCCATGTCGTCGGCGAGGATGAAGACGATATTGGGCCGCGCCGCCGGCGCCGCGCCCACCAGCGTTGAGCATGCTACGGCTAGAATAAAACCAAGGACTCGCATGGGGATATGATCAAAAGGGGTTCGGTAAAACGCGTGGCGCTAAGCTTCAGCCCGCGCTCAGGAAAAGAAAGAGAGAATGCCCGCGCGATAGAAAGAACAAGGTCCGCGCGCGTCAGCCAAGGCACCGCGCGCTCCCGCTCCGCTGTTCACTTACCCGCCGGCACCAGGACCGCCGTCACCGGGTAGTGGTCCGACGGATACATCCCGTCCTTTGCCCAGCGGACCACCTCGGCCTCGGTCGCTTTGAAGTGATCGGTGTGGAAAACGAAATCGATGCGCGATCCCACCACCGTGCCCTTGAAGCCATTGAAGCTCGCCTCGTCCGGCTTCCGCATCGGATGCACGGTGCGATAGGAGTCGATCCAGCGCACCGCTCCCGGCGTGGTCGGGCGCACGAGCACGGCATACGCGGGGTTGTCCTCGTTAATGTTGAGGTCGCCGATCAGGATCGCGGGCACGCCCTGCGCGATGGCTGAAAGTTCCTTCGAGAGCACGCGGCTCGCCTCCTGCCGGGCGACGACGCCCTTGTGGTCGAAGTGCGTGTTGGCAAAGACGATTTCCTTCCCCGTCGCCTTCTCGCGCAGTCGCACCCAGCTGCAGAGGCGCGTTAGGGCCGCGTCCCAGGATTTGCTGCCTGCGACCGTCGGTGTCTCCGAGAGCCAGAAGTCGCCGTGCTTCACCTCGGTGAAGCGCTCCGTGCGATAACCCACGCAGGACCACTCGCCCTTGCGTTTCCCGTCGTCACGCGCGCCACCGCAAAACGCGTAGCCCTTCATCCGCTCGCCGATCAGGTCGTATTGGTCAGCCAGCACTTCCTGGAAGCCCACGAGGTCCGGTGCAAATTTCTCGATCGGCTCGAAGAAAAATTCCTTCCGATGCACCCACGCATTCACGCCGTCTGTGGCGTTTGAGTTACGAACGTTGAAGCTCATCACCCGCAGTGCCACGGGCGCTGGCGCGGCCGCTCCTGCTATCTGCGCCAAGATCGCGATTATCAGCAGGTTCGCCATCGCTTTGCATGGTAAAAAAAGTCGCATATCTCTCTTCGTGCCAACGCGGAATCCGTGGCGCAAACAAGAAGGTGGATTCCGGTGTGATTTTCCTGCCTCGTGCGCCGCACTTGAATTCGCCCGCCGTTTCCAACTCCGGCGGACGCACTTGTTCAGGCACACCCATGAATGTCTCCACGCTTCGCCGTGGCCTCGCGCTCGTCGCTGGCCTCTGCCTTCTCGCGCTCGCCCATGCGCAATCCGCCGCTGTCGGCGCCATCGCCGGCCGCGTCCTCAACCCCTCCACCGGTGAATACATTCGCAATGCCGAAGTCCGCATCCAAGGCACGCCGCAGGTCGCGATCTCCGAGGAGGGCGGTTACTACCGCTTCCCACAGGCGCCCGTCGGCGAGGCCACGCTCGTCGCCACCTATCTCGGTCACGATACCGCGACCGCGCGCGTAGTCGTCACAGCCGGCACCTCCGCGACACACAACTTCGAGCTGAAACCCGCCGCCGCGAACGGCGGCTCCGGCGCCGGCGGTGCCGTTCAGCTTGGCGCCTTCGTCGTTGCCTCCGAGCTCGACGGCCAGGCCAAGGCGCTTTCCGAGCAGAAGCAGGCCATGAACGTGAAGTCGGTCGTCGCCTCCGATAATTTCGGCGACGTGGCCGAGGGCAATATCGGCGAGTTCCTGAAATTCATGCCCGGCATCGCCATCGACTACGCCGAGACCGATACCCGCGCCGCGCGCATCGGCGGCATGGAGGCACGTTACGGGTATGTTACGCTCGATGGCGGCGCCGTCGCCAACGCCTCCGCGTCGGGCTTCGGTGGCGACACCCGCCAGTTCGAGTTCGAGGCCGTCTCGATCAACAACATCGAGTCCATCGAGGTGTACAAGACCCTCAGCGCCGACATGCCCGCCGATGCTCCCGCCGGCGCCATCAATCTCCGCAGCAAGAGCGCCCTCGATCGCAAGAGCCGCCGCTTCAACTACTCCGTCGGCGTGATCGGCAACGAGTACTACCTCACGTTCCACAAGACGCCGCGCCACGACGATTCGCAGCATGCCAAGATCCGCCCCACCGGCTCCTTCGACTACTCCGATTCCTTCGGCGGCAAGCTCGGCATCGCCGTGAACGGCATCTTCACCAACGTCTTCAAGCCCCAGTTCCGCCTCACCCACACTTACGACTACACCTCCGCCCAGGCGAATGCCGCCGGCACGCCGCTCATCACGCTCATCAACTACAAGGATGGACCCAAGATGACGGAGAAATCCTCCGGCGGCCTGAAGCTCGACTACGAGCCGTGGGGCCCCGCGCTCCGCCTCACGCTCAACACCAACTACACCTACTTCTCCGACGAGATCGCCAATCGCAATCTCGGCTTCCGCGTCTCCGCCGCGAACATCGCCCCCGGCTCCACGCTCAGCCGCATCGTAGCCAATCCCACCGCCAACGCCAACACCCGCCTCGAGCACACCAACGTCCACTCCGGCCGCAAATTCGACACGACCAACCTCTCCCTCGGCTTCAACTACAAGCGCGACCGCCTCACCCTTGACGGCCTCGCCAGCTACTCCCGCGCCCGCGCGCAGAATGGCGCCGATCACATGGGCACCGTCGACCAGGCCAATCTCTGGCTCACCCGCAGCGGCTGGATCGCCGAGCGCCCCGGCGTCGCCTCGCCCTCGTGGTCCTTCACCCAGACGCCCGGCCTCGATGGCGTCACCCGCGATTGGTACAATCTCGACAACTTCGGCCGCAACGACGCCAACGCCGGCAACATCGTCCTCATGCGCCAGCGCGGCAAAACCGAGCAATATGTCGGCCAGCTTAATTTCCGCTACGCGATGAACTGGGAGCTGCCCACCTTCCTCAAGGCCGGCGTCTACGAACAGGTCACCTATCGCCAGAAGGAAAACGTCAACCAGTACACCGCGAATTATGTCGGCCCCAACAACAACCAGCTCAACGCCCCGCTCCCCATCTCCATCGCCGATTTCCGCATCGCCATGCCGTGGGGCAGCAACCTTGCCCCTCTCCCCGTGCCCGACAAGGCCGCCATCCGCCTCCTGCTCGCGAGCAACCCCAGCTACTTCACGCAGACCGAGGCCCAGCGCGCCGCCAATCTCGACTCCGTTCTCGGCAGCTACCAGACCAACCAGGAGACGGTCCGCGCGCTCTACTTCATGGACAATACCCGCCTCGGCCGGTGGCAGCTCCAAGGCGGCCTCCGCTACGAGCGGACCTCCACGCGCAGCAAGCTGAAGGCCCCCCTGCCCGTCTCGCGCAACGGCTTCGCCACCGTCAATCCCACCACCGGCGTCCGCACTGCCGCGCAGACCGTGCCCTACGTCCTCGAGCGCTGGTCCCTCGGCTACGCCACCGACTATGGCAGCTACGACGACTACCTCCCGAGCATCGCCGCGAAGTACAGCTTCCGCCCCGATCTCAATTTCAAGTTTGGCTTCCACAAGGCCGTCAAGCGCCCGCCGTTGAACAACATCGCCGGCCAGTGGAGTATCAACGCCGCGGATACGATCATCACCATCCCCAATCCCGACCTCACGCCCGAGCGCTCCGGGAAGTTCTCCGCGCTCGCCGAGTATTACTTCCGGCCCGCCGGCTCCGTGAGCATTCACCTTTTCCAGACGAAGATCAAAGGTGCCTTCGACCAGAGCGACCCGCTCCCCGCCTCCGCTGTCGGCCTCGAGGATGATCCGGTCTACAGCTTCTACGAGTTCATCACGTTTCAAAATGTGGCCGGCACCCGCCGCATCCGCGGCGTCGAGCTCAGCTTCTCGCAGCAGCTCACCTTCCTGACGCATGAGCTCCTGCGGGGCACGACGGCCTTTGCGTCCTACTCCCAATACAGCTCCACGCCGGAGCCGGGCGGCTTCGTCCCGCGCAATGCCTCCGCCGGCCTCTCGTGGCGCTACCGGAAGTTCAACGCCAATGTCAGCGGCATCTGGTCCGACGAGATCAACACCGGGGGCAATCTCGTGCCGGCTGCCTCGCGCTACTTCATCAACGACCCCGAGTACCTGGCCTCCCGTTTCGTCTTCGACTTCGGCGCCGGCTACCAGGTCAGCCGCCACATCTCCCTCTTCCTCTCCGGCCGCAATATCACCAACTCGGGCAAGACTTGGTTCTACAAAGCCGACGGCCGCATCCGCCAGATGGAGCGCTACGGCGCCCAGTGGACCCTCGGCGTGAAGGGCGCTTTCTGAGGTAGGGCGGGTTTTTAACCCGCCCTCTCGCATTCCCGACCTCCGCGGAAGCTTCGTTCCGCTGTTACTCGTATCTTTCCACTTTTCTTCCTTTCTCAATCGAGGGCGGGTCACAGACCCGCCCTACTTCAATCCCGCCTCCTCCGCCCCCCCGCCCCGCTCAAAACTGCCCACTCACCCCAAACGTCCAATTGATTCCAAACAACTCGTACTGCGCCATGGTCGAGCGATGCGGCGGCACGCGCGTCATGATGATGAAGGGTGAGTTGGTCACGTTCCGCGCGTTGACGAAGAACCGCGTGGTGGCCGAGATCTTGAAGCCGGCGCCGACATCCACCGTCGAGCGCTGCCGGCGATAGGAGGTGTGCGCTACATTGCGCGGCTGGTCGTCGTTCCAGACGTAGTTGGCATTGGCGCTGAACCGGCGGAAGTAATAGTTGAGCCCCGCGCTCACCGAGTGCGGCGAGAGATTGGCCATCGTCACATTGGCATACGTGCGCGTGTAGCTCGCCCGCACGCCAAACCCGCGCAGGATCGGGTTCTTCAGGAACGAGAGGCTCTGGCTGTACTCGAGCTCCATCCCGCGCACGGTCGTCTCGGTCGCGCTGTTGGTCTTGCTGACAAACGTGTACGCCGAGTAGTCCACGTCTCCGGTATAGCCAAACTCCTCGGCCGTCAGCTCGTCCGCGAGATGCAGGTCCTGGATGTTATTCTGGAAAAAATTCACCGCCAGCGTGCCCACCGGTTCGAAGTAATTGGCGAGCCGCACCGAGAAGTTATCCGAGGTCTCGGGCTTGAGCCCCGTATTGGGTGCCGTGATACGTTGGTTCTCGTCATTAACCGCCCACACGCCGAGGACGTCGATGAAGGTCGGCCGCCGGATCGTGCTGCTGTAGCCGACGTGCAAGTCGAGATTGCGCAGCAGCCGGTATTTGAACGAGGCGCTCGGGAAAAGATTGTCGTAGCTCTTCAGCCGGTGAATCCGCGGCTTGGAGAGATACTGGTAGTCGATGCCGGGGATCGTGAGCGCCCGCCCATCGTCCGTCGTAAATCCCGCCCGGCGTACTTCCGCTGCGGGGATCACATCGTAGTCGAGCGCGTCCGTCTCCGTCCGCTCCCAGCGCACGCCGACACGCACCGTTGCCTCGCGGACCCGCGTGGTGCCCATCAGGTACGCCGCGTCGATCGTTTCCTCATATTTCCGGCGATTCGCGACGTTGGCGTTGTAGTAATTCGCCGTCGATATGCTCGGACGGAAGTTCTGCGGCTCCGCGCCGTACAGCTCCGCGATCTTCAGCAGGTGCGGCATGAAGATATTCCGGCCCGAGAGGGAGTAGGTCGCGGCCCCAAACTGCCCCACATCGAAGGGATACGGCGACGCGTAGTTCGCCCACGCGCCTGTGCCGGTGGCCCCGCCGCCGACATAGTTGGAGCGCTTCAGCTCCGTGTCGTCTTCCCACTTCCTGAGCTCGAGTTTATGCTTCAGCCCAGTCTTCCAAACTGTGGGCAGGAGAAAGTTTGTCCGCAGCGTACCGGTGACTTGGCCGCTATGGAGCTCGGTGCGGGAGAAGCGGCCGTCATCGATCGTCACCGCCGGGCTGGTGTAGCTCGCGCCGTCGGCGATATCGCGTCCGCCGAGCTGTGTGATCTTCCAGTCGACCGCCTCGGGTCCGGAGCGCTCCGCGTGATACACGACCGCCGACACCGTCTGGCCGTTGGTGTCGCGGATCGAGCCGCGCCGCGCGAGCGGATTGTACCAACTGGAGGAGTTGGAGTACGCGAAGTTTCCGTCGATCGTCAGTGCGCCGAGCTTCAGTTCGAATTTCGGCAGCAGCGTCAGCGTCGTGCCCATCTTGGCCACGTTGGCCGGGTTGCTGATTACGCTGCCCGCCGACGTCGTGGTGAAGCTGACGAGCGGATCGGTGCCCACCACCGTGGTGCGGCCGCCGGTGAGAAACCGAGCCGTGCGCTGCGGATTCCAGAGATCGGCGTAATTGTAGATCGCCGCGAGCGAGAGGACGAGGTTGGGAGTGGCCTTGAAGTCGCCCGTCAGCGTCGTCGAGAACCGCTTGTTGAAGCGCGGCGCGTGGTTGTGATTGATCTCGGTGATGATCTCTGGGCGGGTGTCCGTGGCGGTCGTCACGCGGTTGAAGGTCAGCGTCGTTCGCATCGCCTCCTGGTAGTGGTTCGACTCGATCAGACTGAAGACGATGCCCAGTCGCTTGTCCAAAAAGACGTCCGAGTAGTCGAAGATCCCGCCCGGCTTCACCTTCAGCCGCGAGCGCTCGTCCGGCCCCATCTCGCGCTTGAGGTTAAATTCTTCCGAGTGCACCGCGACATTGGTCTGCCAGCTGATGCGTCGCCCCGCGCGGTCGAAGGCCCGCTTCGTTCGCATATTGATCGTACCGGCGGGCGAGTCCGC
>JAZKEV010000343.1:0-7744 GCA_040386765.1 Verrucomicrobiota bacterium | reverse complement strand
GCACCTGCGGCCAGCGCGGCGCCGTGGACAAAGCCGTCGCGGCGGCGGGGAGCGCCCCGTCGCCGGGGCTCAGCCAGACCGTAAATTCAATCGGCTGCGGGCGCGGCGCGACGCGCACGAACGTCACCGTGCCCATGTCGTCGAGTCGCACGGCAGCGTTCGCGCCGGCTTGCAGAGCCACCCGCGCGGGTGCGCCCGGTGCCCCGGTCGCGGCCCCGACGCGCACCTGCCGCCGCACGCCGGGAACGCCCGCGTTCGTCGCCGCCTCCAGGCGCTCGAATACCGGCACCTCGCCGAGCGTGTAGCGCAGCTCCACTCCGCCTTCCTTCGGCAGAAGCAACGCGCGAAACCGGCCTGCGTCCTCGGACAATGGCCCGCGACCGACTTCGCTTTTGCTTGGCGTAGGTTCGCGCGGGTCGAGCGTGGAAATTTCCGCACCGCGCTGCCAGCCGGGGAAAAGTCCGTTCGCCAGCCATACGGTTCCGACCGGCATGGGCAATTTGGCCCGCGCGCCGCCGGTGCGGTTGAACGGATCGCGATAGGTCAGCGGCGCAAGCGCGGCCGGGGTCACGCCACGACCCTGCCAGATTGCTGCGATTCGCAGCAGATCCGTGTCAAACCCGGCCCAAAATCCGCCGCCCAGATTCAGGATCAGCGCGCGCGGCGTGAGGTTGTCTTTCAAGAGCGGGTCGCCCTTTTGCCGGGCGTCGAGCACGGAGGAGAAAAACGGAAACTCCTCCTCGAGCCATCCGCCCCACGGATAGTTTTGCGGTACCACGACGCGCGCCGGCTCCTGCGCCGGCAACACGCTCGCGCAGAGCAACGCCACGGCCAAACCTAAAATCCGAACCCTGTTCACTGGCTTCGGCCGACCGCGCATGGAGCTGGGGCTTCGTGGTTGCTCAGGAAAACAGGCGCGCGATGGGCCGGCCGCCATCGGTCAGCGGCACGGGGCGGGAATCGCTAAATATCTCCTTCGCGGGATTGATGCCCATCGCCGCGAGGAGGGTCGCGTGGAAATCCGGCACGGACACCGGATGCTCTACCGGCTTGGCCGAAATCTCGTCGCTCACGCCGTAGGCGCCGCAGTGGTTGAGACCGCCGCCGGCCAGCACCATGGTGAACAGATCCGCCTGGTGCCCGCGTCCACCGCGGCTGTCGAACTCGCCGGGGCGGCCGAATTCGGTGCCGATCGCGATGAGCGTCTTGTCGAGCAGCCCCTTGGCCTCCAAGTCCTCGATCAGGGCGGAGAATGCCGTGTCCAGCTGCTCGATCAGGACATGTTGCTGCGCGTGGGCCTCGTTATGCGTGTCCCAGCCGGCGCCGTTCACGAAGTTCAGGTTGTGGGAAACCTCGATGAAGCGCACGCCCGCCTCGACGAGCCGCCGCGCCAGCAGGCAGCGCTGGCCGAACTCGCCGCCATAACGCTCTCGCAGCGCGCCGGGCTCCTCGGCAAGATTGAAATTCCGCATGAACTTCGGTCCGGCGAGACGCAGCGCCTCGCGCTGGGCTTCCCCGTATTCCGCAATGAGGCTGGCCTCCGCTTGTCGGCCTTGCAGTGCGGCCAGCAATTCCTGCCGCCGCGCAACCTGGCCAGCTTGGAGTCCCGCCGGCACCGACAGCCCCGCGGGGCCGCTTTCCGTATCGACGAGATAAACGTAGCCGGCCTTGGCCCCAAGGAAACCGGGGCCGCGGGTCGCGCTCGGATAACCCATCAGCATGTAGGCGGGCACGTTTTCGCCGACCGAGCCACGCTCGTTCGCCACGATGGAGCCAATCGACGGATAGGTGGTGGCACCGCTGACCGGACGGCCGGTGTGGACAAAGTTCGTGGCCAGCGCGTGCTCGGAGCCGAGCCGGTGGTTGATCGTGCGGACAGCGGTGATTCGCTCGGCGAGGCGCGCCGTGCGGGAGAGGTGCTCCGTGTAAGAAACACCAGCCACCGCCGTGGGGATGAGGTCGTAGTCCGTCCCCGGAAGCCGTTTGTGCGCGTTGCCTCGCTTCTTGGGGTCGAAGGTGTCGATCTGCGAAAGACCGCCGCCCAGCCAGATGAAGATGCAATGCTCCGCCTTGCCGCGCGGCATGATAACCGTGGGCGACGACTTGGCGGATTCCGGCGAACCGAGCACGCGCAGCGGCAGCGTGGCCGCGGCGGAAGCGAGCATGAGTTGGGAAATAAACGTGCGGCGTTGCATGGCGTGGGAGATTGGGTATGGCGGGGTGTTTGAGAAATAGCGGAGCGTTTCGAGTGGCGGCTACAGCACGCGTGCCCATTCGGGCGCATTGAGCATGGCCCAGAGCGCGTCCTCGAAACGGGTGCGCCAGTCGGCGGCGAGTCGCTGGGTCGGCGGATTGCCACGCTTGACGTCCGCTTCCTCTTCCAGGCGCAGCGTGTTGGCCTCGGGCATCGCGTGGTTGGACCACGCCACGAATTTCCGTTGCGCAGGCGGAGGCGCGGGCTCGAATTCTCCCGAGACCTTGCGGGTCGCATAACCGTCGCGCAGGTTCGCGACGTAAGTGGCGCGTTCCGCCGCCGTCGGATGTCGCGTGAACAAACGCAGGAACAGACGATCCACCAGGGCCTCCACCGGTTGCTCCTCCAAGGCCAGCGTGGTGAGGCCGTGGTCGTCGCTCAAGCGCGTGAGCCACGTCATCATGGTGCCATTGGCCAGCAACGCGGGTTGCAGGACATTGGGCGCGGCTTCCCGGACACCGCTGCCGGGAGCGACGCGCGCGCCGTTCCAACCGAACACCTCCAGCACCTCCGAAACCGCCTGCAGGCGTGGCAGCAACAGGCTGGGCCGGTCGCGTTCGTTTGAGCCCGAGGTCAAGTACCAGGCGCGCTGCGGTCGTCCGAAATCCAGCGCCAGCCCCGCCGTGCGCGCGCCATCGAGATCCAGGCAGACCTGCCCCACGGCGTCCGCCATCGACATACCGGTGGCGGCGAAGAGGGAATCGACCAGTTGCTCTGCGCCGATGCGTCGGATGGCCGGCGCCACGAAAAGGGGGCTCGGCTGGTCCAAGGTCGGGTCGGCCGCGCGTTGATAGGCGTGCGAGGTGAGCACCAGCCGAATGAGGGCCTTTTGATCGTAGCCCGAGCGGATCAACTCGCGCGCCAGCCAGCGCAGGAGCTCCGGGTGCGAGGGCGAGGATTTCTCCCAATCACCCACCTTGTCGACCAGCCCCCGGCTCATCAAGCGCTGCCAGATGCGGTTGGCCATGACCTCGGCGAAACGCTCGTTTTGCGGCGCGGTGATCATCGCCGCCAGACGATCGCGGGAAGACTTGGGGTTTTCCGCTAGGGCCGTCGCGGTGGGTTCATCGACGTAGCGGGAGAAGGGCCAGGCCGGGGTCACCTCCGACCCCGGCTGCAGCGTGACGTTGATCAACGGCCTGCGCCCACCCGCGCTTAATTTGTCGAGTGAGACGCTGCTAGTCGCGGGCACCTTGAGCGGTTTTTGGGCCAGCATCGCGGCGAGCTGGAACAGGTCTTTCTGCTTCGAGACATGCGTGGGCGAGTCGTGGCAGCGC
Source organism: Verrucomicrobiota bacterium (assembly GCA_040386765.1). Lineage (GTDB taxonomy): Bacteria > Verrucomicrobiota > Verrucomicrobiia > Opitutales > Opitutaceae > ER46. The sequence continues at coordinate 4,213 of JAZKEV010000343.1, read as the reverse complement.
GCGCATTGCATCTCCACGCCGAGAAATGCCGAGCTCACGATGACGCCCTTGGCCGCCATCGGCACGTCGTTTTCCGAGGCCATTCCGAAACCCGCCGGCCCGCCAAACAGCACGCTGCCCTCCATCCGCACGAGCTCGGTCACCATAAGGTCCAGCGGCTTGTTGTCCCGCATCGACTCATACACCCACCAGCGGAACGGTCCGGTATTGTTGAGCGTGGCGTTGATGATGTTCGGATTCTCGGCCAGCACGTCGAGCCAGTAGCCCATCTGGTTGTCGGCCCAGCGTCGGTCGGCGAGCAGGCGGTCGATCAGGCGCGCCCGGCGGTCCGTCGACTTATCGCCGAGGAACCTCTGGATTTCCGCTTCGCTCGGCGTGACGCCAATCGTATCCAGATATACCCGGCGCAGGAAAGTCATGTCGTCGGCCAGCGGAGTCGGAACGAAATTCTTGACGGCAAACTCCGGCCACGGAGCACCCTCGTCGATCCAGAGCCGAAGCTTTTCGATCTCCGCAGCGGGCAATGGCCCGCCCTTGGCCGGCATGATCTCCTCCGAGTCCGTGCTCAGGATGCGCTGAACCAGCGGGCTCTCAGCCGATTTGTGAGGGACAATCGCCGGCCCGTCGGCGTCCCCTCCCTTAAGGGCCGAGGCGAGCGAATCCAAACGCAGTCCGCCTTTGGCTTTTCCACCCTGGTGGCAGTCATAGCAACGCGTTTCGAGAATCGGTTTGATATCGCGAAAGAAATCGACCTTCGCCGCCTGCTGAGAAGCCGGGGTCTGCGCGGCCACCCTCTGAATCTGGTCCGCGATGAAATTATCGATGGCGTTGTAGGCAGGGTATCCCGCAGGCAGCACCGGCACTGGCCCATCTCGCGTGCTTTTCAAATAGTCCGCCGCCACCTCTCGCCGATGGTTCCAAAAAGTGGCATGTTCCTTCCGTCGCGCCTCACGGGCCGCTTGATTGATCGCGTCGAGCCGCTCGCGGCGCTCTTCCTCGTAGGCCTTCCAGCCGGCATCCGTGTAACGCACTTGCCTGGTCCCCGGAGAAAGCAGTTGCCACTCCTTCGTGCCTTCGAGGGATACAGCCACCACGGTTTCACCCAACTCGGGACGGAATGGACTCCTGGAATTGGGCGGAATCTGTCCGATCAAAGTCTCCAGCACCACGGTCGTGGGCTCTCCGGTAAACGCCACCACGCCAAGTCCCTCGCGGTTGCCGGGAGGCACTGGACGATAACCCAGCCCCAAATCGATGACGGTGTCTTGCTCTTCCAGCGGCAGGAATCCCGCATTGGCCAAAGGGAATTGTCTGGCTTGGGCGAAGGGGTTTTCCAACACGACTTTGCCACCAACCATCAGCCGCGCCTGGCCACGCGAACGCAGCAGCAACCGATGCCTGCCCGCGGGCAATGTCACCGTGGCTGAAGCCCGCAGCAAGGTCGGAAAAGCACGATTCGCGCGCACTCCCGTGGAAATGTATTTTTGGGGAAGGTCGAAGAGCCCAAACACATCCTCCCGGTATTGCTCCGTGACCACCGGCTTTTCGGGCCACGGTGTGTCCTTGGTTGCCTCCTTCGTGATGACGCCATTCTCCGCAGCGGGTGGCTGCTCCGACTTCGGCAGCTCACTGGATACACCCTTCTCGCAGATTTCCACGGTGACCGAGCCGGATGGAGCTGCCGGCAAGGCACTTACCATCATCAACGACAGGGTGAAGAGCAACGTGCGGGGCAGACGACGCATGACATGACAGTCTTCCAATACGCGTCCTTGTCACTGGCGTCCCTATGGTCCTTTAGAACCAATCACCATAGGTCAACAATCCCGGCTCCGCTAAAACTCCAGCAACGTCGCACCGGTCGCCAGTCTCAAAGGAAAAGCGCTGGCGTGACTGCCGGCATCAGATACGATTGTGGCGCTTAGATGCATTGCCCTTGCGTCGGATGCCCGCGCAGAACTCTGTCGGCAGAATCGGTAGCTACTTCCGTGCAAACCTGTTGATCGAGGGCAACGATCTCGCGCGGAAAGCTCAAAGGAGTTTCGGAAGGGCGGCTTTGACTCGCTTCAGGAAGTTCTCGCTTTGCTCCACGGCGGGGTGAAGCGAATTGATGACGCGAAGACTGGTTACTCGATCTCAATTCGTATAGAAATCTTTGACTTAACTTAGCCGTCGCCGAGGCGTTCCCTCTGTGAAACCGATCGATTCGCTTCAAAAAGTTCGCGGTTTCTAAACTGGCGGGCAGCTCTTTTTGTAGTGGCAGAGTAGATGGGCGTGATGCAGGGCTTGCGGCCTTGCCGTCAACCTGAGCACGCCCCGCATTCTGGGTCACATTGACCAGCATTTTCACCCTGCGGCCAGGATTGGTGCGGGAGCTTCCTGCACGATACACCAAGGCAAATTTTGGGGCCACTGGTTGCTCGGTGTCGAATTCCGCGCCGGCTTCGGAAACTATGGCATCGATTTCGGCGCGAGCGCAAAAGTACGGGTAAATTTAGATTTCAAAAAGCTCCTCGGTGGCACCCCGTGAGGAAAAGCAGCCTCCTCAACCACGCGTTAACAACGGCGTTAATCGACGGATGCGCTCGCTCGCAAACGAGTACAACGGCGGACGCGTCTTCTACACCTCGCTCGGCGTCCCGGAAGATTTCAAAGACGAAAACTTCCGCCGCCTGCTCCTGAACGCGATCAACTGGACCGCACGGCGTGACACGATGAAGTGAGCTCATTCGCTGAGCCGTCATTCTCCGTCAATCACGCGCGCCTGAGCAGGCTTCGACGCCCACCACCGCGCGATCACGACTCCGCACGAAAGCAGCGGTAAGAGCATGGCGGAATAAAATCCCTCCCATTTGCCGCTCGAAAAGGACAGCTGACGCGTGGGAAGGCGACCCGACCCTCTCAAAACCTCCGAAGTCCGAACCCAAGGAGCATAAGCTCGGTGAAAGAGCGTAAAAGCATGTTTTGAGCCCCCAAAACTTGCCTCCGCTTCTAGATATTTTCCATTCGCGCTCCCCAAAATGACCAGCCCACACCTAAAGGGCAGGTGCGGGCGTTGTGCGCTCATCCAATCGCCAGCCGCAACTACACCACGTGGACAAAGATACGAAACGCACCGCGATCAGCCGCCTGCCGAACATTCTTGGAACGCCGCTGCCTTCGAAGAAACGTCCGCCGGGCTAGCGCTAAGTGCCCCCCCTTCGCCCGCTATTGCCCGAGCGAGGCGACGTGCAGCCGTGTCCACGGCCCTTCGTTCACGTTGAAATAGATCCGATTGCCATCCGCGCTAAAGATCGGGTGCGGATGATTTTTGCGCCACGACGTCGCACCGGCCACGCCGTTGAAGCGGTGCAAGACGTGATACTTTTCTCCGCGCACATCGCACACCACGACACCCCACTCACCGGGCTTTCCACCCAGATTCGTCAGCGGACCATCCTTCACGATGAGCTTACCGTCCGGGCTCATGGACGGATGGTCGCCCGGCAGGTGCGGCAGGCCCGGGATGGTCGTCATCTGCGCGCCTTCCTCGGCGGTGAAGATAAGGTTGCTCGCCTCGATCATCCGGCGGGAATCCGGATGCCAGGCGGGGTGTCCCCATTTTTCCCGCATGAAGACCGGCTTTGCGCGGACCAGATCGTAGACAACCGTCCCTTGCCGGTGACTGGCGTTCTTCGACATGAAATTGTTCTTCGCTCCGTCTGGCCCCGGCGCCGACATCTTGAAAAACACGCGCTGCCCGTCGGGGGAAATTACCGGGAAGAAGATCGAAGTCGTACGCCCGTTAAATTCCTTCTGCAGCCATGGGCCGTAGCGTTTTTCCACGTCGGCGATCGTCACCACCGTGCTCAGTTTACCGCTGGCCACATCCAAAAGCTCTAAGTCGCGATGTGCGCCGGGATTCCAATGGCAACCGTAGAGCGGCACGAGATCGTCGACGGCCCGGCCGAAACAGAGCTGGCGATCCACCGCGAGCGTCCGGTCCTTGCCCGTATCGATGTCGACCACATGCACGCTCCAGCGGCCGTCCTTGACGTCGTGATACGCCACCCGCCGCCCACCGCTCACCCACTGCTGGCAGGCCGCCCGATGCGCGTCCTCGGTATCGATGCCGCGAGCGATGACCGTCTCGCGGCCGGAAGCGCGATCCCGCACCACGAGATCGCCGCGATGGCCCTCAGCTCTCGTGGAAATGAAAAAGAGCACCTTCGAG
>JAZKEV010000342.1:0-3185 GCA_040386765.1 Verrucomicrobiota bacterium | reverse complement strand
CTGTATCTCTGGTAGCCCTGCGCGTGAGCGCAGGGACCGCCCGCGCTTTCAATACCATCATCGCCCTTCACCGCCGCCCGCACGCGCCCGTCCCCACCCGCACGCCGTCCTCCCGTCCATCTCTCCTTCTCACCCTCTTCATCACCTACCTCGCCTGCCTCGCTGCCGCCACCCCCGCCCACGCCGCTGACTCCGCGACCGTCCTCACCGCCGCTGGCAACGCCCCGACCGACTCCGCCCGGCTCGCCCAGCTCCGCGAGCTCACCGCCCGCTCCGCTCGCGATCCGTCGCTTCTCGATTCCGCCACCCGCACCGAGCTCGACGCGCTGCTGCCCGTCGTCGCCGCCTGGGTTGAAGGCCGCGCCCGCGCCACCGCCGATTTCACGCGCGGCTCCGCCGCCCATGAGACGCACCGTTATCTCCACGACTTCTTCGATAAGCCCACGGAGAAGTTCGACCCCGTCTTTCCCACGCCCCCGCGCACCAGCTCGCCCCTCTATCCGCTGTGGGCTTTCTACCGGGGTCGTTTCCTAGTCTGGTGCATGCTGGAGTATTCCAACATCGGCGGCGTACCCGAGCAAAAGGCCCGCTTCATCGCCGAGACCGAGCGCTGCTTCGCCCTCGCCCGCGCCGCTTTCCCCGAGAACGCCGCGCTCCGCATCTATTCCGGCGAAAACATTCCCGCGCCCCATCTCTCGCCCGTCGACGATCGCGCGCCCGCCTGGGCCAATCACCAGCGGCGCGCCCTCGAGCAGCTCCACGCCATCATCCGCTGGTGGATCGACGAGCGCCAACTGCCCAATGGCGAATTCGGCGGCAAGTGGGGCGACGATGTCGAGATGTGGCGCTGGTGGGCTCCCGTCTTGATCGGCTTCGACGATCCCATCGTCAACGCCGCCCAGGAAAAGCTCGCCCGCGGCAACCTCGCCCGCCCGACCCTCGCCGCCGGCTACACCAGCCAGCTCACCGACGTCGAACACACCGCCGAGGAGACCGCCGATACCCTCACGCCCATGCTCCACGCGCTGGGCCCGAACCCCACCTGGGATCCGCGTATCCACAAACTCATCACGCTCGCGAACGACGTCTGGTGGGGCGAGAACGCCCGCGGTCGCGTGCAGTTCAAGCACCTCGATTTCAACCACGAGAGGCTCGGCTCCGATGCTGCCCGCGCCTACGACACCGGCTATCACATCCGCGTCATGCAACCGGCGCTGCTCCTCTGGCAGCGCACCGGCGATCCCGCCCTCGGCCGTCCGCTCCTGCGCTGGCTCCGCACGTGGGCCGAGGCCGCTCTCGGCACCGACAACGGCAAGCCCGCCGGCATTGTCCCCTCCGCCCTCCGCTGGCCCAGCGGGCAGGTCGGCAGCCCCACGCGCGGCTGGATCGGCCCGGATCTCGGCGCCGATCCCATGGAGAGCATTTACACGTGGCCCTACTTCCCCGCGCGGGCCATGACCGCCGCACTCCTCCAAGCCCACATCCAGACCGGCGAGAAAATCTTCATCGACCCGCTGCTCCAGATGGCCGCGCTCCGCCGCGCGCATCTCAAGGCCGGCGATCCCGATGGCGAGCCGCGCTCCCTCGCCTGGGCCGCCCACCGCCTCCCCCTCGTGATCAACGACTCGCTCGCCAAGTGGCGCCAGCTCACCGGCGATTCGAGTTTCGACGATCTCCTCCTCGCCGACGCCAATGGCTACGTGCAGCGCCTCCTCGGCAAATCCGACGCCGCACTCGCCACCCAGCTCGGCAACACCGCCCGCACCCTCAGCCACAACTGGCCGATGTTCACCGAGGAGGTCCGCTACACCGACCGCGTGCTCACCTATCCGCAAGGCTGGCCCGGCAACAACCTGCCCCGCATCGAGCACGCCCTGCTCTATTCGACCGTGACGGGCGATCCCGGCGCGGTCGAAACCTACCCGCTCAACGGCGTCCGCTGGCACACGCTCCCCCGCGAGATCGCCGCCCTCGTCACCGAGAATCGCCGCGACCGCTTCGCCGCCGAGCTGTATCATTTCGGCCGCGAACCACGGGCTTTCTCGGCCAGCCTCCTGCTGCTCGATCCCGGCCGCTACACGTGGATTCTCACGGACGCCGACGGCAAAAAACTCTCCTCCGGCGAATTCGCACTCACCCCAACGCAGCGCCAGCTCGCCCTCACCCTTCCACCCCGCACCCCAACCCACCTCACTCTCCATCGCCTTTGATTCTCTGCGCTCTCCGCGCCCTCCTGTAGAAAAGCCCACATGCCTTCCTCCTACGACGTCATCCTCCTCGGCACCGGCCACAACGCTCTCGTCCTCCAAGCCTATCTCGCCCGCTGCGGCTTGCGCACGCTCTCGCTCGATCGCGCCGCGGAACCCGGCGGCGGCCTGAAGACCGTCGAGAATCCCCGCCTGCCCGGCTTCACGCATCACCCGCACTCGTTCTTCCATCGCGCGATCACGCACATGCCGTGGTACCGCGACCTCGAGCTCGCGCGCCACGGCGTGAAGTACCTCCAGCCCGAGCTGAATGTCGCGATGCTCCTCGCCGATGGCCGCGCCCTCGAGTGGTGGACCGATCTCGACCGCACCGTCGCCTCCTTTGCCCAGTTCTCCCAGCGCGATGCCGATGCGCTCCGCCGCTGGGCCGAGGAGTTCCGCCGCATCGTCGAAAAGATCCTCATCCCCGAGGCGCAGTGCCCGCCGCTCGAGCCCTCGCGCCGCCGTGCGCTTCTCGAGCGCAGCGCGCTCGGCCGCCGGCTCCTCGAAGTCTCCGCGCTCTCGCCGCTCGATTTCGTCACCCAGAATTTCGAAAACGACGCCATCCGCGCCGGCCTCCTTTTTTTCAACGGCCTCCGCGAAGTCGATCTCCGCCTCCCCGGCTTCGGCCACGCCATCCCTGCCCTGCTCGCCTCGCCCTCGAAAGCCCAGATGTGCGTCGGCGGCTCCGGCAATCTCGCCAAGGGCCTCGTCGCCGACATCGCCGAGCACGGCGGCGAGATTCGCTGCGGCGTCGAGCTGCGCCAGATCGTGATGCGCGGCGGCCGCGCCACCGGCATCGAGCTCGCGAATGGCGAGCGAATCGCCGCCACCTGCGTCGTCTCCGGCCTCAATCCCCAGCAAACCTTCCTCGACCTGCTCCCGCCCGCCGCGCTGCCCGACGAGATCCGCGCCCGCGCCACGAAGTTCGAGTACAAT
>JAZKEV010000341.1:10994-11441 GCA_040386765.1 Verrucomicrobiota bacterium | reverse complement strand
CTTGCCGGTGTCGTAGGAGATGACGGCCATGAGGACGGCGACGGCGTGCTGGTAGCCGGCGTCGATCGAGGCATTGGGGGTTTTGCCATCGCGCATGCACTGGAGCCAGTTGAGCCAGTGGTCGGGATGCGGGATGGGTTTCACCTCCTGCTTGCCGCGGATCGTGCCCTCGCGGCGCTTCGGACCGCCCTCGGCGCTGTACGTGGGGGAGTTCCAGTTATCGACGGCGAGAGTGCCCTTATCGCCGTAGAACTTCCGCGAGCTGCCGGCCCCGTTGCCAAAATTGTTCGAGCTCGTGACCATGAAGCCCTCGGGGTACATCCAGGTGGCCATCACGTTGTCGGGAGCGGTGAATTTATTCTCGTCCTTCCAGTAGGTGACGCCGCCCATGCACATGCACGAGGTGGGCAGGCCGCAATCCATGACATAGTGCATCAGGTCGAGGAA
>JAZKEV010000341.1:0-10984 GCA_040386765.1 Verrucomicrobiota bacterium | reverse complement strand
TTTATCACGCGGTCGCTGTAGCTGTACCAATAAGGCTTCTCGGAATTGCGCGTCTCGTCGATGCGCGTGATCTTGCCGAGGATGCCGCTCTTCATCAGCTCGCGGGCGCCGACGATGCCGGGGTAGCTGCGGAGCTGGGTGCCGACCTGGATGATGCTGCCGTTTTTCTGCGCGACCTTGGAGGCGTCGTAAGCTTTGAGCAGTTTGTCGAACTCGGTGGCGAGGGGCTTCTCGACGTAGATGTGCTTGCCCGCCTTGGCGGTGGCCTCGAGGTGGGTGGTGTGGAGGTGATCGGGCGACGCGATCATCACAGCGTCGATTCCGTCCATCGCGAGGAGGTCGCGGTAGGAGACGAACTCCTTGGCGGGGCGGCCGAAGTTTTCCTTCACGACGGCGTTGAAATCCTCACGCGCCTTCTTCCACGGATCGGCGAGGGCGACGACCTCGAAGTTGGTGGCGGCCTTGTGGGGGAGAATGCCCTTCACGAGGTGGGCGTCGCGGCCGCGATTGCCGCAGCCGATCTGGGCGATGCGGATGCGGTCATTGGCGCCGATGGAGCGGGTGCGCTCGGCAGCGGTGAGGAAACGCGGCGTCGCGAGCGAGGCGCCGGCGGCGATAGCGGCCGACGTCTTGAGGAAGTCGCGGCGCGGGAGAGGGGAGGAGGTCGCGGGAGGATTGTTCTTCATAGGGCGAGGATGCGGTCGAGATTGGTGACAATGCCGGAGAGCCACTCGGCATCCGGGATATTGGGGGCGCGATAGGTGTGCTCGGCGATGAGCCAACCGGAATATTTCGTGGCGTCGAGTGCGGCCATCACGGCGGGCCAGTCGCTGTCGCCGGTGAGCAACTCGACCTTGAAGCCCTCGCGGGGGCCTTTTTCGTCGCGGAGCTTGCGGCTGAATTCCTTCACGTGGATGGCGGCGATGCGGTCGCCGAGGACGGGAATCCAGTGCTGGGGCCAGCCGGTGTTGACGACATTGCCGACATCGAAGTGCCACTTGATCATCGGCGACTTGAAGCCGTCGACATAGGCGGCGGCCTCCAGCGGGCTCATGAGAAAGGCGTTCCAGACATTCTCGATAGCGATGACCACGCCGAGTTCTTCAGCGAGCGGGATGGCCTTCTTAATCTCAGCGATGGAGCGCGTGTAGGCGTCGGCGTAAGAGACATCCTTGTTGACGATGCCGGGCACGAGGAGGACGGACTTGGCGCCGTAGACCTTGGCATCGCGGAGACCCTGAAGGAGGCCTTCGAGGCCGACCTTGCGCTCGTTCTCGCTCGGGTGGGTGAGGGGCTTGGCCCAATGGGTGGTGATGACCACGCTGGGAATCTCGAGGCCGAAGGCATCGCGCGCGGCGAGCACTTCGGATTGATTGAGCGCGCTGGGGACTTCGACGCCATCGAAGCCCGCGGCTTTCAGGAGCTGGAATTTCTGGTGGAGCGTGAGCGTCTTGCTCGGGCCGCCCAGCGTCTGAAGCATGAAGCCCTTTTTATTGGGGCGGCGCGGCTTGCCGCCGGTGGTGGACCACGAGGCCGGGGCGGCCTCGGTCTTGGCGCTGGCAGGCGCGGATTTTTTATCCGCCGCGCGGACGCCCGCCGGCGCAAAGGCGGCGAGGATGGCGGAGGAGCGGAGGAAGGAGCGACGATTCATCGAGAGCGGGGGGCTTGATGTAGCGGCGATCTATGATCGCCGATGAAGGCGTTATTCCGTTCGATCGGCGGTCATAGACCGCCGCTACAGGGATAGAAGGAAAGGCGGGGGAATGATTAGAGTTCCTTGATCGAGAGATCCTTGAAGGCGACGGGATCGCTGTGGCCAGCGAGGCCGAAGAAGCCCTTGGTCCGGTCTTTGCCCGGGTGCTCCTTCTTGTCCATCACGGTGGACATGTCGACTTTGCTCACGTCGGCGTCGAGGATGACGGTGCCATTAAGCTCCACGCGGATGGTCGAGCCTTTGACGGTGACCTCCTCGAAGTTCCACTCGCCGATGGGGCGCTGATAGCCGGGGATGCCGGGGATCATGCCGTAGACGGAGCCGTGCTGCTGGCGGGGATCGAGTTTCTTGGTGGGCTGCGGCGGAGTGCGGTTGGCGTAGTAGTTTTCGTCGATGACCTGGAGCTCGGTCATGCCGTCGTAGGCGGCGTTGCCCTTGCCGGGATAGCGGATCGCGAGGCCGTTGTTACCGCCGGGCGGAAGCTTGAACCAGACGCGGGCCTGGAAGTCGCCGAGCTCCTTGTTCCAATAAGGCATGCCGCCGCGTTTATCGAGCCAGACCAACGTGCCGTCCTTGATTTCGATGACGTCCGCGGGCGTCTTGACGGCGGGTACGGTCTTGGTGGCGGCCTTTTCCTCGATGGTCCAGCCGGTGAAGTCCTTGCCGTTGAAGATGGGCTTGAAGCCCTCCGCGCCCTTGCTCGCGAGGAGCTTGTTGGCCTCAGCGGTGCCGATCTCGCGGATGAAGATATTGCGCCAGTGCGTGGCGCCGCCGTGCGTCTGGAGCTGGATCGGGCCCTTGGCCGGGATGGGGCGGCGCTCCTCGGGCTTCAGCTTCTTGTCGGCCTTGTCGTAGTAATTTTCGAGAAGGGCGTGATCGACGACGAGCTTCTTGTTGAGCCACACGCTGACGCGGGCGCCGACCATGACGACGCGGAGGGAATTCCACTCGCCGACGGGATTGTCGGCCTTCACGAGCGGATCCTTGCCGGGCGCGCCCTTGTTATTATTCCAGAGGCCGCCGGAGCCCTTGGCGTAGCCGATCTCCTTGGTGTCGGGAATGGCGGTGTCCCAAATCTGCACCTGCGGCACGCCGCGGAGGTAGACGCCGGAGTCGGCGCCGGGGGCGATCTTGTAGTCGAGGAGCAGCTCGAAGTCGCCGAAGTCTTTTTGGGTGGTGGCGTAGCCGCCGATGCCGTCGTTGAAGAGCACGTCGCCCTCGGCGCGCCAATGGGGCTTGCCGTCCTTCAGCTCGGTCATGCTGGTGGTCCACTTGGTCATCAGCGCGGCGCGCTCGGCCTCGGGGAGGTCGAGGAGCTTGCGGTGATCGTAGGTGGTGCCGCCGCGCCAGCCGGAGAGGTCCTTGCCATTATAGAGCGGCGTGAAGCCGGCGGGCGGCTGCGCGGCTTGGGCGAGGGCGCCAAAGGCGCACGCAGCGAGGACGTACGAAGTGCGAAGGAAGGAAGAGGCCATGGGAACGAAAAGGGGGACTCGGAACGGGGCCGAAGTGAGGGATAAGTGACTAGACAGTTACCCGAGGGCGGCAACCGGAATTCTTATTCTTATGGGGGATGCTCGGTGTGGTTTTGGCAAGAAATGAAGATTATGAATGTTGGGGCCTGCGGGGAATCGTGCGGCGAAGACAAGCGCGGCGGCAGTCACTGCGGTGAGCAGTCGGAGCTTCCCATACGCCGGGGGGCGCGGCAATTTCGCACTTTTCAACCCCGCCTACCCTCGCATGAGCATCGTTTTCCGGGCCTTTTTTCGCGCCTTGTTGGTTGTCGCTGTCGTCGCTTCGCTCGCTCGCGCTGCCGAGCAGGCGCCCAAACTGGAGCTGAAGGACGGCGACCGCGTGGTCTTCCTCGGCGACACGCTGATCGAGCAGGAGCAGTATCACGGCTGGATCGAGCTGATGCTTACCGCGCGCTCCGCCGGGCAAAATGTGACCTTTCGCAATCTCGGGTGGAGCGCCGATACTCCCGCGGGCGACTCGCGCTTCGGCCTGAGCCTGCTGCAGGCGGGCCGCGAACCGGCGAACGAAGGCTGGGCGAACCTCGTGAAGCAGATCGAGGAGGCGAAGCCGACGGTGGTGTTTCTCGGCTACGGCATGGCGAGCTCGTTCGACGGCGACAGCGGGCTGACGAAATTCAAAACCGACTACCGCCGGCTGCTCGACATCGTCGAGAAGTCGGCGCCGGGCGTGCGGCTGGTTTTCCTCAGCCCCATCGCGCACGAGGCCAAAGGCGCGCCGTGGGTAAATCCTGCGCCGCACAACAATCAACTCGCGGCGTACACCCGCGCGGTGGGCGAGCTGGCGGGCGAGCGGAAAGGGACGTTTGTCTCGCTCTACGATGCGACGAAGGCGCGCCCAGCCCAGAGTGCGCCGCTGACGCTCAATGGCATCCACCCGACGCAGTCCGGCTATCGGGCGCTGGCAGAGATCATCGAGGACCGGCTCTTCGGCAGCGCAGGCGCATGGCGCGCGAGCGGCCAGGTGGAACCGCTGCGGAGGGCGATCCTGACGAAGAACGAGTGGTTCTTCCACCGCTCGCGGCCGGCCAACATGGCGTACATTTTCGGCTTCCGGAAACGTGAGCAGGGCAAGAACGCGACGGAGGTGCTGCAATTCGACGAGTTCATCGCCGCCGAAGAGAAACGCATCGCACAACTCCGCGCGCTTCAGCCGGCGAATGTGCCGGAGATCCCGCGCCGCGTGGGCAATCGCGACGCGAAATTCACGCCGCAGCCGCACCCGGAGTTCCAGGTGGCCGACGGCCTCGAGATCACCCTTTGGGCGGAAAATCCGCTACTGAACAAGCCGCTGCAGATGAATTTCGATCCGAAGGGGCGGCTCTGGGTCGTGAGCTCGGAGCTCTACCCGCAGATCGAGCCGGGCCAGGCGGCGACCGACAAGATCATCGTGCTCGAGGACACCACGGGCGCGGGCCGCGCGGACAAGGCCACGGTGTTTGCTGATGGACTGCTGATCCCCACCGGCATCGAGGTCGGCGACGGCGGCGCGTATGTCGCGCAGAGCACGGACGTGCTGCACTTCAAGGACAACGACGGCGACGGCAAGGCGGACGTGCGGCGCGTGGTCTTGAGCGGCTTCGGCACCGAGGACACGCACCACAATCTCCACACGCTGCGCTGGGCGCCCGACGGGCGGCTCACGATGAGCCAGTCGGTCTACACCCGCACCGACACCGAAACGCCGCAGGGCGTGGTGCGGTTGAAGGCGGGCGGCACCTTCCGCTTCGATCCGCGCGACGAGAAGATGGAGATTCTGTACCGCGGCCTGATCAACGGCTGGGGCCACCAGTTCGATGCCTATGGCCAGTCGATGATGACGGACGGCGCCGGTTTCCAAGGCGTGAGCTGGGGCGTGCCCGGCGCGACGATGCTCACCCTCGCGCCCGCGCGGCGGATGATCGATAGCATCAGCCCGGGACGTTATCCGAAGTTTGCCAGCATCGAGCTGGTGCACAGCACGCTGTTTCCCGCCGACTGGCAGGGCGACGCGATCACGCTGGATTTCCGCGCGCACCGCGTGGTGCGTTTCAAGATCATGGAGCAGGGCTCCGGCTACGTGACGAAGGAGATGCCCGATCTCCTCCGCACCACGGCGGACTCGTTCCGGCCGATCGACATCCGGCTCGGGCCGGACGGCGCCCTCTACATCGCCGACTGGAGCAACCCGATCATCCAGCACGGTGAGGTGGATTTCCGCGACCCGCGGCGCGACAAGGCGCACGGTCGCATCTGGCGCGTGGCAGCCAAGGGCGGCACGGCGCCGAAGCGCGTCGATCTCACGACGCTCGCGAATGCCGACCTGCTCGGCCGGCTGCTCTCGCCGAACAGTTACGAGCAGGAGCAATCACGGCGGGTGCTTGTGGAGCGCGGCGCGGAGAAGGTGATGCCCGACCTCGAGGCGTGGGCGAAGCGGCAGACCACGGAGCTGGCGAAACTGCGGGCGCTGTGGATGTATCAGGCTTTCAATCGCGTGCCTGCGGCGCTGCTCAATGACATGCTGGCGGCGAAAGATGCACGCGTGCGGGCGGCGGCGGTGCGGGTATTGCCCGCGACAGATGAAATCGGGCCGCTGGAGCGGCTCGTGGTCGATACGCATCCGCGCGTGCGGCTGGCGGCGGTGCGGGCCCTAGGTGCGCGTGGTTCCGCCCGGAGCGCGGAGCTTGCGCTTGGGGTTCTGGAGCGGCCGATGGATCCTTATCTCGACTACGCGCTGTGGCTGACGATGAACGAGCTGGCCGAGCCGTGGCTCGCCGCCGTGAAGAGCGGCGAGTGGAACATCACGGGCCGCGAGAAGCAGCTCGAGTTTGCCTTGAAAGCAGTCGAACCGGCGCAGGCGAGCGCGGTGCTCGGCCTGCTGGTGGGCAAGCAAGGCGGCGTGCCGCGCGATGGAGCCGGGCCGTGGATTGAATTGATCGGCGCGGCGGGCGGTGCGGCGGAACTGCGGCTTCTGTTTGACCAGTTGCAGCGCGGTGAGCTGGCCGAGGCGGTGGCGCTGCGGGCCTTTACGGCGTTGGCCGATGCGGCGCGGCTGCGCAGCGTGAAACCCTCGGGCGATCTCGCCGGGCTGGCCTCGCTCTTGAATGCACCGGCGGAGAAGACGCGCGTGGCCGCGCTGCAGCTCGCGGGCGCGTGGAAAGTGGGCGCGCTGATCCCGCAGATCGTGGCGGCGACGACGAAGGCAGGTGCGACGGCGGCGGAACGTGCGGCGGCCTTTGCCGCGCTGCGCGACATCGGGGGCGCGGGTGCCATTGCGCAGCTGAAGAAACTTGCGAGCGAAGGCACTTCGCCCGACATCCAACGCGACGCGGCAGTGACGCTCGCCGGGCTCGAACTGCCCACGGCGCTGCCGTATGTCGTCGCGGTACTCAAGGCGACGACGGACGAGGCTCAATCGCAGGCGCTCTGGCGCTCGCTGCTCAGCATCCGCGGCGTGAGCGCGCGCCTGGCGACCGAGCTGGAGAAGACCGAGGTGCCGCGCGAAGTGGCGCGCGCGGGTCTGCGGCCGGCGCGCGAGGGCACGCAGCATCAGGCACTGGTGCCGGTGTTGTTGAAGGCGGCGGGGCTCTCGCTCTCCAATGTGCAGATGAGTCCGGCGGAGCTCCAGCAGCTCGCGCAAGAGGCGCTGGCCAAGGGCGACGCGCGGCGGGGCGAGTTTATCTATCGCCGGGCCGAGCTGGCGTGCGTGGCGTGCCATGCGATCGGTGGCGCAGGCGGGAAACTCGGGCCCGATCTCACGAGCCTTGGCGCAAGCGCGCCGGCGGACTACATCGTGGAGTCGCTGCTCTACCCGAGCGCGAAAATCAAGGAAGGCTACCACTCCGCCTCCATCGCGACGCGCGACGGGCAGGAGCAGAGTGGCATGATTACGAAAGAGACCGCGACGGAGATCGTGCTGCGCACCGCGGCGAATCAAGACATCTCAATCCCGACCAAGGACATCGTGCGCCGCACCAGCGTGGGCTCGCTGATGCCCGCCGGTTTGCTCGATACGCTCGTTCCTGAGGAGCGGCTCGACCTGATCAAGTTCATCGCCCAGCTCGGCAAACCGGGCGACTACGATGCAGCGAAGGGCGGCGTGGGTCGCGCTTGGAAGCTCTACCTAATCCTCAGCACTAACGAGCATCTTGGCGTCGAGCGCGTGGTGGCGGGGGATTTCTCACTGAAGGACTGGAATCCTGTCTTCTCGCTGACCAGCGGCACGCTGCCAAAGGAAGCGGTGGAAGCGCAGTATCCGAACCGCGGCAACAACCGCGGGCTCTTCGCCGGCACCCGCGCCGAATCGACGAAGGACGGCACGGCGAACTTCACGCTCTCCGGCGTGGAGAATGTAAAGGGTGTCTGGGTCAACGGCACGCTCGTCAAACCGGCCGCGAAGTTCAGCGCGAAGGTGAAGCGCGGGACCAATACGATCGTCGTGCAGCTTAACGACGTGACGCCGGCCGACATGGCGCTGCGCTCAGGGGATGTGACGTTTGCGGTCGAGTGAGATCTGCCTGGCGGAGGAGTTTGAGATATCGAGGCGCGGAGCGAAGAATCTACACGTGCGCAGGCGTGGGTGGGAGGGTATGCGGGCGGCGCTCCACGGGAGGGTGATGGATTGCCACGTCGCTACGCTCTTCGCAATGACGGGAGGTGAACAGGGGAAGGGCGCGAGGGGAATGCTGGGTCGTGGGACCTTTGAATTGCGAACGGGCGGGCCGCCCGTCCCTACCTCTAATTTCATGGCGATGTTTGGCGCGACGCGGGCCGAAAAAGTGATATGCACTCCGTGATGAAAAAAATCCTCTGGGCGGGCGGGGTGATGCTACTGGCGGCGATGTACGGGCGGGCGGCCGAGCTCACCGTGGCCGACGCGGAGGTGCGGAAGGAGCTCGGGCGCGATTGCCCCGTCGTGTATCTGTGGCCGGAGGGCAAGGTGCCGGACGAGCCGCGCCCGATCGACGCGGAGTCGATCCAGCCTGGGAAACAATCCGAGGCTCGGACGATCCGGAATGTCAGCCGCCCCTCAATGACGATCATCGCGCCACCCGCGGACAAAAATACCGGCGTCGCGCTCGTGCTCGGGCCGGGCGGCGGCTACGTCGGGCTGGGTTATCGCAACGTGACCGACGTGGCGCGCCTGCTGAATGCGCGCGGCATCACCGTGGTGCTGCTCAAGTATCGTGTGCCGCGGCGCGGCGAGGGCTTCACGAAGGATCATCAACCGCTGCAGGATGCGCAGCGGGCGCTCGGCATTCTGCGCACGCGCGCTGCGGAATGGGGCATCGATCCGAAGAAGATTGGCATCGGAGGCTTCTCCGCGGGCGGGCATATGGGCGCGGCGCTGGCCAATAATTTCGAGCCCCGGCTTTATCCCGCACTCGACGAAGCGGACAAAACGAGCTGCCGGCCGGATTTTGCGGTGCTGCTCGCTCCAGCCTATCTCACGGGTCCGATCGAGTCGCGCACGCCCGATCCGAAGCTGCGCTACGGGGAGATCTCGGCGAAGAAGACGCCGCCGACCTTTATCGCGATCACAATGCCGGACAAGTTCACCACCGGTGCGACCGAGTACATGCTCGCACTAACGAAGGCGAAGGTGAATGCCGAGATGCACGTGTATCCGACCGGGGAACACGGGGCCGGCATCGCGAAGGACTGGCTCGCGGAGTGGTCGGTGGAGTGCCTCCGCTGGCTGGCTGACGCCGGTTTCCTCGGGCCGAAGCCGACGCCGGAAAAGTTTACTTATAAAGCCTCATCGCTGGCCGAGTCGCCGGTGCCCGCCGGACTGACCGAGGGCGACTGGAAGCTGAAGCAAATCCTCGGGCGGGAGGTGCCGGTGATCCCGCTCTGGCCGGAAGGCGGAGCGCCGGATGATCCGGTGCCGGGTGCGCCCGCCAAGGAGGTCGTCGCGGTGAAATCGCGTGGCGGCACCGCGCTCAATATCACCCAGGTCGCACGGCCCACTCTGCTCGTGGTTTCGCCATCGAAAGCGCAGGCGAAGCCAAATGGGCGCGCAGTGATCATCATGCCCGGCGGTGGCTACGGCGGGCTCGCGGCCGAACACGAAGGCGTGCGCGTGGCCGAGTGGCTCAACGAGCAGGGTATCACCGGCATCGTCCTGAAGTACCGCGTGCCGTCGCGGAAGGGCTTTGAGAAACATCACCATGCGCTGCAGGACGCGCAGCGGGCTATGCGCATGGTGCGTTCGCGCGCGGCGGAGTGGGGCCTCGATCCGAAGAAGATCGGCGTCATGGGCTTCTCGGCGGGCGGTCACGCTGCGGCGATGCTCTGCACGAGCTTTGACCGGGAGGCGTATCCAGCAAAGGATGACATCGACCGCGTGAGCTGCCGGCCCGACTTCGGTCTGCCGATCTATGCGGCGTACCTCACTGAGCCGACAGACTCGGATACGATCGCGGCCGATTTCAAGGACCGCTTGAAACGCGAGGCGACCCCGCCGCTGTTTTTCGCGGTGGCGAAGGATGACCGCTTCTCGCGCGGCGTGCTGAACTTCTACCTCGAGGTACGTGCGGCGCAGGTGCCTGCTGAGATGCACATCTACAATGCAGGCGGGCACGGCGGCGGCATCGACCCGATCAGCTATCCGACCTCGGAATGGACTCGTGCGGCGGCGCGCTGGTTGAGCGCACTCGACGCCACCAAATAATCAGCGACTCCCATGAAACGACGTTGGCTGGTGAGTAGAGAACCCGCTACTTCCTCTTCATGAAACTTCGTGCCCACCTCGCGCTTCTTGCGCTCGCATTGATTCTCCCGCTCGGTGCCGCCGAGAAGGTTTCCGCTCCGAAGGGCATTCCGCCCACGATCAAGGAGGTCCGGTATGGGCCGCACGAGCGCAACGTGCTGAACGTCTGGCAGGCGAAATCGGACCGGCCCACGCCGGTGCTCTTCAAGATCCACGGCGGCGGCTGGTACGTGGGCGACATCGGCGCGACCGAGCCGGAGGCCGACTGGCTGGCACGCGGTATTTCGGTGGTGTCGATCCGCTATCGGATGACGACCACCGATATCCTGCCGGCACCCGTGCACGATGCGGCGCGGGCGCTGCAATTCGTCCGTAGCAAGGCGCGCGAGTGGAATCTCGATCCCAAGCGAATCGTGTGCAGCGGCGGCTCGGCCGGAGGGTGCTCATCGCTGTGGCTGGCCTTGCACGACGATCTCGCCGACCCGAAGAGCGCCGATCCGGTCGCGCGCGAGTCGACCAAACCGCTCGGCGCGATCGCGAACGTACCGCAATCGACCCTCGATCCGAAATGGATCCTCGAGCACATCGGGCCGGAGGCGAACAAGCACAAGATGATCTTCCAATCGTTTGGCGCGAAGAGCGCGGACGAGATGATCGAGCACTACGACCGCTACCGCGCGGCGATCCGCGAATTTTCGCCGCTCGAGCATGTCGACCGGAACGACGCGGCGCTCTATCTCAGCTCGGGCGACGATATGACGGTGCCGGCGAAGAATCCTTCGCATGGCATCCATCACCCGATGTTCAGCGTGAAACTGAAGGAGCGCGCCGATGCCGTGGGGCTGACGTGCTATCTGGTGCTGGGCGGGAAGACTGAGGGGACGCTGTCGCCGCGGGAGTTTGTGGAAACGTTGTTTGGGATGAAGTGAGAGGCGGGCGGATAGGGGAGGGTTTTCAAAATGATTTGTCATTCTGAGCGTAGCGAAGAATCCACGTGAACGGACACCATGCCGCCTCCGCAGGCGTGGATTCTTCGCTACGCTCAGAATG
>JAZKEV010000340.1:0-3286 GCA_040386765.1 Verrucomicrobiota bacterium | reverse complement strand
CGACCGTAGATCACATAGATGATCTCCTCGCGATGCGGATGAAAGTGAAACGGGTGGCAGTGCATCCCCGCCATATTGGCGCGCACGAGCAGGAGCTTGTCGGCGGCCACGATATCGGGCCGGCAGAGCCATTCGTTATTGGTCCAGGCATTGGGCTCGCGAACAGCGTCGGCGATGGAGACGAAACGGCGGGGTGTATCAGGCATGGGAGAAATGTTTTCTGAAAGCGGACTACTCGGAGGGCGCACCCGCCCTACTTCTTCATATTCGCCAGCAGCGCCTCGGCGCACTGGCGGGCGAAGGCGGGGTCGTTGATCTCGAGCGCGGTGTCGCGCACGTCGATGCCGGGGCGGAGATTTTTGAGCAGCGCCGTGAATAGCGCATCGTCGGCGGCAGCGTCGTGGAAGGGCTGGCCTTGCGCGCTAATGATGCTGATCGCCTTGCGCGGGAGCAGCACCGTCACAGGCGCGGTGTAGGTGTTTACTTTCTTTGCGAGGATTGCGCCCAGCTCGGCGGATTCGGCGGCGTTGGTGCGCATGAGCGTCACCTGCGGGTTGTGCTGGTAGAAGGTGCGGCCAGTAAATTTCGCGGGCACGGTCTGGCGCTCGCCGAAGTTCACCATGTCGAGGCAGCCGGGCGCGACGATCGCCGGCACGCGGGCTTTGGCCGCGGCGTCGAGCCGGTCCGGGCCGGCGCCAAGGATGCCGCCGACGAGCTCGTCGGCCCACTCCGTCGTGGTGATATCGAGTACTCCCGCGACCAGGCCGCTCGCGATGAGCGACTCCATCGCGCGGCCACCCGAGCCGGTCGCGTGAAACACGAGCACTTCGTAGCCCGCCTCTTCGAGGATGCGGCGCGCCTCGGTCACACAGGCGGTGGTGTTGCCAAACATGCTGGCGACCACAATCGGCTTGTCCGCCGCGGGCTGCGCTTGCCGCGCGCCCGCCGCCTTGACCATGCCGCTGATGGCGCCCGCCGCGTTTTGAAAAATCGTCCGTGAGATCCGGTTGATGCCCGCGACATCGACGATCGCCGGCATCATCACGAGATCGCTGTTGCCGACGTAGGCCGCGGTGTTGCCGCTCGCTAGCGTGGAGACCATCAGCTTCGGGAAACCGATGGGCAGCGTGCGCATCGCGGCGGTCGCGATCGCGGTGCCGCCACCGCCGCCGAGGGCGATGATGCCCTCGATCTTTTTCCCGGCGACGAGCTGCTGCACATAGGCTGCGGCGGCGCGGCCCATCAGCGCGACACACTCGCCGCGGTCTTTGCGCGCGAGGATCACCGAGGCGTCTTCCTTGAGTGCGCTCAGCACCGTCGCCCGTGCGACATCCGGGGTGACTACCGGCGCATCGAGGCTGCCGACATCGATCAGCAGCGTCGCAAAGCCCTCGTGCCGCACCGCCTCGGCCACGAACGCCAGTTCGCGGCCCTTGGTGTCGAAAGTCCCCAGAACCGCGATCGTGGCCATGACAGGCGTGGTGGCCGGATTACTTTTTGGCGCCAGTCTTTTTCGCGACGCCCTTGCCGGGGATCGCCTTGAACTTGCGCGTAAGATTCGTGAGCGATTCCTCCACGCCCATGCGCTCGAGGCTGCTGGCGCCGACGAAGCCGACGCAATCCGTGCCGTTCATTACGCGCGCGGCATCGTCGGGCGTGTTGATCGGGCCGCCGTGGCAGAGGTAGAAGATGTCTTTCCGCACCGCCTTGGCGGCGTTGATGATATCCTGCGTGACCTTGATCGTGTGGTCCCAGCTCATGACCGCGTTTTTCACGCCGATGCTGCCGCCGACCGTGGTGCCGACGTGAGCGATGATCGCATCCGCACCGGCCTTGGCCATCTCGGCCGCCTCCTCGGGCGAGCCGACGTAGACGATGGAGAAGAGGTCCATCCGGCGCGCGAGCGCGACCATCTCGTACTCCTTCTTCACGGACATCCCCGTTTCCTCGAGCACACCGCGGAAGTGGCCGTCGACGATCGTGTGCGTGGGGAAATTATTCACGCCCGAGAAGCCCATCTCCTTCACCTTGCCGAGCCAGTGCCACATGCGGCGGCGCGGATCGGTGGCGTGCACGCCGCAGATGACGGGCACTTCTTCCACGACCGGGAGCACCTCGTACTCGCCGATCTCCATCGCGATGGCATTGGCGTCGCCGTAGGCCATCATGCCCGCCGTCGAGCCATGACCCATCATGCGGAAGCGGCCGCTATTATAGATGATGATCAGGTCGGCGCCACCGCGCTCGATGAACTTGGCGCTGATGCCGGTGCCCGCGCCCGCAGCGATGATCGAATCGCCTTTCTTGAGCGTGGAGCGCAGCCGCTCGATGACTTCTTTCCGGGTGTACGGATTTCCTTTTCCAGTCCAGGGATTGGGCATGATGCGAAAGTGCAGTCGGGGTTGAGTAAGAAACGGGACCATGGGCACCCAAATGCCGGGCGTAAAGCCGGGACCGCACACGTACATGCGACGATTTCGCACCTGCGCGCACCCGGCCGGCGGCGCGAATCGCCGGGCCCGGACAGACCGTCAGACGCCGGGGAGACGCATTGTATCTTATTATCGGATACGGGTGGGCTCGCCCTTCCGCATATCCATCCGTGCCCTGGTGTCCGCGAAGGCAGCTTGACCCTGTGGGGGGGTTGATAACCTCTGAGATCGTGCCACGCCCCCGCCGCCCATGAATCCCGCCTGGCAGGAAACCACCGTCGACGGCGCCCGTACGCGGCGCTGGAGCCTCGATGTGAAGCAGTGCCCCGATCTCGCGGAGCACCACATCGCCTGGCTCGGCCTCGACAAGGTCTACGCGCCCTACCGCCGCGTGCGCCTCGCCCCGTCGGGGAGTTTCCTCCTTGCCTGCCAGGTCTGCCTCGCGCCGCCGCGCGTGCTCAATGCCTTTCACGCCGTGCCCGGCCGCCCGTGGGTCTTTGCGTGGGTGCGCTACCATGAGCCACCGCCGCTGAAGCCCCTCGTCGGCGCCGGCTCGCCGCTCCGGATCAACCACGGCACGGAGGAGCTGGGTCGCACGCTCTCCGGCCTGCGCGCCGAGTGGGAAGGTGAGCGCGATCCCGTGCTCACCCGCCACTGGATCGGGCTCGTCCACGGCCTCTCGCGCCGTCTCGCCCGTCCGTGGCGCAGCGAGTCGCGCATCGCGGAGCTGTGGGATGCCGTCGCGCGCGACCTCGCCGCCGACTGGAAACTCACCACCCTCGCCCGCCGCTGCTCGCTCAGCGCCGAGCACTTGCGGCGCGTCTGCCGCCGCGAGCTCGGCCGCACGCCGATGG
>JAZKEV010000339.1:0-1577 GCA_040386765.1 Verrucomicrobiota bacterium | reverse complement strand
GCGGCACCGAGCGGGAGGAGCGGGACGGCGATTTGGACGAGTCCGTAGAGGCCGAATTTTTTCAGCACGCCGGCGTGAAGCATCGCGGCGGAGCTGGGGGCGGCACCGTAGCCGAGCGGGGCCCAGGTGTGGAGCGGCCAGAGCGACACCAGAATACCGAAGCCGAACATCAGGAGGCCGAAGATGTGGTTCTGCGTGCCGGCTTTGATGCCTCCGTCAAGGAGCGTGGCGCGGAGAGTGATGAGGTCGAAGTTCTCGGCGCCGCTCTTGTAGTAGATGGCGATGAGACCGAGGAGCGAGAGCATCGCGCCGACGGTGAGGTAGATCGTCATCTTCATCGCGGCGTAACCGCGGTCTTTGCCGCCCCAGATGCCGACCATGATGAAGGTCGGGATGAGCGCGAGTTCGTGGAAGAAATAGAAGAAGAAGATGTCCACGCTGGCGAAGACACCCATCAGGCCGCCCTGCATGACGAGGAGAAGGGCGAGGTAGGTTTTGAGGCGCTCGGCTCCGGACTGGATCGCGTAGAGTCCGGCGGCGAGACCGACGACACCGGCGAGCACGTAGAGCGGCAGCGCGATGCCGTTGAGGCCGAGGGTAAGCTTGATGCCGAGGTTCTGGAGGCCGGTGTTGTAGCCTTGGAGGAACTCGTAACCGGCGCCTGCACCCGCCGGGAAGTGATACCACACGTGCAGCGCGATGAGCGCGGGCGCGAGGAAACCGAGGGCGGCGACGACCTTGGCGAGGCGGGTCGGCAGACCGGCGGCAATCACCGCGGCGGCCGCGAGGGGCGCCACGATGGAGAGCAGAAGAAGATGGGAGAACATGACGTTGAAAGGGAGGGTTCGCGGTTAGAGGTGCAGCCAGCCGCCGGCGAAAGCCCACAGAATGGCCGCGCCGAAGAGGAACCAGTAAACGTAGGCGTGCAGGCTGCCGACATGGAGCGCACGGGCGCCGAGACCGACCAAACCGACCGCACCGGCGAGTCCGCGAATGATGAGGCCTGAGAGGAAAATGCGTTCGAGGAATTCCAAGAGCATCGCGAAGCGCTGCTGGACCTTGGCGACATACCAGCCGTAAACGGTGTCGAAGGAGCCCTTCAGGACGGAGAGGAAGGCGAAGAGCACGGGCGACTTGGCGGCGAGCGCGTCGGTCGAGGCGGGCTTGTAGAGGATGAGCGCGGCACCGGCGCCGAGCGTCATGACGGCAACGCTGACGATGAGGATCGTGGTGTGGGCCGAGCCGTGGGCGACGGGGATCTGGGACCAGACTTCGTCGAACACGCCGCCGTAGATCGCGGTGTAACCGCCGGCGACGGAGAGAATCGCGAGAACCACGAGCGGGAGCGTCATCGAGAGGCCGCCTTCGTGGGCGTGCGAGGCGTCGTCGCTGCGGGGAGCGCCAAAGAACACCAATCGCCAGAGGCGCACCATGTAGAATGCGGTGAGCACGGCGCTGAAGGCGAGGATCACGAACACTGGCGTGTTGTTCTCCATCGCGAGGAAGAGGATCGCGTCCTTGGAGAAGAAACCGGCGAGGAAGGGCATGCCGATGATGGCGAGCACGCCGATCGTGAA
>JAZKEV010000338.1:772-5366 GCA_040386765.1 Verrucomicrobiota bacterium | reverse complement strand
GCCGCGGTGCATCATGATGATGCGGTCGCCAAGGCTCACGGCCTGCTGCATCGAGTGCGTGACCATGAGTGTGGTAAGCTTGTCACGCTGGATGACCTCGTCGCTGAGGGCGATGACCTGGTCGCCGCTCTTGGGGTCGAGGGCGGCGGTGTGCTCATCGAGGAGGAGGAGCTTGGGCTTCAGCCACGTCGCCATGAGGAGGGTGAGCGCCTGGCGCTGGCCGCCGGAGAGGGAGCCGATGGCGTTATCGAGCCGGTTTTCGAGACCCATCTTGAGCGAGGCGATGCGTTCGCGCAACGGGGCCATGAGCTCGGGGACGAGGGCCCAGCCGAGGCCGCGGGCCTGACCGCGGCGGGCGGCGAGGGCGAAATTCTCGGCGATCGACATCGTGGGCGCGGTGCCGCTGAAGGGATTTTGGAAGACGCGGCCGATGAGCTTCGCTCGTTTGTGCTCGGGCCAGCGGGTGACGTCGTGCCCGGCGAGGGTGAGCTTGCCTTCGTCGACGTAGAAGGAGCCCGCGACGGCGTTGAGCAGCGTGGATTTGCCCGAGCCGTTCATGCCGAGGACGATCACGAACGAGCCGGGGTCGATGGTGAGGTCGACGCCCTGCAAGGCCCGGACCTCGTTGACGGTGCCGGGATTGAAGGTTTTGCGGATGCCGGAGATTTCGAGCATGCGGTGGAAGTAGCGAGTAGCGGGTAGTGAGTAGCGAGTAGGTGGCGGGCGAAGGCTGGGAGCGAAGTTAGCGTGTGACGTGTGAGCGGCGGAATGCTCGCTACTCGCTACTGACTACTCGCTACTAGTTTCTTCCGCTTCATCTTCGAGAGGAAGGGCGGGAGCACCAACGCGGCGAAGACGAAGAGGGCGGTGATGAGCTTGAGGTCGTTGGGATTGAGGCCCCAGCGGAGCGCGATGGCGACGAGGAGGCGGAAGAGGACCGAGCCCATGATCGCGCCGGCGATGGTGAGGCCGAGGCTGCGGGTGCCGGTGAGCGCCTCGCCGATGATCACGCTGGCGAGGCCCCAGACGACCATGCCAATGCCCATCTGCGCGTCGGCGAAGCCCTGGTACTGTGCGAGCAGCGCGCCGCCGAGGGCGACGAGGCCATTGGAAAGGGCGAGACCGAGGATGATGTAGCCTTCGACGTTGGCACCGAGGGCGCGGATCATCTGGGGATTGTCGCCGGTGGCGCGCATGGCGGTGCCGATATTGGTGCGGAAGAAAGCGAAGAGCGCCACGCCTGCGGCGCAGGCGAACAGGAACGAGAGGAGAAGCAGACCGGCATCGGCGGACCCTACGGGCCAGCCCATGATATCGAGGGTTTTGGTGCGGAAGACCGTCTCGCCAAACGCCTCGCCAACGGTGGAGAGCGTGCGGGCCTGCATGAGCGGGATATTGCTCCGGCCCATCACGTGAAGATTCACCGAGTAGAGCGCGGTCATCACGAGGATGCCGGCGAGGAGGGCGTTGATCTTGAACTTGGTGTGGATGATGCCGGTGACGGCACCCGCGAGCGCACCGCCGAGCGCGCCAGCGGCGGTGGCGAGGATCGGATTGACGTGATTGACCAGCAGGATCGCGGCGATGGCGGCGCCAAAGGTGATCGAGCCATCCGTCGTGATATCCGGCATCGAGAAGATGCGGAACGAAACGAGCACGCCCATCGCGAGGAGCGAGAGGATGAGCCCGATGGTGAGGGCGCCGATAAGGAGCGTCATGCGGCCGAAAGTGAAGGTTGAGAGCGGAGAAGGGAGAGCCGATCAGAGGGCGACGGGCGTGAGCCAGAGGGCGCCACGGGAGAACTCGCTGTCGCCGGCGCCGTTGAACTCACGGGGATCGGCGAGCAGATGGAGCACCGCCTGAAGGGCGTGGCCGTCGAAGAGCTCGGTGACCGAGGACTTCAGGTCGATGCGGCCCTTGCGGAGCGGACGATAGGGAAAGGCTGCGGCGTGGATATGCGCGCGCAGGGCCGGCCCACCGAGCGGGCGGAGCAGCGGGTCGAGGCTGGTGCCGGGCTGCGCGACGACGCCCACGAGGAGCGAGGTGGAATCGCGGAAGGCGCGCTCCGTGGTGAACGAGAGGAAATCGCGGATCTGCGGGAAGCCGAAGCGGGAGTCTTTCGTGCCAGCGAGCGCGGGCGATTTGCGGAGCGAGGCGCCGACGAGTCCTGCCGTCTCGGTCACGGCGACGAAGGCCGCGGCGGATGCGCCGCTGAGCGTGAGCGCGGTCTGGGTGAGCTCGGCGAGGGCGATAGTGCGCCGCTCCTTTTTCGCTTCAAAACGCACCAGCGTGGGAAAGGTGCCTTCACCACTGAGGCCCACGAGGATGTAGCCTTCGGGCACGAGAGCGCCCTGACTGACGACGAAATCGGGACGGCTGGAACCATCCGCGGGCTGAAACGCCGCGGACCCGGCAATCGCGAGGAACTCCCCGAAACGCCCTTCGCTATCCGTGTAACTGGTGCCGAGCGCGCCGACGCCGAGAGCGAAACTATTGGCACCGAAACCCGCCGGCATCGGGCGCTGGGCGCCCACACCGGTGCCGAGCGTGGCGGGGTCGCCGATCCGCTCGAGGCGAAAGGCCTCGGGCGGAGTGGACTTCTCGAAGACATCGTAGGTGGCATTGGCCGACTCGTGGGTGCGGCCGGTATCGGCCTTTTCCGCGACGACGGGAGCTTCCGTCGCGATGAGCATCTCGAGGCCCGCGAGCTCGAGCACGGATTGAACAGCAGCGGAGGGGCGGATGACGCCGAAGCGGCCGTTGATCGTCTTGAGCTGCTTGTAGACGGAGAGGAGGACGCGAAGGCCCGCGGAGCTGACGTAGCTTACGCCGGCCATGTCGAGATTCACGCGGTGCTCGCCGTCGCGCACAACGGCAGTGAGGGCGTTCTGGACGTGGTTGCACCAGTTGGCGTCGAGCCGGCCGGCAAGCGTGAGGACGAGGGTATCGCCGTTTTTTTGGCGGGTGATTTCCATTAGGAAGCGAGGATCAGTCGACGAGCTTCTTGACGTCTTTGAGGAGAGCGGGCGGGAGCGTGAGGCCGACGGCGCGGGCGTTGACCGTGCTGGCGATGTAGCTAACCTTGGGCGGCAGCGTGATCGGGATCTTGGCCGGGTCTTCGCCCCGGAAGATGCGCTCGATGACGGCGACGGCGGCCTCGCCGGAGTTGTGGAAATCGCGACCGAGCGCGACGGCGGCGCCGTGCTGGACGACCGTGCCGTTTAACGCGAAGAGGGGCGTCTGGCGCTGGCGGGCGGCGCGCGTGATGGCGGTGAAGCCGGTGGAGGAGAGGGCGTCGGGGATCTGCAGGATCACATCGATCTTGCGGGAGACGAGCGAGAGGGCGGCGTCGGAGAGCTCCGTGGCAGAATTGACGGCGACGGTTTCGAGGGTGAAGCCGCGTTCCTTGCAAGCGGCAGCGAGGGCTTCCTTGAGGTAAACGGCATTGGCCTCGGCGGGGCAGTAGAGCGTGCCGACGCGTTTGAAGGTGGGGAAGTGCTGCTTGATCATGTCGAGCGCCTCGGCCATCGGGGCGAGCACGGCGATGCCGGTGACGTTGGGGCGGTGGTCGGTGTAACTCTTGCCGGCGCCGGCGGCCACGGGGTCGGTGACGAGCGCGAAGACAATCGGCACGCGTTTCACTTTCTGCACCGCCATCTGGAGGGTCGGCGTGGAGAGCGTGACGACCATGTCGGCGCCGTCGGTGAGCGCGGCGTCGAAGATGCCGCTCAGGAGGGCCATGTCGCCTTGGGCGCTGCGGACCTTGATCTCGTAGTCACGGCCCTCGACGAACTCGCTGCGCTTCCACGCGTCCTTCATGCCGGCGAGGGTTTCTTCGGCGGGAGGAGTTTCGTTGTAGAGGACGAGGGCGATCTTCCACTTTTTGGAGAGGCCCGCGGATTTCTTGGGTTGAGCCGGCGGAGCAGCGGGAGCGGGGGTTCCGGATTTCGAGGGCGGGGCGTAGACCTCGAACTCCGACAGCAAGGCGGGCGGGAGCGTCATGCCGACGGCGGCGGCGTTGGCGGGGCTGACGAGCTTCACGACCTTGGGCGGGAGCGTGAACGGAATCTTGCCGAGGTCTTCGCCCAGAACGAAGCGCTCGATGAGGCGGACGGTGGAGACGCCGGCGTCCTCATAGTCACGGCCGAAGGAAATGGCGGCGCCGAGACTCACCATCGTGCTGTTGAGGCCGATGATCGGTTTTTGCGTGAGGCGCGCGGCCCGGGCGATGGCCGTGAAGCCGCTCGAGCAGAGGTTGTCGGAGATCTGGACGATGGCGTCGATCTTGCGGGCGGTGAGGGCGAGGGCGGCGTCGGGAAGGTCGGTCGCGGTATTGGCGGCGACGGCCTCGAGGACGAGGCCGCGCGCCTTGCAAGCGGCTTCCAGAGCCTGCTTGAGGTCGACGGAGTTGGTCTCGTTGGGGCAGAAAAGGGTGCCGATGCGCTTATATTGCGGGAAATGCTTCTGGATGAGGTCGAGCGCTTCCTGCAGCGGCGCGAGGGTGGAGACTCCGGTGAGGTTGGGGAGATGATCGGTGAAGGTCTTGCCGGCGCCTGCAGCCACGGGATTTGCGATCAGCGTGAAGAGGATGGGG
>JAZKEV010000338.1:0-762 GCA_040386765.1 Verrucomicrobiota bacterium | reverse complement strand
TGGGGGTGTTCTTCACCTTCTTCATGGCGATCTGGAGCGTGGGCGTGGAGAAGGGCACGATCAGGTCGGCGCCGTCGGTCATCGCGGCATCGAGAATGCCGCTGAGCGATGCGATGTCGCCCTGGGCGCTGCGGAGCTTGATTTCGTAATCGCGACCGGCGACGAGGGGGCTCTCAGCCCAGGCTCGCTTCATGCCGGTGAGCGTCTCTTCGGCGG
This sequence comes from Verrucomicrobiota bacterium, assembly GCA_040386765.1. Classification (GTDB taxonomy): domain Bacteria; phylum Verrucomicrobiota; class Verrucomicrobiia; order Opitutales; family Opitutaceae; genus ER46. The sequence continues at coordinate 546 of JAZKEV010000338.1, read as the reverse complement.
GCGGCGTTTCGTTGTAGAGGACGTAGGAGATCTTCCACTTCTTGCCCTTGGGGTTGGGGTTCTGGGCTTTGGCGGACGGGGCGGCGGGGGCAGCGGGCGCGGCTTCGAGCTCGTCGAGGAGGGCGGGGGCGATGGTGAGGCCGAGGCGGGCGATGACGTTGCGGTTGAACTTGGTCGTGTTCACCGAGACGTTGGCCATCGGGATCTTCGCGGGGCTCTCGCCGAGGAGAACGCGGGCGAGGAGCGGGGCGGCCGCGTGGCCGCTGTGGTAGTAACCGGGTCCGCAGGCGAAGAGCGCGCCGCGGTCGACGTAGTCAGGATCGTCGATGATGATGGGGAGCTTGGCAGCGTCGCCGACCTTCAGGATGGCGTCGAAGGCGAGGTAGGCGGTGTTGTCGCTCGGGAGGTAGAAGGCATCGATGCGGCGGGAGACGAGCGCCTGCATCGCCTGGAGCACCTCGTTGGAATTGGCGGCGGTGAGCTCGATCAGTTCGAGGCCCTCGCGCTTGGCGGCTTCGCGGAGGAGGCTGATGATCTTAACGGAGT
>JAZKEV010000337.1:844-9538 GCA_040386765.1 Verrucomicrobiota bacterium | reverse complement strand
CCTCGTCCACATCCCCCTCCCCGGCTGGACGTGGAATCTCGAGCGCCGCAAGCAGTGGCAGGGCGCGCTCAACGTGTGGCGCAAGATCGACAACGTCGTCATCCTCGTCGAGCTGCCCCCGGCCTCCATGCCGGAGTCGGTGCTGCTCGCCTCGAATCTTCCCAATCTCATGTGGATCACCGAAAGCGGCAAGGCCAGCGCCGTCGCAACCCGCGCCCAACTCGAGACGCTGCGCCACGCGCGTTGCAATCTCGTTGGCGCTGCCATCAACCGCGCCCTTAAGCCCGTGACCGAGGGTCGCTTCTCACGCTGGGTCGCGTGCTTCGCCGCCTTCACGGCCGCCAGCCTCACCGATGTCGCCACCCCTGCCCTCATGGCGCAGGCCGCGGCCACGCCGAGCACACAGGTCGCAGCGCAGACTGCCGACGCTGGGCCCGGGAGCTTCTCGGTCACCGGTCCCGCGCAGCGCGCGAAATGGCAGCAGAAGCTGACGCTCGGCCCGGGCGATGTCCTCAGCTTCAGCCTCTACGGCGATCCCGAAGCGCTCCGCCAGGAAGTGCCAGTCGGCCCCGACGGCCGCATCAGCTACCTCGAGGCGCAGAATGTCATGGCCGCCGGCCTTACGGTCGATGAGTTCCGCGACGAGTTGAACAAGGAGCTGGGCAAGTTCCGCCGGGCGCCGCAGGCTTTCGTCGTCCCCGTAGCGTTTAGGAGCAAAAAGTATTTCGTGCTCGGCCGCGTCGCGCAGCGCGGCGCCTTCCCCCTCGATCGCCCGATGACCCTCGTCGAGGCCGTCGCTCGCGCCGGTGGCATGGAGACCGGTATGGCTGCCGACCGCAGCCTCGTGGAACTCCCCGACCTCTCGCGCAGCTTCATTGCCCGCAACGGCCAGCGGATGTCGGTGGATTTCGAAAAGCTTTTCCTCCACGGCGACCTCTCGCAAAACGTCACCCTCGAGCCCAACGACTACATCTACTTCCCCGGTGGCAGCGAGAAAGAGGTCTTCGTCCTCGGTGCGGTTCGCGTGCCCGGCGCCCACGTTTACAACACCTCCGTGGGTGTGATCGGCGCCATCGCCGGTCGCGGCGGTTTCAACGAGCGTGCGTGGCAAAAGAAGCTGCTCGTCATCCGCGGCGGCCTCGGCCGCCCCGAGACGTTCGAGATCGATGCCTTCGACGTCCTCTCCGGCAGGAAGCCCGATATCGTGCTGAAGCCGCGCGACATCGTCTACGTGGCCGACCGCCCGTGGATTTACGCCGAGCAGCTGCTCGATGCAGCGGCCAATGCCTTCGTGACGGCGGCCGTCGTCACCTGGACCGGCGAAAAAGTCACCCGCGAATAAGAGCCCTTCGCATCTCCGACCTTCTCCATGAAACCGATCGTTTCCCTGTCTCGCGTTGCGTTGGCCGCGCTGCTCGCTGCGGCTCTATTTTCTTCCGGCTGCCAGTCGATCCCCGCGCGCCGTGCGAAGAATGCTCCGGCCACGCTGCCGCCCTCGTTCACGCCTGAAACCGTTTCCGCCCTCCCCGCGCTCGATCCTCTGCTGCTCCAGCAGCCCAAGTCCGAGTACAAGCTCGGCCCGGGTGACGTGCTCGATATCGAGATCATCGGCGACCTCTCCACGCGCGTTCGCACCGTTGTGGGACCGGACGGCAAAATTTATTTCAACATGCTCCCCGGCATCGATGTCTGGGGCCTCACGCTGCCGCAGGTGCGCGCGAAGATGGTGACCGAGATGAAGCGCTACGTCCGCGACGAGCAGCCGATCTCCGTCACGCTCTTCACCGCGGAGAGCCAGAAGGTCTGGGTGCTCGGCCGCCTCAACAAGCCCGGCGCCTACGCGCTCTCCGCCCCGATGACGCTCCTCGAGGCCGTGTCCGCCGCCGGCGGTCCCGCGCCCGCGTCCGCCTTTGCCACGCGTGGTGGCGGCTCCATGAGCATGGTGGCATCCTCGGCCGCGACCGACGAAGCCGGCGACCTCGGCCGCGCGTTTGTGCTGCGCAACGGCCAGCTCCTTCGCGTGAATTTCGCCTCCCTCCTCCGTGAAGGCGATATGTCGCAGAACATCTACCTGCAGCCGGACGATTTCGTGTACCTGCCCTCCTCGACCGTCGGCAGCGTCCACGTGCTCGGTGCCGTCAATAATCCCCGCGCCGTCGAATTCACCAATCGCCTCACCCTCGTGCAGGCCGTCGCCCAGGCGGGAGGCACGCTCATTCGCGAATCGTATCCCTCCGAGGTGGCGATCGTCCGCGGCTCGCTCACCCAGCCCAAGGTCGCGATCGTCGACATGCTCTCCATCCTCGATGGCAAGACGCCCGATATCGTGCTCGAGGCGCAAGATATCGTCTACGTGCCGCATTCGCCGTATCGCGTCCTTACGCGCTACCTCGATCTGGTGCTCACCACCTTCGTCCGCGTCATCGGCATCAATGAAGGCGCTCGCGCCGTCAGCGACCAGGCGACTCGTGCCGGCGTGAACGTTCCGATCGGCGGTCTCTAAGTTGAGACGACGATAGAACTCGGTGCCTCCCGGTGCCGAGTTTCCGAGCCCGGCGCATAAACGCCCGGTCCAAACACAGCGCAACGCCTTCGCGTAGCGCTGTGTTTTCAGTTTTACGGGGTAACCACCCACCCTTGAGCCCGCGCCTCGGTCCGTTGGCACGTTTAGCTACCAACTAAACCTACCGGATTAGGAGGAAACATTCATCCTCCAAACAGGTTAATGGCAGTGCCGTGTGCACACTCTTTCGATTCTTCGGGAGAGGTGCGCTTCGGCACACTCGCCATGCTCCCACACACCCTTCGCGCCGGAATAATTCCTGCGCTCGCTTTTTTGTTATGCGCATCGCTCATTCGCGCCGCCGATATGACGTGGACCTTTGCGGTGCAGGCGAGCGCCACGGTCTCTGCCGATCCACCGCGCGTCGAACTGAACTGGCCGACGGATCCCTTCCCCATCGTCAACTATTCCGTTCACCGGAAGGCCATCGGCGCCAGCGTGTGGGGCGAGCCGATTGCCACGCTGCCCGGCGAGGCGACACGCTTCACAGATGAGAGCGTGGAGCTCGGCAAAACCTACGAGTACCAACTCGTCAAAAACGCCGAGAAATACACCGGATACGGCTACATTGCCGTCGGCATCAATGCCACCCTCGTCGATGTGCGCGGCCGCGCCGTTCTGGTCGTCGACGATACGCTGGCGGGTCCGCTCGCCGGTGAGATTGCGCGTTTCCAGAACGACCTCGCAGGCGACGGCTGGACCGTCGTGCGCCATGATGTTTCCCGTTCCTCCTCGCCGGCCGAAGTGAAGGCCTTGATCAAGGCCGCCTACAACGCCGATCCGGGCGGCACACAGGCCGCGATCCTCCTTGGCCGCATTCCGATCGTCCGGTCCGGCACGCTCAATGTCGATGGCCACGGCGCCCGGCCCATGCCCGCCGATGTTTTCTACGGCGACATGGACGGCGTGTGGACCGACGCCAACGAAGACGGCATCTACGACCAGAATTTGATACCGTCCTCCCTGGAGTTGCAGGTAGGCCGCATCGATTTTGCCGATCTGCCCGGAAAATACTCCCCGGTCGCCTACGCGAACGATATCGAGCTCACTCGGCGCTATCTCGAGAAGGACCACGCCTTCCGCCAGGCCCGCGTCCGCCCCCCGCAGCGCGCGATCATTGGCGGCCTCAACGACGCCAATGGCCAGGCCTACTCCGCGGCGGCGTTCCGCAACTTTTCCGCGATCGTCGGCAATAACAACATCGTCATCGCTCCCACCGAGATCAGCACCCCGCCAGCCGAGCGCTGGCTTGGACGTCTCGTCGCAGGAGAATACCTCTGGGCCTATGGCGCGGGCGCCGGCAGCGATTTCACGATCGGCAGCCTCGGCGAACACGGCATCTACAATGACCTTTGGGCCAGCGATCTCGTTGAGAAGAAAGCCAAGGCGACGTTTTACCTGATGTTCGGCAGCTGGTTCTCCGATTGGACCAAGCCCGACAACATCCTGCGCACCGCCCTCACGGCCCCGGATCGCGGCCTCGCCTCCGCCTGGATGGGCCGTCCGCATCACTTCTACCACCACATGGGAATCGGCGAGACCATCGGCTACGGCATGCGTGTAACGCAGAACAACGAAGGGCTCTATAAAAACCAGGTGCAGCGCCAGCTGCGCGGCGTTCATATCGCCCTCATGGGCGATCCCACGATCCGGTTGCACGCGGTTGCGCCGCCGCGCAATGCCACCATCTCCACGGCTGGCGGCAACGTCGCCCTCTCCTGGCAGCCTTCGGAAGACACCGTCTTCGGCTACCACGTCTATCGCGCCACCAATTCCAACGGCCCCTACACCCGCCTCACCACGGATCTGGTCGGCGAGAATCGCTATGTCGACGGCTCACCCGTGAGCGGCACCGCCATTTACCAAGTGCGCGCGGTGACTCTCGCCGTGGGTGCGAGCGGCAGTTTCTACACGGCGAGCCAGGGTGCGTTCGCCTCGACGGACCAATCCGGCCTCGCCAGCGAGGTCACCATTCCCTCCGCCTCTTCCTCCTCGGAGCCCGGCGACCTTGTGTGGGTTGAAGACGCTTTGCCTCCCGGCGCCCAAGGCTACGCGGATCGCGACGGTTGGAACTGGGTCTCCACGCCCGGCTCCTACTCCGGCACGCTCTCGCATCAGGCCGAGAATGCCGCTGGCAAACATCACCACTTCTTCGTCGGCGCCGCGCCTCTTTCGCTCCAGTCCCGCGATATTCTCTACGCCTACGTCTATCTCGATCCCGCCAGTCCGCCCCGCCAGATCATGCTCACGTGGCTGGCCGATAACTGGGAGCACCGCGCCTATTGGGGCGAAAATCTTCTCACCGATGAGGGCGTCGATGGCACCGCCAGCCGCATCCGCCTCGGCGGTCTGCCGCCCACCGGTCAGTGGATCCGTCTCGAAATTCCGGTGGGCGCCGTAGGCCTCGAAAATCGACAGATTACGGGAATGGGGTTCACCCTCTTCGACGGCCGCGTCAGTTGGGACCGAGCGGGACGCACACGGCAGCAGTAACACGGGAGCGGGGCGGCCCCCCCGGCCCTCGCACCCCGATTCCGCCCCTGCTCTTCGGAGCCGGGCTAAACTCCCCCGGGACCCGCTTTGGCAGAAGCGGGATCTGCCCTGTAACCGCACCTGAGGCCGCCTCCCAGCCCCTCGAGTTAGCGGGCGCGTTTACTCCTGCCCTCGCGCAATCGCTTCCGCTCGCACGTAATTCGCTCTAAACGCATCCGCCAGCTCCTTGGCCAGCCGTACTTCCTCCACCTTGTTCTTCGCGCCGAGCCTCGACCGGATATCGCCGATGGTCCGCTCGTAGCTCACGATCGTCATATCCTGCATCGCCGCCAGCGCCCGCGCCCGCTGCGGCTCGGGTGCCGCGAGAATCGCGCGCCACGCCTGCTTCAGCTCGCCATGCGTATCCTGACACATGATACGCACAATCAGCGCCATCTCGCGGAAATACCGCCCCGTCCACGCATCGCGATACACCAGTGGGTCCGCCTGCGTAAACGGCGTCTCTTCCGGATCGGTCAGGAACGGCTTCCATTCCGCCTGCGCGTAGAAATCGCGGCGCACCGGCATCCGGCGCAGCACGAAGCGCTGCGGTCCGCCCGGCGAGCCCGGTTTGAAATTCCACAGCTTCTGCCCATCCATCGAGAGCACGTACTCGATGAAGGCTTCCGCGACCTTACGATGCGGGGCCCCGCGCAGCAGCGCAATCGGATCCACCGAGGCCACCGAGCCGCCCGCCGGGGTGATATAGCCGATCCGATCCGAGGCATCGCGGCGGCGCACCGCCTCCTGTTGCTGCCGGCCGTAGAAATCGATGCAAAGGCCCGCCGCGCAGTTGCCCGTCGCAACATCGATCGGCGGTTTCTGCGAGGTGTCGGTGAAGTAGCGGGCATTGGCCCCGATGCGCTGCAAGAGACGCATCCCCTCGGCCCAGCCTTCCGCGACCGCACGAGTCTCTATCGCCTTCGCGTCGCCGCTTGGCTCCGCCATCTGCAGGGCTTTCAGCCGCCGCTGCATCTGCTGCTGGATGATGTTTTCGAAAGCCTTGGCCACCGAGCCGCTCTTCGTCGGGTCCGCCAGCCCCACTTCGCCCACCAGTCGCGGATCGGCGAGATCGCTCCACTGCGTCGGCTCTTCTTTGAAGCCCAACCGCTTCAGGGCATCGCGGTTGAAGATGATGCCATACGAGCTGAGCACGGTGCCGATCCACAGCCCGTCGTTTTGCCGGTAGTCCTCACCGCCAAAGCGCCGCGGGATGATGCCATCGCTAAACCACTCCGGCTTCGCCTTCATCAGACCCGAGTCGACAAACCGACCCGCCGAGGCCTGCCGCTCGAAGTCGTACGTGCCGCCGCCGAAAAATACATCGATGTTGCAGCTCACCTCCGAAGCGCGGAAGGCCGCGTGCGCCTCCTTCACGATTGCGGGCGCATCCGCCGCCAGCCGCGCGGCCTGAAAGCCCGCCTGCACCTCGATGCTCCACGGCTTGCCGAGCTTGCCCGTCCAATAGCGTTCGAAGGCCGCGGTGTATTCGCCCTCCAGGAACCGCGCGATATCGCTCGTGCCGCCCAGCACCCGCCAGTCGATCGCGACCGTCCGCCCGGTGCGCTCCTTGTACCACGTGGCAAAGCCGCGCGCGAACTCGTAGCGGATCGCCTCGTTGTGCGGCGTCACGATCGCCACGGTGTCGTCCGCCTGTGCGACTGCGACCCGCTTGGGTCGCACCACAAAGGGGAGCGCGACGATCGCGACCAGGGTCAAAACGATGAGCGCCCGCTTCATCAGCTGTGGTGCGCCTTATTCCGCCAGCACGACGACGTCGTCGGGCGAGGCACTCGCGTACACTTCGCCGCGCGTCGATTGATCGAGGAAGCGCGGATTCAGCTCGAGGATCTTCAACTCCACCTCGCCCGCGTTCAGTTCGTATTGCGCCAGCTCGCCGAGGTAGATCGCCTGGCCGATCTTGCCGCGCACCGAATTTACGCCGCCCGGCTCACGGCTCAATGACCAGCACTCCGGCCGCACCGAGAGCGTCACCGCGGCGCCCACCGCCGGCTTCGCCGCCGGGTCGCCCAGCACACCCTCAAACTGCCCCACGCTCGTCTGCACCGAGGCCGTCCCGCCCGCGCCGAGGCTTACCAATTTGCCGGGGATGAAATCGGTCTCACCGATAAAATCGGCCACGATCTTGCACGTCGGCCGCCGGTATACATCGCGCGGCGCGCCGACCTGCAGCACGTGCCCCTTGTCCAGGATCGCCATCCGGTCGGAGATCGAAAGCGCCTCCTTCTGGTCGTGCGTCACGTAGACCGTCGTCAGCTTGAACTCTTTGCACACCCGCCGGATTTCCGTGCGCATCTCGAGGCGCAGCTTCGCATCGAGGTTGGAAAGCGGCTCGTCGAGCAGCAGACAGCGGGGCCGAATTACGAGTGCGCGCGCGAGCGCGACGCGTTGCTGCTGGCCACCGGAGAGTTGATTGGGCTTCCGCTCGGCGTACTGCGCCATCCGCACCGACTCCAGCGCCTCATGCACACGCCGCTTGATCTCTTCGCGCGGCACTTTCCGCTCCTCAAGGCCGAAGGCCACATTCTGCGCCACGCTCATGTGCGGCCAGAGCGCGTAACTCTGAAACATCATTCCGGTGTTCCGCTTGTGCGGCTCGAGCCGGGTCACGTCCTCGTCGCCAAAAAGAATCTTCCCCTCTTCCGGAATGTAGAAGCCCGCCATGCTCCGCAGCAGCGTGGTCTTGCCGCAGCCGCTGGGGCCCAGCAGGAAAAACAGCTCACCCGGCTCGATCCGGAGGCTCAAGCCCTGCAGGGCCGTCACGTTCCCAAATCGTTTCGTCAGTTGCTGGATTTGGATGGAAATCATGCGGGGCGCAGAGGTGGGACAGGCAAGTTTTGGGCCACCCGCGAGTCAAAGGAATACCGGCGCGGTCATTCCGCCCTTTTCGACAGAACAGTTTGCCTCCGCCCCCGCCCTCCCCTCTGATTCCCGCTTCCCTCATGGAGACCTCCAAACCGTCCGTCACCCTGCACCCCGACCTCGCCGAGGTCCTGCTCACGGGCGACCAGATCAAGGCCCGCGTAACGACCATCGCCCAGGAGATCAAGGCGGTCTACGGCGACGGTGAGTTCACCATCATCGCGCTCATCAACGGCGCCGTGATGTTTACCGCCGACCTCATGCGCGAGATCGACAACCCCGTGCGCCTCGACTGCATCCGCGTCTCCAGCTATGGTGCAAAAACCAAGTCGATCGGGACCCCGCAGGTCATCCACAGCCTCACGCTCGATATCGCCCAGCGCCATGTGCTGCTGATCGATGACATCCTCGATACCGGCAAGACGCTGAAGCTCGTCAGCGATCTCATCAACGATCTCAAACCCGCCAGCCTCCGCACGTGCGTGCTGCTCGACAAGAAGCCCCGCCGCGAAGTGAAGATCGAAGCCGATTTCGTCGGCTTCGAGATTCCCGACAAATTCGTCGTCGGTTACGGCCTCGATTTCGCCGAACGCTATCGCAACATCCCCGGCATCGGCGTGCTAAAGCCTGAAAAGCAAGTCGCACAACCTTGGGCTTCGGGTTGATCGGAGATTTGTAGCGGCGGTCTATGACCGCCGATTGCGTACGAAGGCGTT
>JAZKEV010000337.1:0-834 GCA_040386765.1 Verrucomicrobiota bacterium | reverse complement strand
GTGCGGCCCCACAGATAAAGAGACGGGCGAGGGGTGGCAGAGGAGGGACACGGCGATGTGTTTTTGCGGGAGTGGACACAGCGAGCACGGAGGAACGAGCCGAGGACACGGAGGATCGGAGGCCAATGCCTGACGGTCTCTTAATGTAGCGGCGGTTGCTATGACCGCCGATTGCGTACGAAGGCGTTATCCCGTTCGTCGGCGGTCATAGACCGCCGCTACAGTTAACGCCTTCGCTATAACGGGGCAGAAGCGCAAAACCCCCGCCTGCTTTTCGCGCCTTTTGTGCCTTTTTGTGGCTATTCTCAGCCTCTACCGCCGCTTCCCGCGCACCGCCGCCGCATTCCGCTTCGCCTTCGGATACTCCTTCACCGGCCGTTGCGCCGTCTTCCGATAGTCGCCGGACTTGAGCGAGTTGATCTGGTCGCGCAGCACCGCAGCGCGCTCGAACTCCAGCCGCCCGGCCGCGCCCTGCATCTCTTCTTCGAGTTCTGCGATCACCGCCGCCACATCGTCGTCGCTCTCGGCCACCGCCACCTCCTCATCGCGTTCGCCCGTGCCGTCGTAGACGTGCAGGCTCGACTGGGCCGACCGCTTCACGCTGCGGGGCGTGATCCCGTGCTCCAGATTGTACGCGATCTGCTTTTGCCGACGGTAGTTCACCGCGTCCTGCGTGCGCTTGATCGAGTCCGTGATCTTATCCGCGTAGAAAATCACGCGCCCCTTCTCGTGGCGCGCCGCGCGCCCTGCTGTCTGGATCAGCGAGGTCTCGCTGCGCAGGAAGCCCTCCTTGTCCGCATCGAGGATCGCCACCAGTGCGACCTCGGGGAGATC
>JAZKEV010000336.1:23384-34899 GCA_040386765.1 Verrucomicrobiota bacterium | reverse complement strand
TCCCATTTCGGAGAGACTGATCGACAGCCTCCCCCTCGGCGCTAAAGCAGGCGAGCATGCATGTGCCGCGTATTGAGCCGAGGCACTAGGGCGACTACCCGCGCAGCGCTGTGAATGCATGGACTCGGGCGACGGCGTAACGCTTGTGCCGGAGATGCGGGAGCGGCTTGAGCAAGTTGCGCCGTTCCGGGCGCCAGCGCGTGACTTTGCAGATTTGCAGTGCGGCTACCTGATGAGTTACTCGCGGGCACGCTCTGCAACGTAGCTTGCCGAGCGGCAGCCCGCCGGCTGTGATGGGGATAGTATGAAGCAGTTCTATTTTCTCGCGCTGTTGTCCGGCGTCCTTGGGCATTCGCTTTCGGCTGCCCTGCTCACGAGCAACACTGGCCTTGGCGAGCATCGCATCGTTACGTTTGAGATCCCTAACACGTCCAATTTCGTGGCTCCGCCATACGATTTCTCCGCGGAGTTGGGTGAACGCGTCACGTGGACAGGAAGTGTCGATACGATATGGTCTCCCACAGATTCTGGATTCGGCAACAATGGCGGATGGCGGAACGTCGAACGAAGAGGTTACATTGGTTCCTCCATCAGGTCCGCCGGTGAACGGGTCTGGATTCAATTCGACTTCAAGGATGCTCCGGCCTCCGCGGTAACGGTGTTCATGAACTATACCCGTGGCCCATTCAACGGTGGGGACTTCGGGAACCCCTATGTGCGCATGTCCGCGTTGGATCACGCGGGAAACCTCCTAGAATCGCACACACTGACGGATGTGGCGCCAATCGTCACAGACGGCAACACGGACGCCGGTCAGACTCGGGGAATTTCGCGGGGCAGGAACGAGATCGCATCCCTGCTCATCGAAACGAACGGTCGATTCTTTGCGATCGACGATCTTCGCATTGCGCGACTCACGGGGGGTCGTCTAGGTAATATGTCGACTCGAAGCGTTGTGGCTGCGGGCGGAAACCTCAATCCGGGTTTCGTTATCCTCGGCGAGCCAGCAAAATTGCTCTTCCGTGCGATTGGGCCGGGGCTCGCTGGATTCAATGTAGCCGGCTACATGCCGAATCCCAGATTGGTTTTGTTTAAGGGAAATACTCAGATCGCAACTAACGACGACTGGTCGCAGACCAGCGATTCTGGGGCCTCGATCGCGGCGGCGGCTTCAGCTGCGGGTGCCTTTCCCTTAGCGACGGGAAGTAAGGACGCTGCACTCGTCGCGACGCTTTTACCTGGCACATATACCCTTCTTGTCACGGATACGACAGGCGCCGCCGGAGACGTCTTGGCGGAGTGCTATCAGCTCCCGTAGCTCACGAACCAAGGGACTCGAAGCTGCTACGAAGGCTTCTACCGCACGCGCCGAGTAACGCTTGTGCCTCAGGTATGGAATCGCAATCAGGAGTCCGCGGCGCTCGATTCGCCAAAGCGTGATCTTACAGATCTGGAGTGCGGCGCAGACTTGGTCGGCGCTGTAGACCAGGAGTTTGACGCGCGCGGCGTCCCGCGGTTCGCGCTGTCTGCCCTGAAGAGGAGGGAAAGCGATTTCCGTTTGCGTGCTCATGCCCTTCATCGGAGGTCAACCGACCGCCGGCGGCGAGTGCGCGCGGCTACTGAAATCACAATAGGCCGCCTACCCTTTTTGCAGTAGGCGCCAAACGCTGGCTCGGCCGGTCGAGTCGCGACTTACGACAGTCCGAACTCGTTAGGGTATTGCGTCTCACTACCCACAAAGTACGCAAGTGCTCGCCGATATCTCGGGCGACCTGTTCGAGGACGGGCGCGCGAATTACTCCGTGGCGGCACGCGTGTCGTTTTTCAGTGCTCGCAGAAAATTTTCGCCACGTTGCGACCGTGACACATTGTGAACGTTAGGGCAAAAACGCGCGGTAGCATGCAAGTTGCGAAGACCCATCACATCGATTGCAGCGAGCGGGGTGCGGACGGACTCTACGAGTGGTATTACGAGTATGATCTGTTTCGCTTCGTTGAAGGCGACGTCGCGCTCGTTGCGAGAAGCTACGTCGATTCTCCCGCCGAAGCCCACCTCCTGCGCGTCGAACGTGCTGAAAAGCCATGCCAGCTTTCCGCCGCAGATTTGGGGTCTCCCCTCGCGATCGCAGCAATCGGATACCTACGCGACTGCGGGATACGGAAGCTCCAGTGGCTGAGTCCATCGGGCTATGCGTCAATCTAACAAACTGCCCAACGAGGCGCATGTCGTTTTTAGGGATGCCGCGCCGTCGCGCCCGTTTCGCAACCAGACCCCTCCGGCTGCCAGATAACCCCTCCAGCAAGAGGGTGCGCTGCGGTTCCTTTGTGGCCGCCATTCTCTCACCGCCCCTGATAGCGGCGCCATTCATGCCGCCGGCAAGCTGGACCGCAGCGCAGCGAGGAGGAGCTTGCCGGCGGCGTTACAATCAGTCGCCAGGGCGGTGCGCACGTTTCGGAATGGCCAAGGTTATCGCGATGAGACATGCGGTTATCTCCGCCTCAAGGCCTATCAGTTCCTTCTCCAGCTGAACGATCACGTGACCCGAAGCGCCCCCACTTTTGAAAGCCTCGCAAATCGTGGATGCTGTCTCAATGGCGCGGCGCAGAGCGTAAACGAGCTCCCCAAGGGAGACTGTCGATGGTATGGGGATCATGCCGAATCTTACGGCATCGCTCAGTCCAGCGCTGCGCGGGTCCTCGGGCATCCTGCGCATTCCTTGTCGCGCCGAACGGCTGAATCCCCCGCGCGGTGCGACTTACGAGAGCTTGGGCGTTACGCGAGAGCGTAAGGAGAAGGGCGTCCCGCCTCACATGAAACGCAGGTGCGTTTTGCAAGTGATGGCTTTCACTTGGTGAAAGGCCTGCCGATTATCCATGCAATGTGAGTCTTGGACCGACACATGCCCCGCTGCCTTATTCTCTCGGACCTCGATCAGCGTGTTGGCCTTGACCGCTGGACAGCCTTTCTCTTGTCGAACCGCGCCTCGATCGCCTTTTGCTTTTTCGCGCCACCAATGCGCCAATTCAGAAGGAGATTGATATCTTGAATCGCCTCCTTAGCCGTGGCGGCGACATGAGGAACTGCGTCGCGCAGGCCCCGGAGAAGGACAGGCTTCACAACGTTCTTCTCAACTCGCCCGCGAAAACGAGCGGCGTAGGACAACCCTAGAAGAGAATTCGCACGGACCCACGGGTCGCGATGATCGGCGAGCTGCACGCAAATATCCTGAATGAATTTCCAATTCTCGTGATGGAAGCCCAAGCGGATGGGAATCCGCTGCACGACGTCGACATCGTCTTTCTCGATGGCGGCCAAGACCTCGCGATCAGTGATAGGCTCAGGCGCCCAGTAGACAAGTTCTGACATATTGCCTGCCCGACGTTGCATGAACCTCGTGCGTGGCTCAACCCAGTACCTTCGCGAGATACGGGTCAGCGATTCCGGTCGAAGTCAGTCGCCTTTTGACGCCATTCGCGCGCCTTGTCGGGGCGTTCGGTAGACTCGTAGATTCGAGCAAGCCCCTCCGCGGTATCGCGGATGCGCACTTTCGAGACATCAGGGATATCGGCTTCGCGTTCTGTCAGGCCCATGTAGGCATCGAGCAGCAGAGGTTCGGCCTCGGAATATTTTTTTTGTCCAAGCAGGCTTCGGCCGAGCGTAGCGCGGGCGCTGAAGACCGACCATGTCGTGGATGAACGATTGCGTTCGCGAAGCGCCAGAGATTCACGTGCCAGTGGTTCGGCTTCGGTGAACTTGCCGTTTTCGTTCAGGGTTTGGGCTAGTCGAATGATGAGACCTGCGAGGCGGCCAACGCTGACGGTCTTGTCGGTTCGCGCCAAGGCGAGCAGCGGGCGTTCCACTCTTTCCGCCTCGGGAAAATTACGAGCTTGTTGGAGTTCCTCGGACTGTTCCGAAAGCCGGTCGTATTCGGTCTGGGCGCGGGGCGGAGGCGGATTGCGGGCGGCGTCAATCGTGGGGCAGCCAAGCGTAACGCGCTGCTGGTCGCAGATGCCAGACTTGTCGACACGAACCAGAAAACTGCTACCATCCTGGCGAGTCATGAACTGGGTGCCAAATCGTTGGTCGTGACCGACTGAGCAGAGCATTCGATCATAAGTGGCGGCGATGAGCCAGCGGCCGAAACTACGGTCGCCGAGGAGCACCGAGCAGACGGCGAGCTCGTGAGCGAGTTGGTAGCCACCGAAGGTCGAGCTATGCTGCATTACAAGCGAGGCGTTGACGAAGTCACCTGACGTATGGAGGTCGCCGGCAGCGATGATCTCGCGAATTCGGACCTCACGCAGGCGGTCCTCCGCGCCAATTGCATGGCGCTCCGTCCGGGTGAGTTTCGACCAGTCCCGGCGGCGCGCTGCCTGGTCAGCGTCGACGATCTTTTTCACCTCGGCGTTGTTCTTTTGGCCCTGGACGGCAAGGCGAGCGGCGGTCGGATTGCGGAGCACGGTCTGGATACTAGCGGGAGCGGAGTCGAGTTGGCGCTCTTCGGGGTGCTCACGCGCAAGGCCCCCCGCGTCGATGCGAGAAGGACGACCGAGAGAGGACAATAGCTGATCCCAAATATTCGGCAGGCTTTTCTCGGCGTTGGCGTCGTTCAACACCGCGGCGGCGAGCGTCAGTTCGTAACGCACCCGCTCGACCCGAAAATGAGTGCTGTCCCAGAGGGTGAGGTTCGCGGCGCGGAAGAATTCCTCACCGTTTCTCAAAGCACCCGACTCGATGAGCTGGAAGACCTCGGCGGTATAGGATGCCAACACACCCAGGTCGGAATCGCGCTGAGGCGCACGCTCGACGATCTCGTCGAGCGTGGTGATGGGTGACGGGCTCGGCGGGGAGACTTGGGCGAGGGTGCGTGTCACCAGTAGGCTGGCGACAAGAAGGACGATGGGGAGTCGACGAGACATGGGCGCATTCGAACTAGCAGCACACCTGCGTCTCAGACGAGACCGATTTCAACGCACACTTGAAGCGAGCGGCCGGCGCTTTCCGTCAGTGGCCGATCCGACCACACTTGCTACCGTCCCAAGAATTAGCTCCTTCTTGCAGATATTTCAAACCGCGGGGTGGCTCCAAAAGAAACGCCTCATGAGGCGGGCTCTAGAGGACATTGAGCTAGGATAAACGAGGCTAGTTCCTCACGATGCAGAGGACACAGCGCCCAACGGCTTGGCCGTCGATCATCAACTCGAAATGGTAGTCACCCGCCAATGCTACCGTAATAGGCGGGAGCTCGACCACAGCCACCCACCGTCCATGCATAGGCATCGTCTCCCTCGGCCTTGACGTTAAAATCTTGAGCACCGGGCGGGCCCCACCGCTGTCCCTCCGGCGTTGTTACGGCGAGGGCAAGGCTATGCGATCCTTCGCCGGTAAGGTCGAAGCGTAGCCGGATAGCCATGATCAACCGTGGAATGCGGATTGGCAGCGATGGCACTGCCATCCGGCTATAGGCCCTCTCGATGCTTAGCGTTCCGTTACCTTGAATGGCGCCTTCAGAGATGCAGAATATCTCAGCGGCGATCGCGTGCTCATTGTTCAACTAGGATCGGTGCTCATTGGCGCGCAGCAAAGTAACCCCTCCAAGAGGGAAACCATCGGAGATCGTACCGGCTCGAAAATGCGCCGCTCGCCCGGAACGGCCATGACCTTCCGGGTCTGAGGGCAAGCGAACCGCGTCTCCCGATGCCGGTGTCGGTCGATGTGCTAGACCCCTGCGCACGCGCCGCGAAGGGTTTGAAATACACGATGGCGTCGGCGCCATACGGCGAAACCCAGCACCAGCGCGCCACCGATGGTGGCCCACGTGGACGGCTCGGGGATGGCACTCGTGGCAGTGAGAACGAGCGAGGAGCCGTTCAGCGACAGACTGTAGTTGTAGCCGCTCATCACGGAACCAAGAGTGAAATCGCCGATGCCGAAGTCGCTTGTCGTCGCGCCCGCGTAGTTGATCAGCGTGTAGCTGCCGACTTGGAAGCCGCCGGCGTTGGACAAGTTCAGCGTGATCGTGCCGGATGCAGGGCCGGTCAGCTGGCCGCCGGTCAGGCGGATGAGATCGCTGCTCGTGCCGAGTTGGAAGTCGAAGACCGCGCCCGAGGCGAGCGTGAGCCCATTGGTGAAGGTGAGCGTGCCCGGCGAATTACCCGGCGCGAGACGACCGCCTGCGCCGAGCGTCGTGGGCGCGCTGATCGTGCCCGTGCCGCCGAGTGTGCCACCCGAATTGACCGCTAGGGCGGAGCCACCGTGCGTGCCATTGGCGTAGAAGGTGGCGCTGCCGACTGAGGTGCTGCCGCCAAACGCGGCGGAAGTGCCCGTCAGGTTGACCGCGCCGCCGCCGCTGATGGCGAGCGTGCCGCTGCCGGTGATCGAACCGGCAAACTGAATGAGGGAGCCTGTCTGCAGGTTCACGCCGGCGCTGCCGGTGTTGAGGACGCCGGTGCCGGTGACAAAGCTGATGGTGGGCGTGAACCCGTTGGCATTAAACGTACCGCCGGCGCCGATCGAGAGCACGCTGTTGGGGCTCAGGCCCGCTGCGCTTCCGAGGTTAAGGGTGCCTGCGGTGACCGTAGTCTGGCCCGAGTAAGTGTTGGTGCCGCCGAGGGTGAGCGTGCCATTGCCGGTCTTGGTGAGCGTGCCGGTGCCCGTGGTGATCGCGCCGCTGATCGTGGCATTGCCTTCGCCGGTGATGGCGAGATTGCGGCCGGAGCCGCCGACCGCGCCGACCGTGAGCTGGGCGCCGGCGGCGGGCGCGAAGGTGGCATTGCCTGACAGCGTGACCGCGCCGAAGGTGAGGCCGGCGGTGCCGGAGGAGACATTGGAGCCGGCGGCGACGGTGAGCGTCTGGTTGCCGATGGAGAGTGCGCCAAGGGTCTTGGTGGTGCCAGCGCCCGCCGCGACGCGATCGGAGGTGATGGTTGTGTCAGCCGAGATCGCGGTGGCGCGGCCGAAGGAGACGTTCACATTGGAGGCGAGCTCAAGGTTGCCGCCCGACTGGACTAGATTGCCGGTCGTGGCATTGCCGAGCGTAGTGACGGTGGCGTTTGCGGTGGATGTGGCCGTTGATGCGCGGAGGGTGCCGGCGGAGACCGTGGTATTGCCAGTGAAGGTGCTGCTGCCGGACAGGAGCCAGGTGCCCACGCCGGTCTTGGCGAGGGAGACGGTGCCCGTGGTGCCGTTAACAATATTGCCCGTGATGGTGTTGTTGCCGGTGTTGTTGCCCGTGAGAGTGAGCGTCTTGGTGCCGGAGGTGGTGGTCATGTTTCCGGCCAGAACCAGGGCGCCCGTGCCCGAGGCATCGAGCACGGTGCCGCCGGTGGAGCCGCCGAGATTGATCTCGCGATTCGTGCTACTGCCGCTGCCGACATAGCGGAGCGTGCCGGTATTGACGCCGCCGCCCACGTAGATCCGGCCGAGGGAGGCGGAGGTGGGTGCGCCGATGGAGGAGGCGGCGCCGAGGTTGGCGATGGAAGAGATGACGAGGGTGCCGGCGTTGATGTTGGTATTGGTCGTGTAGGTGTTGTTGGTACTCTCGATGGTGAGCGTGCCGGTCCAGTTCTGGAAGACACCCGCCGAGGTGATCGCTCCGGTAACGGTCACATTGCCGGTGCCATTGGACTTGAATCCGCCCACGCCGGAGACGGAGCCGATGGTAAGCGAGGCGCCGCTGTTGACCGAGAGGATCGCATTGCCGTCGTTAAAGTTGAGCGAAGAAAGGCTCAGTGCGGCGACGCCACTCGTGACATTGTTGCCCGCGCTGACGGCAAAGGTCTGGTTGCCGAGCGTGGTGGCGCCAAACGAATAGGAGGCGCCGCTGCCCGCGGTGGCGCGGTCCAGGAAGATCGTATTCGTGATGGCATTATTGGTGCCGTTGACGTTCAGGGCTTGCGAGTAGGTCTTCGCAGAATCGAAGGCGAGATGGAGGTTGCTGCCGCCGCTGACGAAGAGATCGCCGGTGCCGAAGGTTCCGCCGCCCACGAGGCGCAGCGTCCCCGCGGAGATCGTGGTACTGCCGCTGTAGCCGCTGGCCGCGGACAAGACGAGCGTGCCGGAGCCGGATTTGGTGATGCCGCCGGAGCCGCTGAGGCCGGTAGCGAAGCTGACGGTATTGGCCCCCGTATCGAAGGTGGCGCCACTGCTGCCGATCGTGAGGCGGCTGGAGAGGTCGAGGGTGTTGCTGCCGCCCCACAGGAGGCCGCCGCCATTCACCGTAAACGTGCCGGAGCCGAGATTGGTCGTGCCGGTGAAGCTGAGGAGACCGCCGTTGAGGTTGAGAGCGCCCGAGCCGAGCGTGGCGGTCGCGCCGAGCGCGAGCGTACCGGCCGTGATCGTGGTATTTCCGTAGCTGGTGGTGCCATTGAGGGCAAGCGTACCCGTGCCGGACTTAGTGATGCTGCCGGTGCCTAGGGAGAGCGCGCCGGAGACTGTCGTATTGCCAACACCGCTGACGGTGAGGTCGGTATTGGTGCCGGTGATCGAAGTCGTGCTGAGCGCAGTATTGATGCTCGCAGAGAGGGTGGCATTGCCCGTCAGCGTGGTGGCGCCGAAGGCACCGGTGATTACGCCCGTGCCGGTCGTCCCGCGGTTCAGTGTGAGCATATGGTCGCCCACCGAGAGAGTGCCGAGCGTCTGGGTGAGAGCGCCGTTGCTGCTTGTGCGATTGAGGGTGATGCTGCCCGAGTTGGTGAGGGTGGTGTTACGGTTGAGGGCGAGGTCGGTATTGCTGGTGATCTGGAGCGTGCCGCCCGCGAGAGTGAGACTGCCGGAGCCCAGCGCATTGGCAGCAGTGGCCGTCAGCGTGCCCGCCGTGAGGGTGACGCCACCGCTGAAGGTATTGTTGCCGGAGATCGTGACGTTGCCCGTGGTCGTCTTGTTCAACGCGCCGCTGCCTGCGAGCGGCGCGGAAACGGTGCCGCTCTGCGCGTCGAAGGAACCGAAAGTAAGAGAGGAACCCGTGCCGCCGGAAATCGTGCCGCCGGAGAGCGTTACCACGCCCGCCGTCTGGTTGGTCGTGGCCAGGGCGAGCGTCCCGCCGGAGACCGTGACATTGCCCGTGGTGGAACCGAGGGTGCCAGTCGCGCCGAAGGTGAGATTGCCGGCGGTGACCGTCGTCGTGCCGTCGTAGCCATTGGCGGCGTTGAGAGTGAGCGTACCTGCGCCCGCCTTGGTGATTCCGCCCGTGCCGTCAACGATGCTGGCAAACGTCACGTTGTTGGCGCCGGTGTCGAATGTGGCGCCGCTGGCGCCGATGAGGCCCAGGCGGGAGGAGATATCGAGGGTGTTGGTTCCGCTCCACAGGAGGGTGCCGCCATTGAGGTTGAAGCTGCCGGTGCCGGCGCCGCCTGCCGCGGTGAAGCTGAAAGTGCCGCCATTGAGCGTGATGTTGCGGGCGCCGAGGCCGTTGGTGTTGGCGTAGGCCAGCGTGCCGCCGCTATTGATGGTCAGCGTGCCGGTGCCCAGCTCGGTGGTGGCGCCGAGGCTGAGCGTGCCACCGTTGATAGTGGTATCGACGTAGCTCGTGGTGCCGGAGAGTGTGAGCGTGCCGCTGCCGCCGACCGTGATCGATCCGGTGCCAAGCGAAAGGGCGCCGTTCACGGTCATGTTGCCGCCGGAGCCGTTGAAAATGAGACTCTGATTCGCGCCGCTCAACGACGAGACCGTGAGGTTGGCCGAGGCGCCGGGAGCGAAGGTAGCGTTGCCTGTCAACGTGGTGGCGCCGAAGGCGAGCGTGCCGACGCCCGTGCCGGTGGCGCCGCGGGAGACGGTGAGCGTCTGCTCGCCCAAGGCGAGGGTGCCGAGGGTGTGCGTGAACGCCCCGTTGCTGCTGGCGCGATTGACGACGATGGCAGAGTTGCCGGTGATCGTCGTGTTGCGGCCGAACGTCGTGCCGGTGTTGTTGACCAGGGAGAGCGTGCCGCCTGCGAGCGTGAGGGCGCTGGCGCCGGTGCCGAGGGCGTTGGCGCCGGTGGCGGTGATGTTGCCCTCGTACAAGGCGACGCCGCCGGTGAACGAATTGGTGCTGGCGAGCGTGAGCGCGCCAGCGCCGCGTTTTTCGATGCCGCCGGTGCCCGTGACCCGTACGAGCGAGTAGGCGTTGGACCGGTTGACGATCAGCGTGCCGTTGTTTGCGACGGCCGTGACATCATCGAGATTGCCGACTGTGCCGCCATTGCCAACCTGCAGGGTGCCGCCCGAGGCGATGGAGACAGTGCCGGGAGCGTAACTGATATTGCCGAGAAGGATCGTCTTGCCTGCCCCCGCGAAGGTGACGTTGTCGGCATAAGTAATGTCGCCGCTAATGCTGAGGGTGCCGGCATCGGTCTGGATGCGGGCATCGGTGAATTGGGTATCGCCGGACCACGTGTTGTTGCCGGAGAGGCTGCGGAGGACGCCGGTGCCTCCGACTCCGGTGCCTACCATCGTGTAGAGACGATCGACGGTGATATTGCCCTGTAACTGGATAGCCGCTCCATCGTAGACGGAGCTTGTGTACACGCTCGGGCCACCGAGAGCGGTGTTGCTCTGGAGCACCACCGCGCCCGAAACGATCTCTGCCGCGCCGGTGAAGCTATTCGTGCCGGAGAGGACGAGCGTGCCGGCGCCGTATTTATAGAGGGACGATTGGGCGACGCTTTCACCCACATTGCCGGAGAGCGTGAGCGTGCCGGCATCGACTTGGATGCCCGCGTAGTTGGTGAAGGTGACAGGCCCGGATAATGTGCTGGTGCCGGAGACGCTGCGCAGGCCACCACCGACATAGTTAGTGCCATCCCAAATGCCTAGGCTGGCCAGAGTCAGGGGCGCGGCAATCGTCGAGTCGGGCGCGAGCTGGAGTCTGGCGTTCGACATCACGCTCACGCCGGACGTGGCGCCGAGTGCGCCTGGATCCGTGAGGACGAGCACGCCGTAGTTGATCGTGGTCGAGCCGGAGTAAGTATTGGCGCCACCCAGCGTGAGCGTACCATAGCCGTTTTTGATGAGCGCCTGCGAGCCGCCGGTCTCGCCGATTCCGCCCGTGATGGTGAGGGAGTCGTCGGTCGTGGACGTATTGATGGTCGTGCTGCCGGAGAGCGTGATCGGACTGGCGACCGAGGCGGTGCCCCTGCCCAACAGCGCGCCACCGGTGCCATTGCCGACGCCCTCGAGGGTGAGGGCTTCGGCACCGAGGGCGACATTGTTGACAACGAGCGCGCCGCCGGAGGCGATAACCGTGCCGGCGGAGGTGGAGCCGAGGGCATTGGGATGGCTGGCGATTAAGGTACCTTCGGCGATCGTGGTGACACCCGTGTAGGTATTCTCGCCGGAGAGGACCAAGTCGGTGTAACCTTTTTTAGTCAGCTGCCACCCACCGCCTGCGTCACCGATGATTCCGGAGAGGGTCAGCTGGCCGTTGCTGCTGATGACGGTCCCACTGGCGAGCGTGATGGGGCCGGCAAAGCCGGAAGTGCCATTCCCGATCAGCGCACCCGCGCCGCTATAGCCCGCGCCAGAGAGCGTGAGCGGCTC
>JAZKEV010000336.1:0-23374 GCA_040386765.1 Verrucomicrobiota bacterium | reverse complement strand
ACCCCGAAGATTTCCAAGCTCCCGCCGGAGGTGACGACGGTGCCGCCCGCCGTGGTGCCAAGGCCGTTGGCGTGACCCACGGTGAGGCGGCCGTTGCTGACCGTAGTGACTCCGGTAAAGCTATTGTTACCGGAGAGCGTCAGGCTCATGGTGCCGACCTTGGTGATACCGTACGAACCGCCGGACTCGCTGATATTACCCGAAAGCACGAAGCCGCCGACACCGCCAAGGGTCGTGTTGCCGGTCAATGTAACGGGACCGGAAGCGGTGGAATAATTGACGGTGGTGAGAGCACCCGCGCCGCCGACGCCGGAGCCTGCGAGCGTGAGCGGCTCGGCGCCGATATCGACGCCGGCGATCTCGAGCGTGGCGCCATCGGCCACGGTCGTACCGGCAGCAGTGGTGCCAAGACCGCTGGCGTGGAGTACGCCCAACGTGCCGGTGCTGACCGTGGTTGTGTCCGCGTAGGAGTTGGCGCCGCCCAGGCTGAGCGTGCCCGTGCCCGTCTTGGTGAGGCTGCCGAGGCCGCTGAGAGCGCCGCCATAGTAGTTGGTGGCGGTATTATTGATCGTGAGGGCGACGCCCGCGTTGGTGGAGCTGGTGAGCGCGACGTTCGTGAGGGACCCGGTGTTGGCGACGATGCCGCGGAACGTGGCGGACGTGAGATCGCCGAAGGCAAGGGTGCCGGGATTGTTTCCGTTGAACGTAGCCGATTGCAGCGCGAGGGGATTGCCAACGATGACCGTTCCGCCGGTCACGGAGAGATTTCCGGTGAACGTGTTGGTGCCGTTGAGCGTGAGGCTGCCGGTGCCCGCCTTGGTGAGATGGCCGAGACCCGAGATTGTGCCGTCGAAGGAGGAGGTGGCCGTGGTGTTAACCGTAAGCGTCGCCGCGATCGGCGTCCCACCAGAGGTCGACAAGGTAATGTTGCCGCTGCCGGAGAGGCCGGCGATGGTGGCAGTACTGCCGCCAGCAAAGTCGAGAGTTCCGCCGCTGCCGATGGCGAGGGCGCTGTATTGGAGGGCATTCGTATTGCCGAGGCGCAAGGTGCCGCCAGTCACGTTCGTCGCCGTGGACAGCGTGCTGTTGCCGTAAAGGGTCAGGATGCCAGCGCCCGTCTTGGTGAGGGATCCGGCACCACTCAAAATTCCGTGGTACACGGAATCGACCGTCGAGTTGACGGTCAGCGCCACGCCGCCGGAAGAAGCGTTGGTAAGGGCGAGACCGCTCGTGCTGGTCAGACCGCCGACCGTGGCATTGGTCAGGCTGCCGAAGGATACCGTGCCGGCGCCGGGAGCGAGAATCGCAGATTGCAGGGCAAGGGGATGGGCGAGGGTGAGCGTGCCGGCATTGATGGCGGCTGTGCCGGTGAGCGTGCCGGCTCCGGAGAGAATGAGGTTTCCGGGGCCCGCCTTGCTGACATTGCCCGAGCCATCGACTGCGCCAGAAAAGGTAAGCGAACCGGCATCGACTTGGATAAGGGAAGCGTTGCCGATGGTGACATTGCCGGTCCACGTGTTGTCCCCCGAAAGGCTGCGCAGGGCGCCATTGGTGGACGAGAAGCCAGGGCCATTGATCGTGAGCGGCTGGCCGCTGACCGTGAGATTGCCTTGAAGCTGAAGCGCCGCGCCACTCGCGACCGTCACGCCCAGAGTCCCCGTGCCGAGCGCGCCGGAGTTCTGGATGTTGAGGATGCCGGCGTTGAGCGTGGTCGCGCCGGTGTAGGTGTTGGCGTTGGTAAGGATGAGGGCACCGTTGCCGCTCTTGATGAGACCGCTCGGGACGACCGATTCTCCTATAACGCCGCTGATGGTGAGACTCGTGAGCGAATTCGAGATGCCGATGGTCGTGTCGCCCGCGAAAGTGACCGGGCCCGACAGCGTCGTATTGCTGGTGGCGTACAGTGCGCCGATGCCGCCCGCGCCGATGCCGGAGACCGTAATCGGCTCGGCAAAGGAACCGTTGAGCGTGGAGAATTTAAGCGTGCTGCCCGAGGCCACGGTGGTGCCGCCGGTGGTGCTGCCGAGGCCATTGGCGTGGGAGATAGTGAGCATGCCACCCGAGACCGCGATGGAGCCGTTGTAGGAAACGTTGTTGCCGGAGAGCGTGAGTTCGCCCGCGCCCAATTTGGTGAGGATGCCGCTGCCGGAGATCGCGCCACTTGCGCTAAAGGCATCGGAGCGGTTGAATGTGAGCTGGCCGTTGTTGGTGATGGTGCTCAAGCTCCAGATCGTGCCGGTCGTGCCGCCGGTACCGACGATGAGGGTGCCGGCTGCGCCGATCGTGATAGCCCCGGTGCCTGCCCCCGAGGTGGATCCATTCCCTACATTGTTCAGGATCAAGGTGCCGCCCGTGATCGTCGTGCCGCCGCTATAGCCGCTGGCGCCGGTGAAAAGGGTGGTGCCCGCCATGACGTTCACGCCCATGTAGTAATTAAGTGCGATGCCATTTCCGGCGTCGTTGACGAAGCTGTAGTTGTTGCTCGTGTGGTTGAACTCGATCGTCGGGCTGCCAACCTGATTACCGTAGATCGCGGCGGTATCGATGATGCCCGGTGCGGCGCCGTCGCCGACCTTGATCGTGCCGCGGTTCATGGTGAACGTGCCGCCCACGCGAAGCTTGCCGCTATCGCTCACGGTCACGGTGCTCGTGCCGGTGCTGCCGAAGCCCCCATCGAAATTACCTGTGGCGCTGACCAGAGAGCCTGCGCCCGAGACGTTGAGCGAAGTCGTGGTGGCAGTGGCGGCGGCGCCCTGCAGACGGATCGTGCTGAAGGTGGCCTGGCCACCACTGCTGACGGTTAGCGAGGAATTGGCATCGAACTGGATCCCGCCGCCCGAGGAAAGGAGCGAACCGGCGCCGGAGACGCTGATCGAGGGGGAACTGAAGCCTTGGTATCTACCGACACCGATGCTGGAAGTCGCCGTGAGGACGCCGCCTGAAGCGATCGTCAACGAGGCGGAGGCGGTGTCCGAACTGGAGCCGATGGACAAGCCTCCGGTGAGGAGCATTTGGCCGGAGTTGGTGATGTTTACGGCGCCGTTGCCGCCGTAGCCGATGTATCGGCCTTGAGCGCTGGCAAAGGTCCATATTGAACCTGCGCCCGTTACGTTGATTGTCCCCGTGTCCCCGGCCTGATAGCCGAGGTAGAACCCACCCTCGACATTGCGCGTAGCGCCACCCGCGAGCGTGGCGGTACCGGTGGTGGCGATACCGGCGTTTTGGTAATCGTAGCCAATGTAGCTAATGCCCACGTGCGTCGCCGGGTCGCCATTGTAATCCATAACGTTGCCGCCCGTGACCGTAAACTGCGCGAACGCCGTGGTCGCCACCAGGCTGCCCAGCGTTGCGACCCCGCTGGCGGCGCGCAGCGATCGCGCGAGCAACTCCAGGCGCGAGCGATGGATCGACACACGCGGAAAGGCAGGGGAACGAGCTGGACCGGTCATGGATTGAAGAGGAGCTGACGAAGTTGAAAAGCAGGAAACGGAGTCGCGTTGCGGAGCTGGAGAATCGGCGCCCGCAAGGGCGTAAAAGGTATATGATATGCGGAAACATAGAATAGGACGGGGACCTATTTTGTGTCTTAAATGGGCATTTACTGTAGTTAAACCACGAATACACAGAAGCGTGAGCGGGTCCCCCCGCGCTACGGTTGCCGGACATAAATCCCGCGGGGCCGGAGGGCTCTATACATGTGGCTAAAACGCAAACGGCGCATCCTCCCGAGCTTGCACCACTAAGAACTTTTCGGATGCACCAAGGCCGCAACTGCTTTCCTTGCAAAGGCTCCGATGCGTTCTCATCGCAACTCGGACAGTGGGCAAGGTCGTGGGACATCCGATCTGCTAGGATGAAGGCATGTCCAAAAAACCCTCAACGAGCTTCGGGCTTCACGATAACTCACGCAATTTCGCACGGCGAAAGCAGCGGGCGGGGGAACTGTCCGAGTATACCGGCCAGCCGCACCCGAGCCGGCTCCCTGCGCCGGAGCTCGATCCCATGCCCGATCCGGCAGAGCACCCCAAGGAGAGCCAACCGCTGGCTGCTTAGCTCGAGCGATCGCGGATCTGAAACGTCAGAGCCATGCGCACCTCTGTTGTCATGAATAACGAAGCGAGCCACCCCTTCGCCCGTCACGTAGAAATCCTGAGGCCACTCCTCGAGAAGGCTGCGCCCCAGTACGTCGCAGAGTCTTCGTGGCAGGCCAGGGACCGGCTGCTGCTGGAAGAGCTGGTGCAAGACGGATTATCAGGGCAACGGTCCAGCACGACGATATGGGCCGTCCGGCTGAATTCCTGAACGTGGTGATCACGGGGTTAGGCCGACGGATGGTGGCCGACTACGACCGCGAGTTGAGCGCCAGCGGGACTGCGGTGGGCAGCCTTAACCAGAGCGGTGGTATCACGGCGCACACGATCAACATCACGCAGCCACTGAGTGCGATGTCCCCAGCATTACGTTGGCTGGTTCAGCAGCGGTGCTATTCGGCTGCGCCCGTACGACGAGCGGGAAAAATGCAAAACAGGAAATGAGTGCTGCCGATTTCAAGGGAGTGCTCATGAGCGCTTCTTTTGTACGAATACTTCTCGCTGCAATTCGCGCAACCGCTCCTGAACTTCCGCCAGCGCGGCGCGACCCGCTGCGGTGCTTTCGTAATGTGGGACTTTTGGGCCCCCGCGCACTTTAGAGCGTTTGACCGTTTTCAACCAGCCGAGACGGCAAAGGCGACCGAGTAACGGATAGAGCGTGCCTGGGCTCACCCGGTAGCCATGCTCGCGTAGTTCCTCGAGCATCCAGTTAGCGACGAACGGGGCCTCTTTCGCATGGTGAAGGATATGCACCTTCCAGAGGGGGCGCAGGATTTCTCGCTCTACGGAAGCCGAAAGGTCTCTGCTCATTGATTACGCCGGCCGTAAACGGCGTCGGGAAGAAGTGAAGGAGGGCAACGACATGAATTAAAATCTGCTCGCCACCTTTCTGCCAACTGGTCCGTCTTTGTCGACTCCGTGCCGTCTCCTTCCACGGTCGGCATTTGAAACCGCCGTGGCTCGAAACCCCAACCTCGCTCCTTTCGCCAAGTTAGCATGAATATCCTCGATACCGCGCTACGCCGACCGTTAACGATAGTTGTCTTGGTCATTGCGGTCGCCCTGGCGGCCGGCCTTGCGATTCAGCGGATGTCGCGCGACATCTTTCCGCCGCTTGGCGTGCCAACAATCTATGTAGCGCAGCCTTATGGTGGCATGGACCCGGCTCAAATGGAGGGTTACCTCACCTACCGTTACGAGTATCATTTTCTCTACATTGCAGGCATCTCCCACGTAGAGTCGAAGTCCATCCAGGGAGCTTCGATCATGAAGCTCCAGTTCCACCCCAAAACCGACATGTCGCAGGCATTGTCGGAGACGATCGCCTACGTGAATCGCTCCCGCGCCTTCATGCCGGAGGGCACGCCAGCACCGTTTGTCACCCGCTTCGATGCTGGAAGCGTGGCGGTCGGCTATCTCGTTTTTTCCACCGACAATCCCAACCGCACGCTGGGCGAGATGCAGGACCAAGCCTTGAACCGCGTGCGCCCGGCCTTCGCCACGCTGCCGGGTGTATCGGCACCTCCGCCATTCGGTGGAAGTTCGCGCGGCATCATGGTCAACGTGAATCCCGAACGCATGCGCGCCTACGGCCTCTCGCCCGACGAAATCGTTCAGGCATTGGCTGAATCAAACCCGATCAGCCCCTCGGGCAACATGAACGTCGGCGACAAATATCCGATCGTGGAAATGAACTCGATCGTGAAAAACCCGAAAGATCTTGAGGCGGTGCCGCTTCGCCGGACGGACCAAGGCGTCGTCTATCTGCGTGATTTGGCCACGGTGGACGATGCAGCGGACATCACTACGGCCCACGCCCTCGCGAACGGACTTCGTACCGTTTACCTGCCGGTAACGAAGCGCGGTGATGCGTCCACTCTCGCGGTGGTCGATCTGGTTAAGAAGAACATCCCCGAGTTCCAAAAAATCCTGCCCGATGACATCAAGGTCAGCTACGTCTTCGACCAGTCTCCAGTGGTCAATCGCTCGATCAAAGACGTGCTTAAGGAGGGCGGACTTGGAGCGATTCTCACCGGGCTGATGGTGCTCCTTTTCCTGCGCGACTGGCGAAGCGTGTTCATTGTGGTGATCAATATTCCGCTTTCGCTGCTCAGCGCGGTGTTTGCGCTGTGGATCACTGGGCAATCGGTTCACCTCATGACGCTCGGCGGCTTGGCGCTGGCGATCGGCATCCTTGTCGACGAATCGACCGTCGCGGTGGAGAACATTCACTCGCATATTGCTCGAGGCGCATCTCCGTCGGAAGCGGCGTTTGAGGGCACCCGCGAAACCGCGCTGCCACGGTTGCTCGCAATGTTGTGCATCCTCGCCGTGTTCATTCCCGCGTTCTTCATGGTAGGCGCCGCGCAGGCGCTGTTCGTGCCCATGGCGCTCGCGGTCGGGTTTGCGATGATCGCATCTTATCTGCTCTCGAGCACGCTGGTGCCGATTCTATCGGTGTGGCTCTTGCGCGGACACGGTTCGACGATTCACGAGGCGTCTTATGTCGGTAAGATGCAGCAAACCTACGCCGGCATTCTGCGCGGATTTGTCGCCGCGCGTTGGCCCTTGGCGATTATCTACCTCGTCGTTTGCGGTGGCGTGATTTGGTTCGTTGGCGCCAAACTCGGCACGGAAATATTCCCGCGTACCGATAACGGACAGTTTGCGGTCCGTTTGCGTGCGCCAAGCGGCACGCGCGTGGACCTGACTGAAGCGTTGGCGAAACGGGTGCTCGATATCATCAGCCGCGAAGCCGGGGGAGCGGACAAAATCGAGGTCTCGATCGGCTTGGTCGGCGTGCACAATTCCAGCTTCCCGGTGAATCTCGTGCACCTGTGGAACGGCGGCCCCGAAGAGGGCTGGCTGGCGGTGCAACTTAAACCGGGGACAGGCATCCGGGTCGAAGAGTTCAAGGAGAGGCTTCGAGGCGTATTCGCCCGCGAGTTGCCGGATGTGCGCTTTTCGTTCGAACCGCAGGATATTGTGTCGCGCGTGATGAGCTTCGGTTCGCCTACGCCGGTCGAAATTGCAATCAGCGGCTCGTCGCTGCCGGTGAGCAAGGCGTATGCCGACAAAATTATCGATGAGATGAAAAAGATTTCCTATCTGCGCGATGTGCAGATCGCGCAGACGCTCGATTATCCGACGATAACGGTGAACGTGGACCGTGAGCGTGCCGGCGCCCTTGGAGTCAAAATGGCGGATGTGACGCGCTCGCTGGTCGCGGCAACGACGTCGAGCCGTTTCACCAAACCCATTTATTGGGCCGATCCAAACACTGGGATCAGCTTCAATGTGCAGGTGCAAATTCCTGAGGCGAAGACGACCTCGATGGAGGACATCGGCAACGTCCCCGTGAAATCATCGTTTCCGGAATCGGTTCTCTTGCGTAATCTGGCGACCATCGGGAGCGGCACATCGCCCGGCACGTATGAACGCTATAACGTGGCGCGCCTTGTCAGCATCACCGCCAATATCTACGGCGCGGATCTTGGCACGGCGATGCGAGCTATTCGCCAAGCGGTGGCCAACGCCGGCACCGCGCCCGAGGTGCGGACGAAGGTTGATTACCGCGGCCAAGTGGTCCCACTCACCCAACTACTGGACGGTTTTCGCTCGGGCTTGGTGATCGCAATTGTGGTGATATTCTTGATGCTGATCGCGAATTTCCAGTCCGTGCGGCTGGCGCTCGCCGTCGTATCGACAGTTCCGGCAGTGCTCGCAGGCGTGGTGCTCACGCTTTGGCTCACCGGAACGACACTCAACATCCAGTCGGCAATGGGTGCGATCATGGCTGTCGGTGTGGCCGTGGCGAACGCGATTCTCCTGGTAACGTTCGCCGAAAAGGCGCGAATCGCACGCACCGATCCAATCGCGGGCGCGATAGAAGGAGGAAGCACCCGCCTGCGTCCCATCCTGATGACGAGCTGCGCGATGATCGCGGGCATGCTTCCGCTCGCTTTGGGGGCCGGTGAAAGTGGGGACCAAACGGCGCCCCTTGGGCGGGCAGTGGTTGGCGGTTTGGCACTAGCCACCCTCGCGACCCTATTCGTCTTGCCGAGCTTCTTCGCAATCTTGGCGAGCTTATGCGACAGAATTTGGAAAAATTGGCGAGCCGCAAAGTGCGTTCGCCCTCGCTCCATCCCCGCGATCCGCTGAGCGAGCATTATCGAGTAAAACCGACCGTCTGACCTTCAGCCTCATCTCTCACATGTCATCCCTGCGTTTTCTTTCGTTCAGCGTTTTGGCCGTTTTGACTGCATCCATGGCCTCCGCCCAGACACCCGTTGAAGTGGCTGTAACGTCGCCTCAACGGGGCGATATTTATCGGTTCGTCACGTTGCCTGGAACGTTGCGACCGAATCAGCAGGTCACCTTGCACGCCAAGGTCGCCGGTTATCTGAAATCTATCAGCGTCGACAAGGGCGACAAGGTGAAGTCCGGCCAGCTTCTGGCCGAAATCGAAATGCCCGAACTCGTCGCTGAACGCGCAAAGCACGAGGCTGAGCTCAACATTGCGAAGGTCGAATCCGGCCGCCTCAAAAGTGCACGGGCAAAGGCGCCCGATTTGATCACGCCGGCCGCGTCCGATACCGCCGATGCACGGCTGGCCGTGGCTCAGGCAGGGCTAGCTGCCAATGAGACGATGATGCGCTATAGCAAACTTTTGGCGCCGTTCGATGGCGTCGTCACCATGCGCTACGTCGACCCAGGCGCTTTTGTGCCGGCGGCAACCGCCAGTTCTAATCCCACCGCCGCCGCGATTGTCACGGTCATGGATTATTCGACGGTGCGCGTCCGCATCGCCGTGCCGGAGATCGAAGCTTCACGTGTGCAGGTTGGACAGCCGGTTGTCGTGATGACCGATTCGCTGGCCGGCAAAACGTTTCGCGGCTCCGTCACCCGTCACTCCGGAGCGCTCGATGAGGCCACGCGTTCGTTGCTGGTCGAGGCCGATTTGCCGAATGGGGACGGCACGCTACGCCCTGGAATGTATGTGGCAGCGAAAATCGGCGTGGAAAAGCACACCAACGTACTGCTTGTCCCCGCCGCCGCGCTAGTGCGCGAAAAAGCTGCCGGTTTTCTTTTTACGTTCGTCGACGGCAAAGCGACGCGAGTGCCCGTCAAGTATGGGTTTAACGATGGCGTGAACGTCGAAATTCTGGACGGCATCGCGGAAAGCGCGCGCGTGATCATTCCGGGCAAGGTCGCGCTCGTATCCGGCCAAGCTGTAACCCCAACGCAGGCGAAATGAGTCTCATGCACCGTATTATTCTACTGGGTCCGGGATTCCGCGCCTTGGCGCTGGGTATGGTCGGCTGCCTGATTTGCGCTCCGTTGCCAGCGCAATCTCCCGCGGGCGCGCCCAACACGATAGACCTTCCGACTGCGCTTCAACTCGCAGGGGCTAAGAATTTGGATGTGCAGATCGCGCGAGAGAAAGTAAACGAAGCTCGCGCCGCGCACGACTCCGCCCGGTCGCGCTTTTTTCCGTGGATTTCGCCGTCGATCACGTTCCGGAAGCACGAGGACAATATTCAGAACGTGGAAGGCCGCATTCTCGACGCGGACAAAAAGTCGGTTTCGGCGGCGGTGGTGGTCAACGCTCAGATCGATCTCGGCGAAACATACTACCAGAATCTTGTGGCGCGGCAGATCGTGCGCGCAAACGAAGCAGCGCTCGCCGGTCGGCAGCGCGAAGCAACTTTTCGCGCCGCCGCTGCCTACTTTGATCTCGCCCGCGCGCGTGCCGGCGTCATCGCCGCGGAAGAAGCGGCTCGCATTGCGGGGCGTCATGCGGAACAAATCGCTGTCACGACCGAAGCCGGTATTACATTTTCCGGCGACGCCGCGCGGGTCCGGGGCGCGCGAGAGCGCGCTGAGCTCACGCTGGTGCGAGTCCGCACGGATCAACGTGTCGCCGCGGCTCGCCTTGCCGAGGTTCTCCGACTCGATCCGTCAGTTGAGCTGACCCCGGTCGATTCCGATCTGGCTCCGATGGCGCTCGGAGCGTCTGCTGAAGATCTTGGTGGGCTGGTTTCGCGCGCGCTGGCCGTTCGGCCAGAGTTGGACGAAGCTGCGGCGCGGCTTGAAGCCGCCCGCGCCCAGCACCGTGGGGCGACAAAGGGACCCTTGATTCCCACGATTGGGGCTCAAGCCTCGCTGGGCGGACTGGGCGGAGGCCCGGCGGGATCAACCTGGACGCGCGACTATGGTTACAGCGGCGATTATATGTTGGGCGTGAGCTGGCGCGTCGGCCCCGGCGGTCTCTTTGATAAGAATCGGGAACGCGAGACCGCTGCGCGCGAACGTCAGGTCGGATTCGAACAAGAAAGAGTGCGCGATCTGATCCGCCGTCAAGTAGTCGAGCAGCACGCGCGCCTCGTCTCGTTTACCGCTCAAATCGAGTTGGCTCGCAAGACGCTCGAAGCGGCAGATCAAACGGCGCGCCTATCGCGCCAGCGTCGCGAAACCGGCGTTAGCGGAGCGTTGGAAGATTTGCAGGCGGAGGACGAACTCGCGCGTGCGCGACGGGATTACCTCTCGACA
Organism: Verrucomicrobiota bacterium; assembly: GCA_040386765.1. Classification (GTDB taxonomy): domain Bacteria; phylum Verrucomicrobiota; class Verrucomicrobiia; order Opitutales; family Opitutaceae; genus ER46. The sequence continues at coordinate 12,731 of JAZKEV010000336.1, read as the reverse complement.
ATCGCCGATTACAACTTGGCGCAATATGCACTGCGCTACGTTTCTGGCCAATAACGTCGGTCATTGTTGATAACTACTGGTTCCCGCCCTGCCGGCTTTCGACCACATTCGCGGCGACCAGCTCAGCGATCACGCTGCCGATGAGGAGCCATGATCGTGATGCAGGAAACACGAGGCACCAGCCAGCGTGCGGGCATGTTTGTGATGAGCGCTGCACATCAGCACGATCGGAGACGTCGTCACCGTTCGCGGCTACTCGAAGGAGAGGGACCAGATGTCGCGCCCGTCTAGATGGCTAGGAACTGTAGTGCCGATCAGCGCGCAGAGAGTCGGATAAATGCTCGTGTAATCCACAGCTCGTCTGCACACGCCGCCAGCACGAGTGACACCGGGCACCTTCCCCCTCTGCCGAAGCTCGCATATCCAGTTCCTAGTTCATAACGGGCGCAACCTCCGCCCTTGCGCGCTAATACACCGAGATCTCATCGATGTTCGCGAGGTCGTTGCCGATCGCCTTGAACACGATCGTATTTGTGGAGTTGTTATTCAGCGTCACCGCCACGTCCTTGTTCGCCCAGGTGTTGAACGCACCCGTGGGGGCGAAGCTGATGCTCTGCGGCACGCCGTTGACGACGAGCTCGCCCACCCGCGTCGTGGTATTGCCGAGCGCGTGCCGGATGCGCAGCTTTTTCGGACCGCCGCCGGCTCCACTGACATTATTGAAGGTCAGGGTGCTCGGAGCGCCGACGGAGCCCACTTGGAAGTTCACATAATGCGTGCCCACCTTCCCCAGGTTGGTGGCCTCGAGCAGGGTTCCGCCGCCGAGCGTGCCGCTCTCCGCCTGGGTGGCGCCGGGGGTCGGCGAGCCGGAAGCGAGACCCGCGAGCCGCTGCAGGTGGATTTCCAAATTCGTGTAGTCCCCGTTCATCGTATTGGGGCTCCCCGGCGGCGCCCACACGGCGGAGGCCGTCGTCGTGGTCGGCCAGCCGCCCGTCTGCGCGACGGAATCCTTGAGATGGCCCGGGCGGTTCTTCTGGTTCGTCACGCTCCCACTCGCGAGGATGTCGTCCGACACGCGCTTTTCGATTTCGTCGCGCCGGCTCGCCCACGCGCCGGCGTCCAGGAACACACTCTCATACGCGGCAGTGGCGCTTAGCGCCGTGAAGCCGCTCATGCCCTCGGTCATCGTCACCGGGTTGCTGCCGTGATTGGTGCCATCGTACGCGGCGGGAATGTCCACCGTTTCCGGGGCAATGCCATCCTGCACGACGCCATGATCGTAAGTGTTATCCTGCACCCGGATCAGGGAGCCGCCCGGCAGATTGGTATTTTTGACCGGCGAGACGTAGTTGTTCCAATCCCCACCCTCCCGGAAAGTATTGCCGACGATATATGCATTCATCGCCGAGGGTACGCCCCCGACGCCGAGCATCACAAAGCGCTGCTCGCGATTGTAGAAGACGCTGTTGGCGATCACCAGATTCCTCGAGCCCACCCACGGACCGCGGGCCTGCAGGTGCGCAAACACGCAGCCGATGAACGACAGTTTGCCGCCCAGGCTCCCCCCGTCCCAGAAGTAAGGCCCCATCCCGTGGGGCTGGGAAAGCGAGAGCTGGTCGATGCCCAGCGTGCGGCCGCTGCTCGCGGCATTCTTGCCGGCGACGATGAGCTTCACCTTCATGGTGGTGGCCGCCGTCCCGAGCGAAAATTCCACCGGCGTCCCGGCGCGCGCGACAAAGGTGACCTGCGTCTCGCTCGGCGCATACATGTCGAACACCTCGCTCGTCTGCTTGAGCGTCCAGGTCGAGCCCGATCCCGTGCGCACCTCCGCGTAGAATTTCCCGCGGTTCGGCCCGGCGATTCCGGAGATGAGGATGTGCTCCTCGTCTCGATTGGAGGTCGTCGCCGGAATCGGAATCGTATATTCGATGAAGTCGGCGTCGCTGTTGGCATTAACCCGGTGGTAGTTGGTATCGACCGCCTGGGCATGCGCGACCGTCTCCACCGGAGGTGGATTGCTCGCCGAGAGCCCGCTGTGGGTGAAGGCATGCAGCTCCGCCTGCCGCGGCGCATTGGTCATGAACGTATTTTCGTCGAGGTGGATCGAGATGAACATCGGCTCCGCGAAGACGCACCGGTTGAAGGTCACGTTGTCGTAGTTGCCGATGCCCTGGGCCAGCTCATCGAGCGACCAGGCAAACGTGCAATGATCGAACACCACGTTGGTGGCGCCCGGTTCGACGACCGCGCCGTCGCGGTTGTGCGTCACGTTGTCGGTCGATAATTTATACCAGCGGTCGCCTGGCCGCACGCGGAGATGCTGCACCAGGATGTCGGTCACGCCCGTGCCCACGATCAACGGTGCGCCCTCCAGGGCCACCGGCCCCGGTGCGGCCTGACCGGCGATGGTCACGTTGGATTTGTCGATCTTCAGCCATTTGCTCAGCGTGATGGGACCGCTCACATCGAACACGACGACCCGCGGCAAACCACCTGTGTCCTGGGTGACAGCATGGCGCAACGAACCCGAAATGGTGGCTCCGGACGCGTCCCGATCCAGCAGGTTGGTCACGTGGATAATGACGGCGTTGGTGCCGAAGCCCGCCGTGTTGCCCGCGACCCCGCTCGCCCGCAGCGTGCCGTACCCATACACCCCGGGCAATAACTGGACTGCCTCCAACCGCGCTACCGCGAAGACCAAGGCACTCGCGACCAAAGCCAAACCGATCGACCGACGTGCCAACGCGACCATACCGCGTGACACGGAAAAGCGGGCGAAGCCCGCGGGAGCAGCATTTTTCATGGGGGAGGATGACGGATCCCGCGCCAGGCGCGGTGATGGGGGACGATATCCTGCGCAGCCGGGAAGCCGGATGGCCTCGAGGCAGCAGGCGTCCGCCACATTTCCAATACGTATTGGAATTTCAAGCAAATTCCTTGCTTCTCTGGATTTTACCCTGCACCCGCTGCCACGCTGAGCCCAGTGCTCCCCCCGCCTTCAACCCCCTTCCCTACACCCTGCCCCAATCCCGGCGCCCGCTTTGCAGATTCCTCAACTGCGACGACGTGCTGGAATCGCCGCGCGCAACCCCCGCCATCCAGCCCGTTCTCCGTCGTCTGTATCCACAGTTTACCTACAAAGACTGCGTGGGTCCCTGACCGGGGCGAGCCCGGTCCGGGCGCCAGCACACCGATGACTCCATCCTGCCCTTGGCGGAGCTGGGGATTCGCGGCCTCTGCTCGGGCGGCGGCTAGCCGCCATTCCCTGTCCTCGCGCTACTTGATCCAACGCTCAGGTGATCGCTTGACGCGCGCCAGCTGCTCCGGCGTCCCGAAGAACACCGTGCCGAACGACTTCCCATCCTCCAGACTCGAAAACCCGGCGCGCAGGCAGCCGATCTGCGACACGTCATACACCAATTCGAATTTACCGGAGCCTTTTGCTACCCGCTTGTTCGACCCGGGCAAGATCGGCACCGGAACCTTAACCTGCGTACGGGTGAGCGACAACCCCAGCTTCGCCTCAGCCTGGCTTGCGAGCGTATATCGACCCCGAACTAAAACGCGGTCCCCGATCTCCATGGCTGGCGACGTGCCGAGGATCTCCTCGATGACGATTGAATCGCCATCGGTAAATTCAGCCGGCCCAAGCGCTGCCGGGATGGGCGCGACCGCCTGTGCGGCAAAGGCGATAACAGCGGTGAGCAACAAACCAAATCCGATCACGGGGGTAATTTTCATGGGGGATGATTTACGCTTTATAATGTATATACCACGGGCTGACTCAACCCCATAACCACAGCTGAAGGGGAGTCTCTTTCCACTACCGCGCCAAGTTGAAGCCCGCGGACGCGCCAGTCGTCACGGCAAGTCGTAGACTTCGACCAGCGCGATACCGGTGGCGTTGTTGAGTCCCGAAACTTGAACCGTCCATGAGCCGGGCAAAGCGTCGTGACGAACGCAGCATCCGGTGCGGAGTCCGATAGCAGGAAGGGGCAGCTCAAACCCGCTAGCGCAAAGTGGCGGTTATCCGGCATGCACTTCGGAAGGGAGCTGGCTCCGTACGATGCACAAAACACAGCGCGCGACAGCTCGGCCGTCGATCGCCAACTCGAAATGGTAATCACCCGCCACCGCCACAGTGATCGGCGGGAATTCGACGACCCCATTCGTCCACGCATAAGCGTCGTCCCCCTCTGCCTTGACGTTGAATTCTGGTGCACCGGGCGGGCCCCACCGCTGACCCTCCGGCGTCGTGACGGCCAGGGCCAGGCTGTGCGATCCTTCACTCGCAAGGTCGAAGCGGAGCCTGAGAGCCATGATCAACCGTGGAAGGCGGATGGGCAGCGATGGCACCGCCATCCGGCTATAGGCCCGGTCGATGCTCAGCGCTCCGTTACCTTGCAGAGCACCTTCGCAGATGCAGAATATCTCAGCGGCAATCGGAGTGCTCATTGTTCAGCTAGGAGCGATACGCACCCGGGAGCGGCAAAAATGGAGTCAACCGGTCAGAAAAAGACTCGAATACCGGCCCGGTCAATTCACGAGCAAGGCCATTTGCAGTCCTCATCACCTCACATCAGGGCATGGTGGGCTCCACCACGCGCCCGCGCCTTGGCGATGTATGGTTCGCGCGGCAGCTCCACCGGGCTTGACGCAGCGGCTCCCTCGCCCACCCCCCGTCGCCGTTACGAAATCCAGGTCGGGGTCTTCGCGAAAAGATACACCCGCCACGGCGTCACGAAATACCACCCGATCCAGCCATGCCCATTCAACCCCGCGATGGACCTGCCGCACTCGGCTTGGATCACAAAGGGCGCCGGACACACCATGAGTTGGACGCGCGCCACGGGACCGTGCTCATAGATCGGCAGATCCCGCGTGCGCCGGTTGCCGCGCTTGCGCTCGTCTTCGAGCCGGCGTCGCTCCGCGCGCCAGGCAGGCTCGGCCTCTTTGTAGATCTGGCGCCGGAGCGCGCCGGGCGCATACAGCCAGGTCCCAGCCCACAAGCCCAGGTAGACGACCGCGGCGATCAGGAGCCGGTCGACGATTCGCCGCCGGGGTCGTCGCGTTTTGGGCTGCATCACTTCTCTCCCTGCGGCACCCGGTAAAAAAGCCGGCCACCGGCGCACGGCTTGAACTTGGGAGTGTCCTGGCAATCCACAACCACTCGCAACTGCTCGAGCTCCGCCTTGCCCACCACCAAGCTCGCCCGGCCGTCCGGCCCGAAGAGCTTGGCCGTCGCCACCGGATTTTCACGCCGCGGATCGTCGCCCGCTTGGTAGCGGCACAGCGAGATCTCCGACACCTTTCCAAACGCCCCTCGCTTCAGCGCCTCCTCATTTCTCCGGATCGTCACGTGGAAACCCACCTGCACGCCACCCGCATGGACTGCCTCGACCTCCACGCTCACCGGCAACGGCCATTCGGCAAGGTCGGCGGCGGATACGTCCTGCACCACCACACACGCCCAGCCCATGGCGTTGCCGCAGGTGAGAATCACCAAAAGAATAAATCCGGCTTTCATGGGCTAACGTGGAAGGAATCCCCGAGCGTGCTGCATCCGCTCGCTAGGAGTGTGACGAAAACCTCGGCCCTTTCTTAGAGTTTATTCGCCCATGCTTAGCATGCGCCCGGGCGGTTCAATACCCGGAAACGTAGGCAGCTGCGCGGCTCTTGTATTTTCCGGGTTAAGCAATTGAGGTGGGGCGGCTGCCGTGCAGTCGCACTTATGAAATCGACGAGGAGTTTTTCGTGGCGGGGCGTAGTCGCGTTCGCGCTTTGCGCGCCGCTGGCTTGCGTTGCGCTGCGGGGCGCCGTTGCCGCGACGAAGGACGGGGCGCCGTTGCGCGATGCGCTGCTGCGCGAGGCGGAACTGCCGGTGAAGGCCTCATGGCGGCCGATGCTGCGCCATCTTGCCGAGATGCATGGGCGCAGCGTGCTGCCGGCGCTGGCGCATCTCCCGCACCCGTACGAAACCATCGGACCCGGCTATCAGAATGGCCGCGTGTTTGGGCACATCGACCTCACGCATGTGCGGATCGATACCGTGCGCGCCTCGCCCGAGCATGTGCGCCGGCAGCTGCGCAACGAGTTCGCCGGACAGCAGGCGGATGGATTGATCCCGGGCATCATCCTCTTCAACGAAGAGGGCAAGGCGTGGTGGAAGGACTTCAAAGGCTTCCCGCCTTTCTGGGTCGCGTCCGCCGCAGCCTACGTCGATCTGACGGGCGACACCCCTTTCCTGCGCGAATGTCTGCGGGTGCTGGTCCGGCAGATCGGCTGGTTTGAGGCGAAGCGGACGGTGCCCTCGGGCGGCTTCTACTATCTCGATCAAGTCGAGGACACGTGGGAGAGCGGCATGGATGAGGGGATCCGCTACGATCGCCGGCCCAAGGAGCGCGCGGCTGCCGTGGATGCATGCTCCCACCTTTATCAACTCTACGATTTTGCCGCACGGTGGAGCCGGCGGCTGGAGGAGCCAGCGGAGGCGTGGGAACGCAAGGCGGAGACGTTGCGCCAGTTCATCCGCGAAAAATTATGGGATGAGAAAACCGGGTTTTTCTACGATGCCTGGGCGATGGCCGAGCCGGCGGGCCGGCCTCTGGCCTTCGAGGGCATGTGGCCGCTGGTGGTGGGAGCGGCGACGCCGGAGCAGGCGCGACGGGTGATCGACGAGCACTTGCTCAACCCGAAGGAGTTCTTCACACCGCATCCGATTGCGACGGTGGCGCTCGGCGATCCGAAGTTCGAATTGAGGATGTGGCGCGGCCCGACGTGGAATTGCATGAGCTATTGGGCGGCGCGCGGATTGATGCGCTACGGCCGCGCGGCTGCGGCGCACCAGTTGCTTGAGCGGGCACTGGATGCGACGGCGGTGCAATTCGAGCGCACCGGCACGCTCTGGGAATTCTATCATCCGCTGGGTGGCGAGCCGGAATCTCTCAAGCGGAAGGAGTCGGGCCGAAACATGCCGAATCGCGAATACCTCGGACACAATCCGCTCTTTGCGATGGCGGACCTGTGGCGGGTAACAGACACGAAACCGTAGCCCGCAGCACGTCTTCCAAACGAAGGTCCTGACGTCTTTGTTCTCCAGCCAACGAAGTGGGCGGACTATCGAGGTCGAATCGCCGCGATTTCGGCGATTCACAATTGCTAAGTTTCGGAGCGCTAGCCGCCCGCTTCCCAGCTCTTCGCGCGCTCGACGGCCCGCTCCCACTGGGTGCGCAGTTGCGTCATTTCCGCGGCCGGCCGGGCGGGCTTGAACGTGTGATCGACGGCCCAGTTGCGCGTGATGTCGTCCCGACTTTCCCAATACCCCACCGCCAGGCCGGCCAGGTAGGCCGCGCCCATCGCCGTGGTTTCGACACTCTTGGGTCGCACGACCGGGGTGCCGAGCAGGTCGGCTTGGAATTGCATCAACGGCTGGCTTCGCGACGCGCCGCCGTCGACGCGCAGTTCCCTCAGGCCGAGGCCGCTGTCCTTTTCCATGCACGCGATGAGATCGGCGGATTGAAAGGCGATGGCCTCGATCGCAGCGCGGCAGAAATGCGCGCGGTTCGTGCCGCGCGTGATCCCGACCGCGATGCCTCGCGCGTAAGGATCCCAATGCGGCGCACCGAGGCCGGCAAATGCGGGCACGAGAAACAGCCCGTTCGCGTCCGCCACGGAGGCGGCGAGTTCGTCGACCTCGCGCGCCGATTTCACGAGCTGCAGTTCGTCCCGCAGCCACTGGATCGCCGCGCCCGCGATGAAGACCGAGCCTTCGAGCGCGTACTCCGTTTTGCCGCCGATCTGCCACGCAATCGTGGTCAAAAGATTATTCCGCGAGGGCACGATCTTCTCGCCGGTGTTCATCAGCAGGAAACAGCCGGTGCCATACGTGTTCTTGGCCATCCCGGGCACGAAACACGCCTGGCCAAACAGCGCCGCTTGCTGATCGCCCGCGATGCCTGCGATGGGTGCGCCAGCCGGGTAGAGATTGGCGCTAACCTCGCCGTAGATCTCCGACGACGAGCGCACCTCCGGCAGCATCGACCGGGGCACGCCCAGAAGCTTGAGCATGTCCTCGTCCCATTCGTTCTTCCGGATATTATAGAGCAGTGTGCGCGAGGCGTTGGTCGCATCGGTCACGTGTTTGCGTCCGGACGTGAGTTGCCACAGCAGCCACGAGTCGACCGTGCCGAAGGCGAGCTTGCCCGCTTCGGCGCGTGCGCGAGCGCCGCTGACGTTTTCCAAAATCCAGCGGACTTTGGTGCCGGAAAAATACGGATCGATGCGCAGCCCCGTGCGCTCGCTCACGGCGGGCTCCGCACCGTCGCGCTTCAACTGGCTGCAGTAGTCGGCGGTCCGCCGGTCCTGCCACACGATCGCGTTGTAAACCGGCTTTCCAGTTTCACGGTCCCACACGAGCGTGGTTTCGCGCTGGTTGGTGACGCCCACCGCGGCGATATTCTCGGTGGTGAGATTGGCTTTCGAGAGCGCTTCCACTGCGGTGGCATTCTGGCTCGCCCAGATTTCGAGCGGATCGTGTTCGACCCAGCCGGGCTGGGGATAGATTTGCGCAAATTCCTTTTGCGCGACGGCGATGATCTCTCCGCTTCGCCCGAAAACAATGGCGCGCGAGCTGGTCGTTCCCTGATCGAGGGCGAGGATGTAACGTGGTTTGCTCATGGGGAGGTCTCAGAGATCGAGCAGCTTGAACAATTGCGCCCCAACCACGCCGCCGAGAATCGGAGCGACGACGGGCACCCAGGCATAGCCCCAATCGGAGCTGCCCTTGCCGGGAATCGGCAGCACGGCATGCGCGAGCCGCGGTCCAAGGTCACGCGCGGGATTGATCGCATAACCGGTCGGTCCGCCCAGCGAGAGACCGAGTCCGAACACGAGCAGTCCCACGAGCGCGGGGCCGAACCACATGCTGACCGTGGCGGCCCACGCCGCCTGATCCGTGGGCGCCCCCGCGATGACCCGCCCGAACGCGAGCACGCAAAACACGAGTGTGCCGGTGCCGATGAATTCCGTGATGACTGCCGGTCCGTTTCTGCGGACAGCAGGGGCGGTGGAGAAACACGCTAGCTTCGCTCCCGCATCCTGCGTCGGTTCCCAGTGGGCGAGGTAAGCGAGGTAGACCAGCACCGCGCCCGCAAAGGCTCCCGCCATCTGCGCAGCGAGATAACCGGGGACCAGATTCCAGCCGAAGCTGCCGATGCTCGCGAGCGCAAGGGTGACGGCCGGATTCAGATGCCCGCCCGAAATGCGGCCGACGGCAAACACCGCGATCGCCACGGCGAAAGCCCAGCCGGCGGTGATGCAAATCCACCCGCCACCATTTCCCTTGGTTTTGGCGAGGACGATATTGGCAACGACACCGTTGCCGAAGACGACGAGCAGGGCCGTGCCGACGAACTCGGCGAGATAAACATTCATGCGGGGGTATTGGGGCTGACGCGACGAGTCTGCCGCGTGATGCAGCTATCGAAGCGATTGGCCCCGGCCCCACAAGACTTCCGTGCGACAACGAATTTTTAGTCGCATTTTATTTTGCGCGCTCCGCGCCGCACGCGAAGCACGCAAATGTCCCGCTGATGATGCGCCCGGCGGGGCGCATCCGCGCTTACCAACCGTTATCGTCCACGTCTCGGCCGATAAGAACAATCCGGTCGCGATCCTGGAGGGTGAGGCTGATTTTCGTCCGGCCCTTTATGATCGCGTCGACGTCGATGACGGTCTTCTCGGGTTTGCCGCTGGCGTCCAAGCGGATCAGCCAGACCCGTTTGAGATCCGCCTTTCCCGTGTGGCCGCCGGCGAGCGCAATGGCGTCCACGATCGTGAGTGCGCGCCCAACGGGGAATTTAACCGCGCCGGGATTGCTGACCGCACCTTCGACTGTGACGCCCGGCAGTTCCTTTGCCGCCGTCGGAGTATCCTGACTTGCCGAAAAACAGCTGGAAACCGCCGCGGCAAATAAGAGGGCAATAAGGAGAGGCGTGCGCATGCGAGATTCCGATTACCGTCGAAGATAAGCGGCGCTCTCTGCCGCGTCGAATATGAAAACCCGGGGCGGTATTATATTCGAGCCTACGGCGTTGGTTCCGATTTCTGGATCGGTTCGCTGCGGGCCAGATGAGGCCAACCCCGCTTCTCCACCGCGCGGACGTTCGCGATATCGGCAAATTGGCCGAGATAGGCCGCCAACCGTGGGAGCAAGCGATCGTCTAGATCACCGTAAAACGGCTCGATGTGGACGTGATTGCTGTAGTGTCGCTCAACCTTCTCGGGACTATCGTCCACGATCAAAATCCGGTCGAGCGAGTAGCCGAGCCGCTCCACATTTTCCAAGTCTTTAACCCAATACTCTTCGCGCTGCACTGCATCGTAGTGTCGGGTGCAACGCGAACGGCCCCAGACAAAACGGAGCGCCACGTCGGACGGCACCACTTTGCCGATGATCTCTTCGACATAGGAATCGCTGCCCGCGCTCCACACCGCGATATCGGCGAAAGCCGACACGGCGCGGAGGCATTCCGCGAGCATCGGCCGTCGACGGACCCGAAAGGCATCGAGCATGAAGTCGGGCGGATCGAGCGTCGGATTGCCCGTTGCTCGCACGAGCGTTTCGTCGAGATCGAAGATGACCAGCAGACGCGGTGGAGTCATGCCGAGCTGCCTTCCGACTCGACCAGCGCGGCGAGTTTCTCGAGCGCCATCCGCCAGCCGGTCTCATTGTCGGCGGGCGGGACGCCAGGTGGCACGCCCTCGTGCACGGCCAGGAGATCGGTGCCATCCCCGACCTCGGCGCCGGCGTCGGTGAGCGTGATTGTGGTGGTCATCTCGCCTTGGAGGGCGGGATCAGTCGTCTCGAATTCGTCCACCTCGACCACCTGCTCGTTGGGCACGAGCTTCACGAAGCGGCCGTGATAGGTATCGGTGTGCGCGGTCGTCTTCCCCGCCGCCGTCTGCGCTTCATACGTGAGCGAGACTCGGATCGCGCCGCCTTCACGCGCATCGAACACGTGTACCTGACAGGTCATGCCCGTCGGCACCTTCCACTTGGCGATGGCCTGCGGATCGAGGAGCGCGCGGTACACCTTGGCGCGAGGCGCCTTGATATGATAACGAATGCGGGTTGAGCTCATCGATGGTGTGGCCGCTACCGGGACAGTAGGCAGCGGCGTTTCAGTTACGAATTGTGCGACACGACAGCACCGCATTCCAGACGGAATGCGGCGATAGCTTTCGGAACGGCGCGCTCCCTTTCCACGCGTTGTCTGCCGCGCTCGATGGTTGCGATGCGGACGCGATTGCTCCACATCAGCGGCCCATGACTCACGAAGAACGCTTCGCCCGGCTGCAACTTACTCTCCCGCCCGCTCCGAAGCCGGTGGCCGTTTACCGCCCGGTGGTAGTGGTGCAAGGGCTGGCCTATGTCTCGGGGCACGGTCCGGTGTGCACGGACGGCTCGCTCATCAAGGGGCGCGTCGGTGCGGATCTCGATCTCGCCGCTGGCCACGCGGCGGCGCGACAGACGGGGCTCGCGATCCTCGCGACGCTGCGCGCGCACTTCGGCTCGCTCGATCGTATCAAGCGAGTGATCAAGCTGCTGGGCATGGTAAACTCGGCTCCCGATTTCTTCGAGCATCCGAAGGTGATCAACGGGTGCAGCGAACTGTTTGCCGAGGTGTTTGGCGAGGCGGATGGCATCGGCGCGCGGAGCGCGGTCGGCATGGGCCCGCTGCCCGGAAATATCGCGGTGGAGATCGAGGCGATCTTCGAGCTCACGGAAGGCTGAGCGTCACGCTCGCCAACGCTCACCGCGCATGACTCCGGAAACCGCCCTGCTCAACGAGGCCGAGGTGCCTTCGCCGTCGCTGCTGGTCTATCCCGACCGCGTGGAGGAAAACCTGCGGCGGATGATCGCGCGCGTGGGCGGTCCCGCTCGGCTGCGACCGCACATCAAGACCCACAAGCTGCCGCAGATCGTCGCACTGCAGGCCGCGCTGGGCGTGACCAAGATCAAGTGCGCCACCATCGCCGAGGCCGAGATGGCAGCGGGCGCGGGCGCGACCGATATCATGGTCTCCGTGCAGCTGGTGGGCCCCAATGTGGGGCGGCTGCTCGGGCTGATGCAGGCGTTTCCACATGTGGCTTTTTCCACGATCGCGGACGATGCGACGGCGGTGGCCAATTTGGGCCGCGCGGTCACAGCGGCCTCGCTCACATTGGAAGTTCTGCTCGATCTCGATATCGGCATGCACCGCACGGGGATGGAGCCGGGCCCGGAAGCGGTTCAACTTTATCGTCAGATCGCCACGGCGCCGGGCCTGCGCGCGGGTGGCCTGCACGCCTACGACGGTCATCTGCGACAGAGCGATCCGGCGGAGCGAGCGGCGGCTTCGGATGCGGCGTTTGCGCCCGCGGGAGCGCTCGCCGAGGAATTGCGCCGCACGGGTCTGCCGGTCCCGCGTGTGGTATGCGGGGGCACGCCGACCTTCCCCATTCATGCGCGCCGCGCGGGCGTGGAGTGCAGCCCCGGCACGTGCGTGCTGTGGGATGCGAGCTACGAGGAAGCGGTGCCGGACCTCGATTTTCTGCACGCCGCCGTGCTGCTCACGCGCGTGATCAGCCGGCCCGGTCCCAACCGGCTCTGCCTCGACCTCGGCCACAAAGCGGTCGCGAGCGAGATGCCGCACCCGCGCGTGATCTTTCCTGCGCTGCCAGAGGCCAAA
>JAZKEV010000335.1:1697-3891 GCA_040386765.1 Verrucomicrobiota bacterium | reverse complement strand
TGCGGCCGCCGGCGGCAAGAAGGCGATGATCCCATGGCTGCTGGCCGCGTGGGTATTGCCCAACCAGTGGTGCGCGACCTTGGCGGGTCTGCCGAAGCACGGCGACAACGACGAGGCGGGACTGCTTTTCACCAGCGGCAGTTCGGGTGAGCCGAAGGGTGTGGTGCTCTCGCATCGCAACATCCTGGCCAATTGCGCGCAGATTTCCTCGCTCTCGATCCTGCCGGAGGAGTGCACGTTGCTCGGGTGCCTGCCGATCTTTCACAGCTTCGGATTTACGGTGACGCTGTGGTATCCGCTGATGCGTGGGTGCTGCGTGGTGACGGTGCCGAGCCCCTTGGAGACGCGAAAGATCATCGACGCCATCCGCGAGGAAGCGGCCACCGTGCTGCTGGGCGCGCCTACCTTTGTGCGGCCGATTTTGAAAAAGGCCGAGTCGGGCGAGTTGCGCTCGCTGGACCTGATCGTGACCGGCGCGGAGAAGCTGCCGGACGATTTGCACAAGGGGTTTCTCGAGGCGTTTCACATCGAGATTTTGCAGGGCTACGGTCTCACCGAGACGACGCCGGCGACGAACATCAACCAACCGCATCCGCCGATCGTCGCTTCCACCAACGAGCCGCAGGTAGGGAAACTCCTCGGCAGCGTGGGCCGGATGATGCCGGGCATGACGGCGCGCATCATGGATCCGGACACGGGTAACTTTCTGCCGCTCACGGAGACGGGTGTCGTGCTCTTCAAGGGTGCGAATGTCTTCAACGGCTACCTCGACGATCCAGAGAAAACGAAGGCGGCGTTTCGCGATGGCTGGTTCGTTACGGGCGATCTCGGGCGCTTCGATGACGATGGGTTTCTGCGCATCGAGGGGCGGCTTTCACGCTTCTCCAAGATCGGCGGCGAAATGGTGCCGCACGGCACGGTGGAGCAGAAGATTGCCGAGGTCTTTGGCTGGGAGGCGACGGAGGCACCCGTGGTCTTTGTCGTCGGCGTGCCGGATGCGACGAAGGGCGAGGCGCTGGTATTGCTCACCTCGCAGGATGTGACGCCGGAGGCGCTGCGTACGAAGCTGAGCGAGGCGGGCGTGCCCAATCTATGGGTGCCGAAGATCGTGAAGCGCGTCGAAAAGATCCCGATGCTCGGCACGGGCAAGACGGATTTGAAGCGGTGCCGAGAGCTGGCGTTGGAGCTTACGAAATAATCGTAGATGAAAATCGACTGTCACATCCACGTGGTCGGCAATGGCACGGGTGGGACGGGGTGCTGGTACCGGCCGCGCGGGGTGACGCGCTACGGCGCGCCGCTCATGCTCCGCGCCGTGGGCCTGCCGCGCTCGGCGCTCACGGGCGATCTCGACCGGCTCTATGCCGAGCAACTGCTGCAGTTCATTCGCGAGTCATCGATAGATGCGGCGGTGATCCTCGCGCAGGATGAGCCGCACACGGAAAACGGTGAGGTGATCGCTGATGTGGGGTCGTTTTATGTGCCCAACGATTTTGTCCTGAATCTGGCGCGGGAGCATCGCGAATTTTTGCCTGCGGTCTCGATTCCGCCCGCGCGGCGGGATGCGCGCGACGAATTGGAGCGCTGTCTCGCGGCGGGAGCGGTGATGCTGAAGTGCCTGCCGAACTGCCAGAACATCGACTGGAATAACCCGCGCTACACCCGCTTTCTCGAGCGGATGGCGGAGAGCGGTCTGATCCTGCTCGCGCACACGGGGAGCGAACGGACGCTGCCGGTCCTCGCGCCGAAGTTGGCGAGTCCGCGGGTGCTGACGCGGGCGCTGGAGATCGGCGTGACCTGCATCGCGGCGCACTGCGGCACGGGCGCGATGGTTTTGGATCCCGATTACTTCGGCGAGTTTGTCGAGATGACGCGGCGGTTTCCGCGGCTCTACGGCGACAATAGTGCACTCGCTTCGTGCAATTTCCGGACGCGCCCGAGTGCGATCAAGCGGCTGACGACTGATCCCGAACTGGCGGCGCGGATACTCCATGGCAGCGATGTGCCGGTGCCGGTGACGGGAATCTTGGCTTGGGCGCTGGGGATTGTGTCGTGGCGCGATTGGCGCAGGACCGCTGCGGAGAAGAATCCGGTTGAGCGTGACGTGCAGATCAAGCGCGCGATGGGATTTGGCGAGGACACGTTTACGCGGCTGGCGGGTTTGCTGCGACAACGTTGAGACAGCGGCAAGCGC
>JAZKEV010000335.1:0-1687 GCA_040386765.1 Verrucomicrobiota bacterium | reverse complement strand
CGGACGTCGGCGACGCTGTCGTCAAATGGGCCACGCGGCTCTCAGTAGATGAAGTAAATGACTGCCCGCGAATCACGAGAATGGACGCAAACAACTCGGAATGCCCCGAGTTTATTCGCGGGTGGGATTGTTCCTCGCTCCCAAGTAAGTCGGGGCGGGTTGAAAAAAAGCGCCTCCTACTTCAATCCTCGTCCGACTCGTGGTCGGTGAAGGGGTCGCCGACGAACTCGGTGCCGAAGAAGTCTTCGTGCTCGAGGGCGCTCATCACTTCCGCGACGATTACTTTGCGGTCGGAGGGGATGAGATCCGAGTAATCCATCGTCAGCAGTTCCTCGATGCCGGCGCGGGCTTGGGCGCGGTCACTGGCGCCTGCGAGAAAGTCGTCCGCGCGATCCGCGATGTCGTTGATGATGGGTCGGAGATCTCCATTCATGGTTCGGATAGGTTTAGCGTTTCCACCTTGGACACGAAATGGGGCGGATTGTAACAACGAGGTGTCACCGGTGGGTCTTCAGCAGCGGCAAGGTCGCCTCGGTCGGAGGTGGATGGATCAAAGCGGAGGATAAAAACAATCAGCCCGAGCGGGCGGTAATCCATGGGCGTGGACTTCGCGGAGGCGAAATCGTGGATTGCCGCGGGCTCGGGTGACCGGAGCTAACGATGGGTGTCGAGGTGAAGTGTTACTTTACGACCTCGGCGAGCTTGGCGATGTCTTTGCCGCCGCCCATGGCGAAGTCGGGCTTGCCGCCGCCCTTGCCGCCGATCTTCAGGCAAAGCTCGCCGACGATCTTGCCGGCCTGGTGGCCGGCCTTGATCGCGGCGGGAGAGCAGAAGACGACGAGGCTGGCGCGGTCCCCGAGCGCGGCGCCGAGGACGACGACACCTTCACCGAGCTTGTTGAGGATCTGGGAGCCGAGCGAGCGCAGGGATTCCTGATTGTCGGAGGTGACGACCGCGGTGACGAACTTGAGGCCGTCACGCTCGGTCGCCTTGGACGCGAGGTCATCGGCGAGGCCGGCGGCGGCTTTCTGCTCGAAGACCTTCAGCTTCTTCTCAAGCTCCTTCTGGTGCGCGAGGAGCGAGTCGAGCTTGAGCGCGACATCGTGCGCGCCGGAATTCAGGCGCGCGTTGACGGCGGCGAGGGAGGCCTCGCGCTGGGCGACGAAGTCGAAGGCGGCCTGACCGGCGACAGCCTCGATGCGGCGGGTGCCGGCGGCGATGGCCATCTCGGCGACGACCTTGATAAGGCCTATCTCGCCAGTGGTCGCGACGTGCGTGCCGCCGCAAAGCTCGCGGCTGTAGCCGCCGATATCGACGACGCGGACGACCTTGCCGTACTTGTCGCCGAAGAAGGCGAGGGTGCCCTCTGGCTTCTTGTCGAACTCCGTCTCGTAGGCGGCGACCGACGCATTATCGATGACCTTCTCGTTGACGAGTTTTTCGACCTCGAGGAGCTGGGCGTGCGTCACGGCCTCGAAGTGCGAGAAGTCGAAGCGCATGCGGTCGGGCGTCTTTGAGGTGCCGGCCTGGCGGACGTGCGTGCCGAGGATCTTGCGCAGCGCCCAGTGGATCAAATGCGCGGCGGAGTGGTGGCGCGAGATGGCGCGGCGGCGCACGAGATCGAGCGCGAGCTCGACGGTGTCGCCGGCCTTCCACGGCCACGGGCCGGTTTCGCTGCCCTGACCGA
>JAZKEV010000334.1:8614-16812 GCA_040386765.1 Verrucomicrobiota bacterium | reverse complement strand
TCGTGCTCGTGAGGTGCAGCTGCGGCACGCCGTCGCGCACCACCACCGTGAGATCGAGCGGCTGCGTATTGATATTGAAGCGATGCTTGCCGAGCTGGATCAGGCCCTCGCCGCCCGCGAAAAGCTCCTGCCGGTCCTTCAGCTGCCGGACCGCCTCCTGCTGCACGCTCTTCAGCCGGCCCTGCAGCTCGTCCGCTTTCGGCGCGTCCTCGAACTCGAGCAGCTGGCCGACGATCTCGCGCACCTTCGCGACCATCAGGTCAGACGCCATGTAAGCGTTGATCTGCTCCAGCGCCGTGAAGCCATTGAGCCGGTTCTGGATCGTCTTGAGCACGCGTTCCGCCGCACCCTGGAGTGCCGCGGTCTTTCGGCTGCGCTGCTCCACGAGTGCCACTTTTCGCTGCTCAAAGGCCTCGTAGAGCGTCGTCCGTTTCTCGGCGAGCTGCAGCGTGTACTCCTCGAAGTCCGCGAAGGCCCCCTCCATCTCCTCGAGCTGCACGCTGATCCGGTTGAGATACTCTTCGCACTTCGCCGGCGTCGTGCAGAGGTCGAGGTAGCTGGCCGCCGACTGGCTGAGCAGCTTCATCTGCGCGGCAAACTGCGCGGCGCTCTCCGCCGAGGCCAGGCTCTGCAGCTTGTTCTTCAGCGCCGCCTTCACCTGGTTCAGCGTGGAATAGATCGTGGTGATCGCGTCGATGATCCGCGTCGCCTCGGTGGCATCCTCGATCCGCAGCCCGTTCACGATCTCGATCAGGAGCTCCAACTCCGCACCCGCCGTGCCCGCGGCCTGCTCGATCTTCTTTCCTTCTGTCACCTTCGTCACGGTATCGACTGCCTTCAGGTGCTCCTCCGCCCGCTTGCGATACGGCTCCAGCGCGGCCGGCTGGAGGAGGAATTTCACGCACGCCTGCGCCAGCTCCTCCGCCTGCTTCGTCACGGTCTTCTCCGCCTCTTCGACCTGCGCGAGGTCGACGTAGCGAACCTCTTTCAAGGTGATCAACTCGCCCCGCAGTTGCCGCAGCGCGGTGAGATTCTGCACGAAGTCATCGATCACTCGAAAGCTGGAGCGGCGGATCGTCTGGTACCGCTCTTCCGTCCGCTTGCGCGCCTCGGCCACGCGCTGCACCGCCTCGCGCTGGAGCCGGCGTACCTTGTCGAATTCATCCACGGCCTTGTCCGCCGCTTCCAGCACTTCCCGCAGCGCGTCGTCGAGTTGGAACCCGTCGGGGCTCTTCAGCCATGGATAAGCGTCGAGCATCGCGCCGCAGCGCTTCGCCACATCGGCATAGAGCTCCGGATACGGGTTTTCCCGCAGCGTGAGCGTGAGCACTTCGTTGCACTCCGCGAGGCAGCGCACGACGTCCTTGTTGCCCACTTGGAAAAGAAACGTCTCGCGCTGCCCCGGCGGCTCGAACCCCGGCTGGTAAAAAGGTGTCTGCCGCAGCTGGATCGTGTGGTGCTTCTGCGGCTCCAGCTCCCCGCGAAACAGCAGCAGATTCCCATCCGGAAAGAGCGAGAAGCCGTGGCAAACGATCCGCTCCTTTACCTTCTGCGCGATGAGCCGGTACGGCATCAGCACGTACTCGCCCGTCTCGCGCGCGTAGAAAACGTAGAGCGAGTCTTCACCGCTCGGCGCGTGGAGCACGCGCTCCAGCCGCATCTCGGACTCGCGGCTCTCGAACTGCTTCAGCACCCCCGTCGTCAGATAGTAGCCGTCGGGGAAAATCAGGCCGTGATCCTCGGGCAGCAGCGCGCACGACTGGCTCAGCGAGTCCACCCGCACCACCGTCTGCTGCTTCTCGTTGAAAATGAAAAAACGCGCCGCCGTCTCCTTGTACGGACGGATCTTCAGCAGGATCAGGTGATCCACGATCGCGTACGCGACCTCCGCGTCGTCGACCTTCTGATTCCGATCGTCAACGGGCTCCTCGTAGATGCCCGCTCCGCTCGAGGTATTGTCTTCGACCTTCACCGTCAGCGTGCCGCCGACACATTCGACGAACACGCGATCCTCGATCGAAATGTGCGGATACGTGCCGTACCGGTACGACTGCCGATCCGGCGTCCGCCACTTGAATTCGTACTGCGGCGGAAACGCCACCGTGCGAAATTCCGCCTCCGAGCGCCCGTCCACATAGCGGAGCTGCCCCCCGTTGTACGCCCACTTGAAGATCGCGATGTCGTTTACCGCCGCGCCGACCTGGAAGACGAAGTAGAGATTGCCGTCGACCAGCGAGAATTTGCTCAGCCTCGCCTTCTCGTAGACATTATAGAGGCGCTTGAAATCGGCGATGAAGGCCTGGTCGCGCAGCACGTCGAGATCGGCCTCCTTGAAGGTGCCCTCCTGCTCGTCGCGCTGGAAAATCCCGAACACATCCTCCAACTCGACTTCCTTCTTGAGCCCGAGGTGCACATTGAACCCGAAGAGAAACCGCCCGCGCCCGAGCTGGATCATGTCGCGCGGCACGCAATTGTGCGCCGTCGTGATCCGGTCCGACTGCAACAGCTTCGAGGGGACCGCACCAAAGACCTCCTGCCGGCGCGCATCGAGCTGCGTCATCCGCTCGCGCAGGGTCGCCCCATGCGCCTGCAAACGCTGGCGGATGATCTCGTAGGTGCCACTACCCAGCGCGGGCGCCGGAGGCGTCTTGGTCTCAGCCATGGTTCAAAGTAGGGCGGGGTTTTAACCCGCCCTGGATCGAAAACTTCACACCCGCACCACCGGCTTCGCCAGCACCGTGCTCACCGGCGTGTCGCCAAGTCCGTACTGGTTGGCCAGCGCGAGGGCCGAGGAGAGCAGCGACTTCCGCGAGCCGTCGCCATCGGCGGCCATCAGCTTCGCCAGCAAGGCCGCGATCGTGAGGTTCTTCACGTCCTCGGTTTTGAGGCCGAAGTCGCTGACCCACTGCCGCAGCTGCGTCTTGAAGTGCTCCGGATCGCCGTTGAAGAACGTCTGCTTGATGTCCGTCAGCGTCTGGCTGTTGCCCACGAGACGATCGACCGACTTGCCCTGGCCCACGGCGCGCACGATCTTCTCGAAGAAGTCGTTTTCGCCTCCGACGATGTCGATCTTCGCGTGCTTCAGCGCCTCGCCGACGATCACGGAGTTGGCGTGCGCGATATCCTTCTGGACGTTGATCGACGCCAGCGCCACATCGCGCTCGTTCGCGAGTCGCAGCTTGAACTCCTCGTGCTCCTTGCCAGCCGCATGGAAGAGCTTCATCGCCTCGGCCTTGAGCTGGATGGATTTCGCCTCGGCCACGCCGCGAGCCTCGATGCCGACTGCCGCCGCCAGCTCGCGGTCCTTCAAGCCCTCGGCTTCCGCCTCGGCCTGCTGCTCCGTCGCCTTGGCATGCGCCTCGCCCTTGGCGCGCTCGATCTGCGCTTCCGCGAGGCCGACCTCCTGCATGGCCGCGGCATCGGCCTTCTTCGCCGTGGCCTTGGCCATGGTGACCCTCGCTTCCGCGAGACCCGGCGCCGCTTCGCGCGCCGCCATGCCTTCGGCCTCCTGCTCCATGGCGTGGCGCCGCTTGTCTGCGACCTTCGCTTCCACGTCGGCCATCGTCTGCATGCGTTCCGCATCGCGCAGCGCCGAATCGCGCGAGGCCTCGGCCGCCGCGACAGTCTTGATCTTGTGCGCCTCGGCGAGATTGCGCTCCGCATCGCGGTGCGCTTCGGACGCGACGACCTTTTCCACCTGGTCGCGCTTCGCGTTCATCTCGGCTTCGATGAGCGTCACCTCGCGCACGCGCTCGGCGGTCATCCGCGCCTCGATGTTCGTCTTCTCCTCCTGCTGCTGGACGACGGCCTTCTGCTCGGCCACGACGATCGCGCGCTTCCGCTCCACCTCGACCGCCATGTTGGCAACCTCGGTTTCCTTCGCCATCTCGGCAAGCGAGACGGTGCGCTCGCGCCGCACGCGGGCTTCTTCGCCCTCCTGCTGCGATTCCTGCTCGAGCCGCTGACGCTCCTTCTTGACGGTAAATTCCCGCTCCTGCACCGCGCGGTTCATATCCTCGGTGCGCAGGCGGATCGCCTCGTCGGTCTCCAGCCGCTTGGCCTCGACCTCGAGCCGGCGAATCTCAATCACCTTGCGCGCCTCGGCCTCTTCGACCGCCTTGACCTCGGTGATCGCGCGGATCTGCTTCGCCGAATTCTCGTCGTTGCGGCGCTTCTGTTCGCGCTTCGCGATATCGGCATCGGCGTTCTCCTTCTCCATCTGCACGGAGGTGCGCTGCGAGAACTCGTTGGCGAGCACGCGCTCGCGCTGGGTGATCTGGGTGATCTTCTTGATGCCCTCGGAATCGAGCACGTTGTTCGGGTCGTGCTGGTCGAGCGGCGTCTGCTCGAGGTAGTCGATCGCGACGTCCTGCAGCAGGAAGCCATCGAGATCCTTGCCGATGGTGACCTGGATCTGGTCGCGGAACTTGATGCGCTCCGTGAAGAGTTCGTGAAACTCCATCTGTTTGCCCGCGGTCTTGAGCGCTTCCGAGAACTTCGCCTCGAAGAGCTCGCGCAGCTGGACAACGTCCGAGACGCGCTCCGGCGTCAGCATCTGCGCCACCTTGCGGACGCTGTCCGCGTTGGCATCGACGCGAATATAGAAGGCCACCGTGATATCCGCGCGGATATTATCGCGGCACACGAGGCCGTCTTTGCCTTTGCGCGCGATCTCGAGCTTTTTCACCGAGATATCGACGATGTGATACATCTGCACGATCGGCAGCCGCACCATCCAGTCGAAGGAGACCTTGACGCCTCCCCAACCAGTGCGGACGCCCGCCCGGCCAGGCTGGATCATCCGAACGCAAAAGATCGAGACGAGGAAGACAAAGAGAGCGACGGCTCCCAAGGCTCCCAATACGATGACAGTGGATATGCTCACGGTGACAGAGGGCTGAAGGGCTTCTGAACAGGGGCCGAAGCGAAACGGTTTCGCTCCGTGTGCGCCAACGGATAGAACGGCCCTCCAACCTGCCAATACAATTCGACTTTTTTGGAATTAATCGACGTCGCTCTAAATTTTCCGCCGTTTTTGGAAAATCCACTCCTCGTTTCTCAATGGCCGGAATCCCACATCCCCTCCGGCACAAGGCAGACCACCACGCCTCACCCGACACCCCGCCGCCCTTCACCGCCCGCGTTCGCTCACAGCCGCTTCAACTCGATATCCCGAATCGCCGCTTTTGTCATATACGTGGCGATGCCAAGCGGCAGGGATTTTTGGATCTCACCCGGCCGGAGGCTGATCTTCTTATCTTTCCATGCGACATTCACAAACTGCTCCTTGTCGATCCACGCCTCGATCTTCTCATCCGTCACGCGCACGCGGATCTGGTACCATTTCTTATCCGAAAATTCCTTGCCCGCCGTCGTCTCGTTTTCCGATGCATCCGCATCGTCGATGTTCGAGATGCCCACGACCATGCCGCTCCAGCCACCCACGATCAGCGAACACGCCGACTTCCCCACCGGAAACGTCAGCGCGCAGAAAAAGTCGCTCCCCGCCACGCGCATCGCTTCGAGCGTGATCTCGTAATTCGTCCGCGGCAGGCTGCCACCCTTGGTCCACGTGATGCCCGAGAGCACTGTGCCCTGCTCGATCACGATCGCGCTGCGTCCGCCTTGAAACGACGGATCCACCTTCACATCGCCTTCGCCCTCGAAGCCCGACTGCATCCAGCCCGCGAGCGACTCGCCGTCGAAAAGATCCTGCGGCTTGGCCGCCTTCTCCGCCGCCGCGGCGCCACAAACCGTCACTGCAAAGAAAACGAGTAAACGCATCACGCTCATAGTGTGCCCCACAGTACACACCGCAGCCCCGAGGGCGAGCCGACACCCACTTCTTGACTCAGCGTGTCCGTCGCCGACAACGGACGGATGCTCTCTCGTGTTCTCCTGTCCGTATTTCTGGCCACCACGCTCGCTTTCGCCGCCTCGTGCAAGCGCCCCGACTCCGCCAGCGGCGCGCCGGCAGCCTCTACCGCCGCCGCACCCGCCGCGACTCCGGCCGAGCCCGCGCCCACACCCGCCAACCCGAAAGTCCCCGTCGGTGCCAAGAGCTCCGGCGGCAACACCGCCGTGATCGAGACCGACAAGGGCAGCATCGAGATCGAGCTCTACCCCAACGCCGCGCCCAAGGCCGTGGAGAACTTCCGCCTGCTGGCAGAGAACGGCTACTACAACGGCCTTACTTTCCACCGCATCGTGAAGGGCTTCATGATCCAGGGCGGCGACCCGATGGGCGACGGCCGCGGCGGCATGAGCGCCTGGGGCGGCACCTTCCCCGACGAGATCGACCGCGGCTCCGAGCTCTATCGCGGTGGCTACAAGCGCGGCCTCCTCGCGATGGCCAACCGCGGCCCCAATACCAACACGAGCCAGTTCTTCATCATGCACCAAGACTATCCCTTGCCGCCCGCCTACGTGATTTTCGGTAAGGTCACCAAGGGTATGGACGTCGTCGACGCTCTCGTCGCCTCCCCCGCCCGCCTCGGCGCCGATGGCGACATGAGCTCGCCGATCACGCCGATCGTGATGAAGAAGGTCTCGATTAAGAAATAACGCGCGCGACGCGCGAGGGGATAGGGTTTGGGGGTCTGGAGGCTGGGCTCTCCGTTCTCAAATTTGAGAGCGTTGAGCTCGGGAGTCTGTGTGGCCCTGCGCGTGAGCGCAGGGATGCCTCGAGGTAGGTCGAACGGTCCCCGGTGAGCCGTCGGGCGGCACCTGCGGTAACGGAAAAGCCTACGCACGCGCAAAGCGCGACGGCTCGGCGGGGGACGCCTCGCCCTACCTCACTGCATCGCGATTTCACGTCGCTGCTCTTCGCCATTTTGTTCCCGCCTTCGTGGGAAAAGTTCGCGCCAGTTGCAGCGCGATATTTTCCCTTCAGCGTATCCGCATGGACCTCGATCCGGAAGCACGCGAGCTCATCCAAGCCATCCGCACTCACATCGACACGCTTCCCAGCGGCGAGCGACTGAATGCCCTGCTCAAGTTCGTCGCCGTGATGCTCGAGTATCTCAGCCGCGAGCAAGTCCTCGCGATCCGCGCCGAGATGATCGAGTCGTTCGGCGAACTCCAGCTCACCGAGGCCCTCAACCTCCTCGATGGCCACCTCGCCCTCCGCGAACTGCGCGGTTAGCGCCTCACCTCAGCGAAACAAAGATGAAGGCCCTGTGCTCTCACCTAGCGGGCGCAACGCCTGGAGTCGCGGGGTAAACCCGCTCCTACAACTAAGGCATCGGAGTCGGCATGGCGGGCGGCGTGCGAATGCGAGAACCCGGACCGATCTCTCATCGCGGAGACGATGCAGGAAACCGGTGCGACCTCGCTCCAAGTGTCCCATTCTCCCCTGCCCCAAAACCTGTGATTGCGAAAAGCGCAGCGACGCGGAAATCCATCCCTCCAACTCCCGCCGAGCGCTCCCTGCCTGCCTCAAACTTTAGCGTTACGCTTTCTTCTTCGGCGCATCCTTCTTCGCCGGCTTCGGATCCAGATTCGCCTTCAAGTCATCGGCGGTCAGCTTCGACTCGATGCCGTTCGCGGGCACGTCGGCCTTCGCGAGCCAGACGAGCGCGTTGAGCACGACCTTGCGGTAATCGTCGATCGCCCAGTTATCGTGAAAGTGTCCACCGGTAAAACCCATGCCGCGACCGCCGTCTGGCCGCTCCACCACCCACATCATCGCCTCGGGCTGGCCCTTCGCCGCCTGGATGTGCGGATACGGTCCCTTGGGCGAGACGTACGGGCCATCGCGCACGGCATCGCTCGGCTTCGCGACGAGGATCGGCGTGAAAGTCACGCCAGCCGTCTTGCTCGATTTCTCGGCACTGAAGCCCTCGACGAAGCGCATGTTGAAGTACCACTCGTCCTTCGCCTGAAACGGCTTCACGCCCCGCGTCGTCGGGTGCTTCGGAAACTCCGTGAACATCGGCTCCCAGATCGGATTGCACGAAAACGCATTCTCATAGTGACCGCCGATCCAGCGCTTGAACTGCGCGCCCGCCTGCGTCGCCACTACTTCCACGCCGTAGTGCATCGCGCCGATGCTCACGCCGCGCTTCACCCACTCGTCGATCTTCGCCAGCCGCGCGCCGCCCTCCTGCACCGCCTCGTGCTTCCCGCCGCCATCCATGTAAAAGACCACCGCATCCGCACCCTCGAAGACGCCCTCGTCCTTCGGCCAGCCATTGAGC
>JAZKEV010000334.1:7803-8604 GCA_040386765.1 Verrucomicrobiota bacterium | reverse complement strand
GCGCGCCCTGCGCGAGCGCCTTCGCGAGCAGTTGCGAGCCGGCGTTGAATTCGTGCATCCCCGCGGGATGCGAGGGCTTGCCAGCGACGATCACGAGCTTCGAGCGCTCATCGGCGGTCTTGGCTCTGGCCACGGAAACAAACGGCAACGCCAGCGCCGCCACGAGACAAAGGAAACGGGTTTTCATAGGGTGAAAGAAAGACGTCCCGCTACGTTGAAAGGTGCCACCCCGTCTGTCCACCGTCGAAAGCCAGTCCTTACGCTGAAACGGCCCGCTCTCGTCCGCGCTCTGCTTTAGGCTTCACCGTCGCCTTGCTTCACCGCCTTCCGCTCCGCACGCTCCTCATCCACCCCCCA
This sequence comes from Verrucomicrobiota bacterium, assembly GCA_040386765.1. Classification (GTDB taxonomy): domain Bacteria; phylum Verrucomicrobiota; class Verrucomicrobiia; order Opitutales; family Opitutaceae; genus ER46. Next base: position 8,247 of record JAZKEV010000334.1, on the reverse strand, counting down.
TGAATCGCCGCGCTTTTCTGCACTCTGCTTCCGCTCTCGCCGCCGCCGCGATCGCGCCCAGGCTCGCCAACGCCGCATCCTCCGCCTCCACTGCGCGCAAGATGACCATCGCCCTTACCCCCGGCAGCATTGGCGTCGCGGTGAAATCGCAGCAGGAGCTTAACGACCTCGCGCACCGCCACCATTTCGAATCCGTCGAACCCCGCGGCGACGAGCTCGCCAGCATGTCCGCCGATCAACTGGCCGCCACGCTCGCCGACCTGAAGGCGAAGAACCTCGTCTGGGCCGCCGCGAGCAACCCCGTCGATTTCCGCAAAGACGACAAGACCTTCGAGGAGGGCCTCGCCAAGCTGCCCCGCATCGCCGCCGGCCTCCAGCGCGCAGGCGTCACGCGCATGGGCACCTGGCTCAGCCCCGCGCACGACGAGCTCACGTACAACGCGA
>JAZKEV010000334.1:3836-7793 GCA_040386765.1 Verrucomicrobiota bacterium | reverse complement strand
CACCACCCGCCTCCGGGCCCTCACGACGATTCTCAAGGACCACGACCTGCGGCTCGGGCTCGAGTACGTCGGCACGCAGCTTCTACTCGTCGGCAAGCGATATCCATTTCTCCACACCATGGCCGAGACGCGCGAGCTCATCGCCGCCATCGGCACCGGCAACGTCGGCTTCGTGCTCGACACCTGGCACTGGTGGACCGCTGGTGACACCGTGGCCGACATCCTCGCGCTCAAGGCCTCCGACGTGGTGAGCGTCGACCTCAATGACGCCCCCGCCGGCCTCGCCAAAGCCCTGCAGAAGGACAACGAACGCGAGCTCCCCGTCGCCACCGGCGTGATCGATATCGGTGCCTTTCTCAACGCGCTCACGAAGCTCGGCTATGACGGCCCCTGCCGCCCCGAGCCCTTTAACAAAGTCCTCAACGCCCTCGAGAACGATCCCGCCTGCGCGGCAGCTTCCACGGCCCTGCACAAGGCGATGGCGACCATCCGCAGCTAAATCCGCAGCCCAACGCCGGGCTTCAAATCCGAAGCCCCAACGGGGCGACCAGTTGATAGCCCAGGGCAACGCCCTGGGTGTCGATTGGCGAAAAAAGAAAGAGCCCTGAAAGGGCGATACTTCGCCGAGCTCGTACCGCCCTTTCAGGGCGGGAAACTATATACACTCACAACCCAGGGCGTTGCCCTGGGCTATCTAATTTCGCCCCTTCGGGGCTTCCGATCAGCGACTCCAGATGTGAGAGCACGCGCCTTGGCTCATGAGCCAATCGTCCCGGCGTCCGAGCCGGCTACAACTCGGCGTAGTCCGCTTCGGATGAAGCAGGACAACGTGAGATAGAACGCTCCCACCGCACCTCGTCTTACCGCACCTCACACCGGCGAAGGATTCCGCTCCCCGAACCCCGCTTGGTGCCAGTACGGGTACGCCTTCGGCCGCTCGCTTGCTTTATCGAGCCGCGCGACTTGCTCCTTCGTCAGGTTCCAGCCCACGGCGCCGAGATTCTGCCGGAGTTGCTCTTCGTTTCGCGCGCCGATGACGACCGTCGAAATCGAGGGCCGCTGCAGCAGCCAGTTGAGCGCGACCTGTGGGATTGTCTTGCCCGTCTCCTTCGCCACCGCGTCGAGCGCATCAACCACATCGTACAAATAATCCTCCGGCACCTGCGGTCCCTTTTCACGTGCGACTTGGGAATTGAGCCGGCTCACCTCCGGCTTCGGCTGGCCGCGGCGCAGCTTGCCCGTGAGTCGTCCCCAGCCGAGCGGGCTCCACACGACCGCACCGACGCCCTGATCGAGCGCGAGCGGCATCAGCTCCCACTCGTAGTCGCGGCCGACGAGCGAATAATACGCCTGATGCGCCACGTAGCGCGACCAGCCGTAGCGTTCCGCAACCGCGAGCGACTTCATCAGGTGCCAGCCCGAGAAATTCGACACGCCAAGGTAGCGGATCTTCCCGGCCCGCACGAGTTCATCGAGCGTCTGCAGCGTCTCCTCGACCGGTGTCGTCGCGTCGAAGCCGTGGAGTTGGAAGAGGTCGACGTAGTCCGTGCCGAGTCGTTTCAACGCCCGCTCCACCGCACGCGTGAGATGAAATCGCGACGACCCCACATTGTTCGGACCCTCGCCCGCGCGGAAGGTCGCCTTGGTCGAGATCAGCACCTGATCGCGACGTCCCTTGATCGCGCCGCCGAGGATTTCCTCCGCCGCGCCACCCGAGTAAACGTCCGCCGAATCAAACATCGTGACGCCCGCCTCCAGCGAGATGTCGACGAGTCGCTTTGCTTCGGCGACGTCGCTCGCTCCCCACGCGCTGAAGAACTCCCCCTTCCCGCCAAATGTCCCCGTGCCCAGCGTGAGCACCGGTACCTTGAAGCCTGAACGTCCGAGTTGTCTGTAGTCCATAAAGTGAAAGTGACGGAGTGAGAGACCCTCCAGTTTAGCCCGATATTCTATCCAGAGGCGCGCGATCTGATATATGCCTCACTCATCATCCGCATCGCCCTCGACGATGAGCCGGATTGCATCGAGGCGCAAACGCGCTTGCTGGATCGCCGTCTGCGTCCGCTCGAGTTGCTCCTGCGCGAGCGCGATTTCCTCGGGCCGCACATGGTCATTGAGTTTCCGCAGGTCGAGCAGCCGTTGTACATCGGCCGTCAACGCAGTCGTCGCCCGCGTTTCCGCATCACGTTTCAACGCCGCCGTCTGCGCTTCCGCGCCTTCGGTGGCCGCTTCGAGCAACCCCTTCAGTACCGTGGCATTGAAGCCGGGCCCCTCGAGGAAGCGGTGGATGTGGCCATCCTCGAAATCCGCTGCCATCGTCGCCGCGGGGCGCTCCGCCGTGAGGTCGTTGCCGCGAAGATCCACCACCACGCGGATGGGCGTCGGCGCGAGAAACTGGTCCACGTGCCAGCGTGATTCCGCCACCGTCTCGAGCAGGAAGACCGCCTCGAGCAGCAGATTTGGCTCGTCCGTAATGATGCGGCCAAAGGCCGTCGTGCCGCTCTTCGATTCGATCAAGAGGTCGATCGCATCCTGCACCAGCGAGTGATCGGCCGAGAGGAACCGGATGTCTTCGCGCGCGATCGCCCGCTGCCGGCTGAAGGTCGCGAGCATCCCATCCGACGGGATCGACGGGAAGCCCTCGATGTAGGCGTGGCTCGGATCGAGGAAAATGTCGCCCTCCTCGTGATCTTTCATGCGCACGCCGAAGTGATCGAGCAGCCCGACGAGAAACGTCCGCAGGAACGGGTCCGCATCGGCCGCCCTCACGCGCTCGATCACCTGGGCCGCCGCGGTGCGGTCGAAGGAGTTGAGCTCCAGCAGGCGGTCGCGGCCCTTCTTCATCTTCTCCTGCAGCTCCGCGCGGAACGCCACGGTCTCGGCCACGAGCGCCTCGCGTTGCGCCGGGCCATTTTTCGCCGCCGCGCCCGCGTGCGTTACGAGCGCCAGCAGCTGCTCCTTGAACTTCTCCTGGTAATCGTTGCCGCCGTGCAGCGGCGTTTCGAAGGCATCGAGTCCACGCTGATACCAGTCGGCGACGATCTCATCCGCGCTGCCGGTAATGAAGGGCACATGGATCCGGATCGTCTGCGTTTGCCCGATGCGGTCGAGCCGCCCGATGCGCTGCTCGAGCAGCCCGGGGTTTAGCGGCAGATCGAAAAGCACGAGATGATGGGCGAATTGGAAATTGCGGCCTTCGCTGCCGATCTCCGAGCAGATCAGGAGCTGCGCGCCATCCGGTTCCGCAAACCACGCGGCATTGCGGTCGCGCTGCACGAGCGGCAGCCCTTCGTGAAACAGCCCCGATTTTACCGCCATCTTTTCCTGCAACGCCGCCTCGAGCGCGAGCACCTTGCGCTGCGATTTGCAGATGAGGAGGACTTTCTCCGCGCGATGTTCCTTCAGGAAATTCACCAGCCAGTCGATCCGAGGATCCTCTCGGAACGAGAAGCGCACGCCCGCCTCGCCGCCAGTCTCTTCCGCCTGGAGTTCGCGCGCGATGCGCGCGAGCAGCGTGAGGTTATTCGCGCCGTCGACCGGAGCGGGACAATACTTGCGCTTCGGAAAACCCGTCATCGCGGCGCGGGTGTTGCGGAGCACCACGCGCCCGGTGCCGTGCTGGTCGAGCAGCGTTTTCAGGAGCGCCTCGCGCGCGCCGGATTTGCCGGCCGCGAGCGCTTCGAGCAGCGCCGTCAGCCGCGCGCGGTCCTTGGTGAAGATCTTCTTCAGTGTCGTGTGGTCCTTCGCGGCGAGCGCCTTCTGCTCGACGAGTTTCTCCGCGATGCCCGCCACCGTCACATAGCCTTCCGCCTCTTCGAGGAAGCGGTCGTAGTCGTCGTAGCGATTAGGATCGAGGAGTCGCAACCGCGCGAAGTGCCCCGCGAGCCCGAGCTGCGTCGGCGTCGCCGTTAGCAGCAGGAGGCCGGACGTGCGCACGGCCAACTCGGCGACGAGCGC
>JAZKEV010000334.1:0-3826 GCA_040386765.1 Verrucomicrobiota bacterium | reverse complement strand
CGAAGAAGTCGCGCAGGCGCTCGACATGCCGCTGATGCAGTGGCATATCAAGTCGACCACGAAGGCGCAGCAAGGCTTGTACGAATACGATGCGGTCTCGCGCCTGCGCGACTCCCAACTCGGCGACGAGCGCGTATTCCGGGCTCACCGCGTCCGGCGACCACGCGAGGTGATGCGCTTCGTCGACCACCACCATATCCCAACCCGCTGCGAGCGCCTGCTCGCGCCGCATGTCGAGCGCGGCGAGGAAGCGCACGCTGCACAGGCCCAGTTGTGACGACAGGAATGGATTCTGCCCCGGGTCGCTGCCCTCGATCGCGCCGCAGCGTTCTTCATCGAAGATCGTAAACCACAGGTTGAAGCGCCGCAGCAGCTCGACGAACCACTGGTGCACAAGCGTCTCGGGGACGAGGATCAGCACGCGCTTCGCCTTCCCGACCGCGAGCAAGCGCTGTACGATCAGGCAGGCCTCGATCGTCTTGCCGAGACCTACTTCGTCGGCGAGCAGCACGCGTGGCAACTGGCGCTTCGCCACCTCCTGCAGGATGTAGAACTGGTGCGGTATCAGCTCCAGCCGCCCGCCGAGAAAGCCCCGCACCTCCGATTGCCGAAAGCGCAGCTGGGCCTGCAGCGCCCGGTAGCGCAGGTCGAAGACCTCGCCCTCATCCACCTGCCCCGCCATTAGCCGCTCCTGCGGCAGGCTCACGCTCGTCACATCCGAGATCGCATCCTCACGCACGCGCTTGCCGCCGCCCACGTACGTGATCAAGCCGCCCTGCTCCTCCACCACCTCAACGACCACCGTTGCGCCCTCGCGGGTGGCGATCGTCTCGCCCGCGCGAAACTGCACGCGTTTCAACACGCCCGTGCCCAGCGCGTAGAGCCGCTTCGCGTTCGTCGCCGGGAATTCGATCGCGATCCGCTTTGCCGCGGAATCGACGCTCGCCACGACCCCGAGACCAAGCTCGGGCTCGCGTTCACTCATGCAACGTTGGCCAACAACACCAGGAGACATACCACGATGAGACGAGAGACCGCAGCCGTGACAAGTGACGAGTAACGGTAAGCCGCGTTATCCCAACGCACCACGCAGCCTGCGGCATTCACCCTAGGTCCCTCCAATCTCTTCAAACGTCTGGCTGCTCTAGCTACTCCACAACCCCGTTCCACCCGATATCCGACCCGCGTTGACGCGCTTCCAAATATGTACTTTATTTTTCGTATGAAGCGCGCGCTCCCCCTCGTGCCAGTCCTCGCCGCCCTCTTCTTCGGCGGCTGCGCCAACGGTTCCGGCACCGTCGTGAATCAGCAGGCGCCAGGCGTTTTCAGCAACACCGCTGCCTTCGATCACTATGTGGAGCAGCGCTCGAGCTCGCTCCTCCTGCTGGGCGCCACCAAGAATCGCACCGAGTCCGAGTCGCAAGCCCGCATGGAAGCCGAGCGTCGCTATGGTCCGCGGGCCACAGTCGATTCCGCCAGCATCGGCTACCGCACCGGGTCGAGCAACCGCTCGCTCAAGATGTCTGAAATCGACTCGGCTCTCGCCAAGGCTCGCGACTGAGCGGCGGGCGCGTCCGGCCCAACTGTAGCGGGGGTCCGTGCCCGCCGACGCCCGGAATAACGCCTCAGTTCGCCTCGGCGGTCACAGACCGCCGCTACAGCCGCTACACGAATAGCTACGCGACAGAAATGCCTACGCGAATTCCGGCCTTGGCTCGGGGAGGAAATAATCCTCTGTTCCGGGCGTCTTCGCCAACTTGTCCTTTTCCATGCTTTTCCAACGTGCCTCCTCCAGCCAGGCCGCGTTGCGCTCCTCCTGTGCGCCCGCTTTTGCTCTCCTCGGCCTCGTATTCGCCGTGGCCTCCACGGCGTTTGCCCAGATCAGGCCCCTTCCCGGCGATGGCGGCGTGATCGTCCTGCCCGGACCCGGCGGTGGTAATCAGGGCGGCGGGGGGGCCCTTCCGGGTCTCCCCGGCGGTGGAGGTGTCACGCCTCCCATTATTATTCCGGGCCTGCCCGGCGGCGGTGGCGCGGTCTCGCCCACGGCCACCATCAATACTCCGCGCGGTGCGCTGGTCGGCGATGTTCTTACTGCGAGCGTGACGATCGTGGATCCGAACGCGCCCGCCAATCCTCCGGTCAATTCCACCAACTACCAGTGGTCTGTAGTCGGCGCCCGCCTGGTTGGCGATGCACGCGCGGCCACCGTCCAGTTTGTCGCCGAGCGCGCCGGGCTCATCAGCATCAGCGCCACCGTCAATTCCAACGGCACCGCCCATTATCCCACCGCGCAGGTCACGGTGTTTGCCGCCGATGCCGCTGGCGAAGTCACCGCTCCAACGACAATCGCGGCCAATGTTGCCACCGTCACCGCTTCCGTGCCTGCGGCGCAGAGCAACGACCGCACGTTCCGCTGGACCGTTTCCGGCGATGCCACCATCGCCACCGGCCAGAACACGCGTTCCATCACGATCCGCCCCGGCACCCCGGGCCTCAAGGAAGTCATATGCAACGTCACGCTCCAGACGCTCGTGACCGTTCCAGTCCGCTCCTATCTCATGGTCACCGGCACGGGCGCCAGTGTCGCCGTCACGATCGCGGGCGGTGTCGGCGGCGGCACGTACCCGGCCGGCACTCGCGTGGATATCTTCGCCGGTCCCGCGCCCGCCGGTCAGGCCTTCGATCGCTGGGTGGGGAATATTGAGACACTCGGCACGGGCCCGCTCCTGCCTTTTCTCCCGCACACGGTGCTCACCGTCCCCGCAACGCCGGTCACGCTAACCGCCACCTACAAGAGTATCCCGAGTGCGACCGCCACCACGGTAGCGAACTTCAATCCGCAGACGATGGCCACCTCCGCCAGCGCCTCCGGCGCCACCGTCACCGTTACAACCACGCTCGTCTCCCGCATTCCCGCGGACGCCGAGGGTCTGGTCTTCCTGCTGCACAATACCGGCGGCAGCGGCGCGGACTGGTTCTCGCGCCCCGAGCAATTCACGCTCGTCCGCGATCTTCTCGCGGCCGGTTATGGCGTCGCCACGCTGGATAGCGTCAACCGCACCGCCGGCGCCTGGGCTACGCAAGCGACGCTCGCCACCAATCCCGACGCGCTCAATCACGCCGCTGCCATCGTCCGCCTCATCGCCGAGGGCGCGATCTCCGCCGACAAACCTCTCTTCTTCGTCGGCGTCGCCGCCAGCGCCAATACCGCGCTCCGCTACGCCGACCTCCTCGCCACCGCCACGCACGCGCGCCCGGTGAAGGGCGCGGTCCTCTACCTCGCCTCCGGCATCGATACCCTCGCGGCCACCTCACGCGTCCCGCAGTTCTTCGCGCTCGCCGCCAACGACGATGCTCTCGGCGTGGACGGCATCGCGACCGCCCGCGAGCACGCGCAACTCCTGCTCGGCCGCGGCATCGCCAATGGCACAATCAACAACGGCGTCTCACCCGTGCACCCCACGCGTTTCCGCGCCCTTGAGCTTACCGCACCCAGCTTCACGGCCGACGATGCGCGCGCCGTCTGGACCTCGGTGAAGGAAGCCGGCTTCCTCGACGCCAACAATTATCCGAAGCTCGTCCCCGCCACCGCCGCACTTACCGCCGCCCTCCCCGCCGCGCATCGCGGCCGCGTTGCGGATGTCGCCGCGCAGCTCGCGGTCGCCGCCGCGTCGACAGAGTTCTACGCCGACGCCAATCCCCGCGTCATTAATTTCCTCAACGCCCGCGCCAGCGATGTCGCCGTGCCCACGCCCGGCCGGCTCGTGAATCTCTCCGCCCGCGGTCGTGTCGCGCACATCGCGGATAGCTTCACGGTCGGTTTCAC
>JAZKEV010000333.1:19418-25982 GCA_040386765.1 Verrucomicrobiota bacterium | reverse complement strand
TTTCGATGTGAATTACCGCTTCCCGCAGTTCGCGCTCGGCCAGTTCAACTTCAATACGAACTGGACCTACGTGAATGATTTCCACGCCTACACCGCGCCCGGCTCGCCGCGCACGGAGTATCGCGATGGCAACAGCGCCAATGTCGGCGGCGCGACGCCGAAGTGGCGCGGCGCCACCATGCTGAGCTGGCGCAAGAAGCAGTGGGGCGCGGGCCTCGGCCTCTACTACACCGGCAGCTTCACCGACCTGAATGCGACCACCACGCAGGCGATCTGGGACTCGCTGGGAAATCCGGGCTACATCAAGCCGGTCTTCAACAACGGCGCGTACTCCTACCGCTACGTCGTGCATGATTCGAAGTCGTACAACACGTACGTGTCGTATCGCTTCGCGGCGCGTGACCGCTGGCTGAAGGATACGAGCCTCCGCTTCGGAGTGAACAATGTCTTCAATGCCGAGCCGCCGCTCTCCGCCGACTCGCGCGGCTACGAGCCTTCGCTGTATAACGTGATGGCGCGCGGCCGCACGTACTCGATGCAGGTCACGAAGAAGTTCTAATCTCGATAACCCAGGGCGGGTCTCCGGACCCGCCCTTTTTCGTGCCGCGAGTTCGCGCGGCGAATTAACGCCGCCACAGATTACACCGATGCGCACAGATTATAGGTCGATGGTTTTTCCTCCATCCGTGCCCATCGGTGTGATCTGTGGCCCGCTTTGGGCTAGACGCGTTGACCGCCGATCCTCGCGCGTTGTCGATCTCGCAACTCCTTCGCACCGCGCCTTCTAATTTCGTTCTCCAACCCCGCTTCTTCCCCTGCGGTTGACCGGGATTCCCGTTTACTCACCTCCCTCGCTACACCACCGTCCGACTATGAAGAAGCGTAACGCCGCCACGCCCCTCGCTACGAACAAGCATCTGCTGCGCTGGGTCGAGAAGATGGCCGACCTCTGCAAGCCCGCCGCGATCCACTGGATCGACGGCTCCAAGGACGAATATAATGCGCTCTGCGCGCAGATGGTCACGGGCGGCACCTTCATCAAGCTGAGCGCGAAGAAGTGGCCCGGCTGCTATCTCGCCCGCTCCGATGCGAGCGATGTCGCGCGCGTCGAAGACCGCACGTTCATCTGCTCGCTGTCGAAAGAGGCTGCCGGTCCGACCAATAACTGGGTCAACCCCTTCGAAATGCGGAAGACGCTGAAGGGCCTCTTCCAGGGCTGCATGGCGGGCCGCACGATGTACGTGCTCCCCTTCAGCATGGGTCCAATTGGCTCTCCGATGTCGCAGATCGGCGTGCAGCTCACCGACTCGGCCTATGCCGTCGTGAACATGCGCATCATGGCGCGCATCGGCAAAGACGTCTTCAAGCTCATCGACCAGGATTTCAAACGCGTCGTCCCCTGCATCCACTCGGTGGGTGCGCCGCTGAAGGCGGGCCAGAAGGATGTCGCGTGGCCGTGCAACAAGGAGAAGTACATCGTGCACTTCCCCGAGACGCGTGAGATCTGGAGCTATGGCTCCGGCTACGGCGGCAATGCGCTCCTCGGCAAAAAGTGTTTCGCGCTCCGCATCGCCTCCGCGATGGCGCGCGACGAAGGCTGGATGGCCGAGCACATGCTCATCCTCGGCATCGAGAATCCGCAGGGGAAGAAGAACTACGTCGCGGCGGCCTTCCCGAGCGCGTGCGGCAAGACCAACTTTGCGATGCTGGTCCCGCCCGCGCATTTCCAAAAGCAGGGTTGGAAGGTAACGACGGTCGGCGACGATATCGCGTGGATCAAGCCCGACGAGAATGGCCGCCTGCGCGCGATCAATCCCGAGGCTGGCTTCTTCGGCGTGGCGCCCGGCACGAGCGCGAAGACGAATCCCAACGCGATGGCCGCGCTGTCGAAGAACACGATCTTCACCAACGTTGCCCTCACACCCGATGGCGGCGTGTGGTGGGAAGGCATGACGGATGAGCCGCCGGAGATGGCTACCGACTGGCAGGGCAAGATCTGGACGCCCGAGATCGCCAAGGCCACGGGGGCCAAGGCCGCGCATCCCAATGCCCGCTTCACCGCGCCCGCCTCGCAGTGCCCGACAATGGACCCCGATTGGGAAAATCCGCACGGCGTTTCGATCAGCGCCTTCATTTTCGGTGGCCGCCGCGCGACGACGATGCCGCTGGTGTACCAGGCCTTCAACTGGTCGAGCGGTGTGTACGTCGGCGCGACGATGGGCTCGGAGATGACGGCCGCTGCCGCCGGCACGATCGGCAAGGTGCGCCGCGATCCGATGGCGATGCTGCCCTTCTGCGGCTACAACATGGGCGACTACTTCCGCCACTGGATCAGCATGCAGCGGAAGCTCAGCGAGACGCCGCGCATCTTTCACGTGAACTGGTTCCGCAAGGATGCCGACGGCAAGTTCATCTGGCCCGGCTACTCGGAAAACATGCGCGTGCTCCGCTGGATCTTCGACCGCGTCCGCGAGGGTGGCCGCGCGAAGGAGACGCCCATCGGCTGGGTGCCGCGTTACAAGGATATCGACTGGACCGGCCTGGATTTCTCGGAGGAGAAGTTCGAGGCGCTGCAGGCCTTCGACCGCTCCGCCTGGCGCGCCGAAGTCCTCGGCCACGAAGAGCTCTTCCTCGATCTCCACGCCGCGCTGCCGAAGGAGATGGTATACGAGCGCGAGCTGTTGATTTGCCGGATGTGAGGGTGCGGCCCCTGCGTGAGCGCAGGGATCCCATCGCTTTTACGGTCTCGCAGGGTCGCATGGTCCGAGGGTAGGGCGAGGCAGTCCCCGCCGAGCCGTCGCGGCTACTGCAATAACACCCCTCCATCCTCCTTCGCACTCTAGGTAACTAGGTAGCGGCGGTCGTCCCGACCGCCGTTCTCAACAGGTGGCGATCGGGACGATCGCCGCTACCTAAAAAAATCCCGCAGGCCGTGACGTTCAGTCACCCTGCACTTCGCCCATCTTCTCGCCGTCGAGTTCGTACAGCCCGGTCATGTAACCGTTCTCGAACATCGCGCCGACCTTCAGCTGTCCGTAAAAGGCCACAGGCACATCCATCATCGGCTGCACACCCTTCTTCATCTTCACGACCACCCACTCGTTCATGTTGGGCACGGTCCCGAAGCAGCAGGCCATCGTGTTCCGCATCAGCAGAAATTCCATCACGAGGCCCTTGTCCATTTTGACGGGCACCATGTAGCCGGTGACGACGGCCTTCTTGCCATTCCACCCCTTCACCATCGCGGGGATCTGCTCCTCGCCGGTCGGCGGCGTGGCCTTCGGATCGGCCGCCGGGTCAAACGGGGGCGGGTTAAAACTATACGAAGCGAGCTGGTCGAAGCCGAGCTTCAGGTATCCGTTCTCCACCTGCGGCGCCTCGATCGGCGCACCCGCGGCCGGCTTGGCTGCATCTGCCGCTGGGGGCGTAGGTTCCACCGCGAGCGCCAGCACCGGCAGAGCCACCAACATTGACCATGCACCTAGGGAGAAGCGTCGTGCGGTTTTCATTGCACTCCGACCCTACTCACACCCCCGCCGCCGTCAAAAACGATTTTCCCCCGCGGCGGTTAAATTTTGCGGTCTGAAAGGTAGCGGCGGTCGTCCTCCCGACCCCATCTGGGAAGGGTGGCCGTAGGGACTACCCGTCGCTGCCCTCGCCCTCATTCCGCCCGCCTCACGACACCGGCGCAATCGTCTCCGCCACCGGCGTCCGGTACGCCTTCATCGCCGGCACGATGCCGCCGAGCGCGCACAAGCCGATCATCGCCAGCGGGCAAATCCACAGCACCGGATGCGTCGCGCCCACATCGAGCACCACGCCCGTTTGCGCGCGGATCACCTGCGCCACGCCGGCAAACAAGCCGAAGTAAATCGCAAAGCCCACGGCCGCCCCGAGCGCACCGATGCTCGCCGCCTCCGCCAGCACCGCGCCGAAGATCGTTCGCCGCTTCGCGCCCAGCGCGCGCAGGATCGCGAGGTCGCGCTGCCGCGCGCTCATCGAATTGTAGATGCTCGCCAGCACCGAGCCGGCGGCTACCAGCGCCACGAGATAGGCCACGAGCGTCAGCACCTGGTCGAACCAGCCGATCTTGCCGAAAAGCTCCGCGACAATCGCGCCCACCGGATAAGCGAAGGTCAGCCGATTGCCCTGCTTGTTATACATCATGTCCATCTGCAGGCCTGCGATGGGACTCCGCAATTGAAGCAGCACGGCGCTCACGTCCGCCGCCGCCTTCGGATCGTGGCCGCTCATCGTCTGCAGCCCCTTCAAGGGAATCCACACCACGCGATCCACCGGCGTATTGGTCGGCTCGAGGATGCCCACCACCTTAAAATCTTCCGCGTGCTCCGCCTTCGCGTCGAAGGCCAGCCCGTGAAACGGCCGGAACGTGTCCCCGACCTTCAGCTTCAGCCGCTCCGCCGCGAAACTCCCCGCGACCGCTTCGCGCGCATCCGCCGCGAAAATCTTTCCGCCCGCCTGCACGGCGAATTTTTTTCCCGGCGCATACTCGACGTTCGTGAAGAGCTCCGGCGCCGTGCCGACGAGGCGGTAGCCGCGCAGATTGTCGCCCACCGCGATCGGGATCGCGGTCTTGACCATCGGGTGCCGGCGCACCGCTTCGAAATCCGCCGCCGCCACATTTCCCGGCGAGGCTTCGAGGTGGAAGATCGCGTTGAGCACGAGCTGCAGCTTCGAGCCGCGCGCGCCGAGCACCGCGTCGAAACCCGTCGTCGTCTGCGTGAAAGCCGACTGCGACTGCGTCTTCACCATCCACACGCACATCAGGAGGCCGGAGGCCAGCGCGATGCCGCCCGCCGTGATCAGCGTCGAGAGCGCGTGCTGCCGCAGCGACCGGTAGATAAGCAGCGGAAGCGTCATTGTGCCGCCTCCTTCATCGCCGCGTTGATCACGCCAAAATCCTTCCGCAGTTCAAATTGCCCGAGCACTTCCTCATCGTGGCTCACCAGCAGCAGCGCCGCCGCCTGCTCGCGACACACTTCGCGAATCAGCGCGAGCGATTCGCGCGAATGCTTGCGGTCGAGATTGCCCGTCGGCTCGTCGGCCAGCACCAGCTTCGGCCGGTTGGCCAGCGCCCGCGCCACCGCCACGCGCTGCTGCTGCCCCGTCGAGAGCTGCCGCGGAAAGTGATTCAGCCGGTGCCCCAGCCCCACACGCTCGAGCACTTCCTTCGCATGTGTCTTGTCCGCGCCGCGCGGCCCGAAGCTCATGCCGAGCAGCACGTTTTCCAGCACCGTGAAGCCCTGCAGCAGATTGAAAGTCTGGAAAATGTACCCGAGCTTCTCCGCGCGCAGCCGGTCGCGCTTCGGTTCGCTCAGCGCCGTCATCGACTCTCCATCCAGCGAGACCGTGCCCGAGTCCGCCGCGAGAATGCCCGCGATCAGATGGAGAAAAGTCGTCTTCCCCGAGCCGCTCTCGCCGCGCAACGCCAGTTGCTCGCCCGCCGCCAGCGCGAACTGCGGCACATTCACGATCTCCACGCGCTGCCCCTCGGGAGAGACGAAAGACTTCTTGAGGTCGGCAACGGAAAGCATCGGCAACGGCAGTAAACCTAGAAAGGTGCAGAACTCGAAAAACGAAACTCTTTTTTTCCTCCATTTGTGCCTTCTCTTGCGGCGGGCCCTTTTCTCCTTTCCGCTCAACGCGTGAGCATCGCTTCCACACCCGGCGCGCGTTTTCGCGCCGCGCTCGCCGCCGAGCGCCCGCTCCAAATCGTCGGCACCATCGACGCCTATTCCGCCCTCCTCGCGCAGCGAGCCGGCTTCCGCGCCCTCTATCTCTCCGGCGCCGGCGTCGCCAATGCCTCCTATGGCGTTCCCGACGTCGGCCTCACCACGCTCGACGATGTGCTCATCGACGCCCGCCGCATCGCCGCGCGCGTCGAGCTGCCGCTCCTCGTCGATATCGATACGGGCTGGGACGATCCCGCCCTCACCGTCCGCACCCTCGGCTCCGCCGGCATCGCCGCCGTCCAGCTCGAGGACCAGGTGCCGGCGAAAAAATGCGGCCACCTCCCCGGCAAGCACCTCGTCTCCACCGAGGCGATGTGCGCCCGCGTCCGCGCCGCCGTCTCCGCCAAACCCGATCCCGACTTTGTGGTGATCGCCCGCACCGATGCCGCCGCCGTCGAAGGCCTCCCCGCCGCCCTCGCCCGCGCGCAAGCCTACGTCGCCGCCGGCGCGGATGCTATTTTCGCCGAAGCCCTCACCTCGCTCGCCGACTACCGCCAGTTCACCGCCGCTCTCTCGGTCCCCGTCCTCGCCAATCTTACCGAGTTCGGCAAAACGCCCCTCCTCAGCCTCGACGAGCTCCGCTCCGCCGGCGTCGGGATGGTCCTGTATCCCCTCACCGCCTTCCGCGCCATGAGCTCCGCCGCCCGCGACGTTTTCACCACCCTGCGCCGCGAAGGCACCCAGCAATCTCTCCTGCCGCAGCTGCAAACCCGCGCCGAGCTGTACGACATCCTCGGCTACGATCCCAAAGCCTAAGCGGCCTGCGATCCGCCCATCTGCCGCGCCAGCGCGTCGCCTTCTCTCCTCTCTT
>JAZKEV010000333.1:14405-19408 GCA_040386765.1 Verrucomicrobiota bacterium | reverse complement strand
CCATGAGCGCCACCCCCACCCCCGTCCGCACTCCCAAGAAATCCGTGGCGCTCTCCGGCATCCCAGCCGGCAACACCGCGCTCTGCACCGTCGGCCAGTCGGGCAACGATCTTCACTACCGCGGCTACGACATCGCCGAGCTCGCCCGCGAGTCCACCTACGAGGAAGTCGCCCACCTCCTCATCCACGACCACCTCCCCACCCGCGCGGAACTCGAAAACTACCGCGCCCGCCTCGCCACGCTGCGCTACCTGCCCGATCCCATCCGCGCCATCCTTGAGCAGCTCCCCGCCGGCACGCATCCGATGAATGTCATGCGCACCGGCTGTTCGGCCCTCGGCGCGCTCCACCACGAGCCCTCGGCCCCCGGCAGCTCCGGCCCCAACGATGTCTCCGTCGCCCAAGCCATCGCCGATCGCCTCATCGCCTGCCTCCCCGCCGTCCTGCTCTACTGGCATCACTTCGTCACCACCGGTAAACGCATCGACCTCCAGACGGGCGAGTCCAGCGTCGCCGCGCATTTCCTCCACCTCCTCCACCAGCGTGCGCCCGACCCGCAGCACGTCCGCGCTCTCGACCGCTCGCTCATCCTCTACGCCGAGCACGAGTTCAACGCGTCCACGTTCACCGCGCGCGTCATCGCCGGCACCGGTTCCGGCATGTATTCGTGCGTCACCGGCGCCATCTGCGCACTCCGCGGCCCCAAGCACGGCGGCGCCAACGAAGTCGCGCACGAGATCCAGCTCCGCTACCGCACCCCCGACGAAGCCGAGGCCGACATCCGCGCCCGCGTCGCCCGCAAGGAGATCGTCATCGGCTTCGGCCACCCGGTCTACACCATCAGCGACCCGCGCAACGCCATCATCAAGGAGATCGCCCGCGACCTCTGCGCCACCGCCGGCCGCAGCGACCTCTTCGCCGTCTGCGAACGCATCGAGCAGGTCATGTGGGACCTGAAGAAGATGTTTCCCAACCTCGATTGGTTCAGCGCCCCCGCCTACGACACCATGGGCATCCCCACTGCTTTCTTCACTCCGATCTTCGTCGTCGCCCGCACCGCCGGCTGGTGCGCCCACGTCATCGAGCAGCGCCAGGATGGAAAGATCATCCGCCCCAGCGCCAACTACACCGGCCCGGAGGACCGCCCCTACGTGCCCCTCGCGAACCGCTGAAGGATCACGAGGAAGAGTACGATCACGAGCACGACCAATGCCTCGAACTCCGCCTTCGTGCTCGTGATCGTACTCTTCCTCGTGCTCTTGCTCCCCTTCTCCTTTCTCCCTTCTCCCTCGCTAACGCCCTCATGTCCGCCCCCATCTCCAACGTCCGCCCTCCCTCCGATCCGCTCCTCGCCGAGCTCGCCGATTACGCGCTGAGCTATAATTCCCCGAGCGACGAGGCCCTCGACACCGCGCGCTGGTGCCTCGCCGATTCGCTCGCCTGCGGCATCCTCGCGCTCGCGTACCCCGCCTGCACCAAGCTCCTCGGCCCCCTTGTCCCCGGCACCACCATTAAGAACGGCGCGCGCGTCCCCGGCACCGCCTACGAGCTCGATCCCGTGCAGGCCGCCTTCAACATCGGCACGATCGTCCGCTGGCTCGATTTCAACGACACCTGGCTCGCCGCCGAGTGGGGCCACCCCTCCGATAACCTCGGCGCGCTCCTCGCCGTCACGGATTGGCTCAGCCGTAACCAGAAAACCAATACGCCGCTCGCCGCCTTCCAATCGCCCATCGGCCAGCGCACCTCGCCGATCACCGTCCGCGACCTCCTCCTCGCGATGGTCAAGGCCCACGAGATCCAGGGCGTCCTCGCCCTTGAAAATTCCTTCAACCGCGTCGGACTCGACCACGTCCTCCTCGTCCGCATCGCCTCCACCGCCGTCTCCGCCGCGCTGCTCGGCGCCACGCGCGAGCAGACCATCGCCGCGATCTCGCACGCGTGGCTCGATGGCTCCGCGCTCCGCACCTACCGCCACGCGCCCAATACCGGCTCGCGCAAATCCTGGGCCGCCGGCGATGCCACCAGCCGCGCCGTCCGCCTCGCCCTCATCGCGCTCACCGGCGAGATGGGCTACCCGTCCGCGCTCACCGCCAAGACGTGGGGCTTCCAGGACGTTTCCTTCCGCGGCAATCCCGTGCGCCTCGCCCGCCCCCTCGGCAGCTACGTGATGGAGCAGATCCTCTTCAAGATCTCCTTCCCGGCCGAATTCCACGCGCAGACCGCCGTCGAGTGCGCGATGCTGCTTCACTCGAAAGTCCGCAACCGTCTCAACGAGATCGAGCGCATCGAGCTCACCACCCACGAGTCCGCGATCCGCATCATCGACAAGACCGGCCCGCTCCACAACCCCGCCGACCGCGATCACTGCCTGCAATACATGACCGCCATCGGCCTCATCTTCGGCGCGCTCACCGCCGAGCACTACGAGGATTCCATCGCCGCCGACCCGCGCATCGACGCCCTCCGCGCCACCATGCTCGTCGCGGAAGACAAGCAGTACTCGCGCGATTACCTCGACCCGGAGAAACGGTCCATCGCCAACGCCATCCAGATCTTCTTCCGCGACGGCACGCACACCGAAAAGGTCGCCGTCGAGTATCCCATCGGCCACCGCCGCCGCCGCGCCGACGGCATCCCGATCCTCCGCGACAAAGCCGCCGCCGCCTTTCGCGATCACTACGGCGCGGAGAAATCCGCTGCGCTCCTCGGCCTCTTCGCCGACCGGGCCCGCCTGGAGTCGATGCCCGTCCACCAATTCGCCGAGGCCTTCGTGAAATAATGCTCCGCTCCGCCGCGCTGCTCGCCCTTGCCATTGCCGCGCTCGCTCTCGCCGGTTGCTATCGCGAGGCCAGCGACGCCACCGCATCGCGCACCCTGCCGCGCTACAGCGGCAACGAGCCCTGGAGCATCGACGGCGTGCGCCTTGGCCAGAGCTACGCCGAGGTGCACGCGCTGCTCGGCGAACCCGTCCAGTCCCGCGACTCGATGGGCAAGCGCACCGTGCGCTGGGATCGGCGCGACACGTACGTCACCTTCGACGCCGCCGACCGCGCCGTCGAGGTGATGGGCTCGTCGGTGCAGGCCGGCGGCAAAATCATCGTCTCCTCCGGCGCCAGCGAGGCCGAAGTCGTGCAGATCCTCGGCCCCGGCAAGGTTCAGAAAAGCACCAGTCCGAAAGGTGGCGGCATCATCTCCATCGGCAGCGAGCACACCGGCACGACGGTGATCTACGAGCGGGACGGCGCGCGCTTCGAGCTCTCCGTCTTCGGCCAAACCGCCGGCCGCTATCGCGTTTTCCAACCACCGAATAAAAAATAAAGAGCGCGTCGTTATGCCTCGCCCGAAAACCACCCCGGCCCAAAAGAAAAAGGCCAAAGCCTCCAGCCTCTCGCGCCGCGGCGCTCCCGTCGCCGTGCGCTCCATCGACTTCGTGATGTATAACACGAAGGACATCCGCAAAACCCGCGATTTCTACCAGGACCTCTTCGGTTTCAAGCGCGGCGAAGAGTGGAACGACTGGTGGAGCGAATTCGCCACCGAGCCCCTCACGCTCTGCCTGAACGGCACCGAGCACCACACGCACAAGGAGTGGGATTGGAGCGGCCCCGCCTGCGTCGCCCTCGCCGTCGACGACGTGCCCAAAGCCATCGCCGCCTGCCGCAAGCGCGGCGTGAATATCCTCATCGAACCCACCGAGACCCGCGTCTGCTGGATGGCCTGGATCGCCGACCCCGATGGCAACCGCATCTGCCTCCATTCGCGCAAGGACGGCTCGGCGGGGTAAGGTTCACTTCTAAAACCGTGTCCTCGCGAGGAGCGCTTTACGCCTCTCGCGAGGACAAGTGAGTTGCGAGGCAATCAATGGGAAGGTGACGGAGAAGCGCCGATCCTCGCGTCTCTAATCAGGCGGTCGGGAACGGGTTTACTCATCCGCCGCCACACGTATGGCGCGCCGGCCCTGAAAACGAATATTCCTCGCGGAGAGTCATGTCCGCAACAAGTCCCCTCTCCGCAAAAACTCCATCACCCGCGGATCGCGGCTGTTGGCCGCCAGGTCCTTGGGCGCACCCTCCGCGATGATGCCTTTTTCCGTACGGTCTAGCATGATCGCGCGGTCCCCGATCCCAAAGATCGAAGCCAGCTCATGCGACACGATCACGATTGTCGTGCCAAAGGTCTCGCGCACCTGCAGCACCAGCTCGTCCATCTTCCGCGAGGTCACGGGATCGAGCCCCGCCGAGGGCTCGTCGAAAAACACAATCTCCGGGTCGAGCGCGAGCGCCCGCGCGAGGCCCGCGCGCTTCTTCATGCCACCGCTGATTTCCGCGGGATAGTAGTCCTCAAAGCCGGTGAGCCCCACCTGCGCCAGCTTGAGCGTCGCGATTTCCTCGACCTCGCGCTTCGAAAGCGAGGTATATTCCTCGAGCGGCAGCGCCACATTTTCGCGCAGCGTGAGCGACGACCAGAGAGCCCCGCTTTGGAACAGCACCCCAAAGGTCTTCAGCATCGCGCGTCGCGCCGCCAAATCTGCCGCCGAGAAAGGCTGACCGAAAAACCGCACCTCGCCGCCGAGCAGCGGATGCAGCCCCACCATGTGCCGCAGGAGCGTGCTCTTGCCGCAACCCGAGCCCCCGATGATGAAGAACACCTCGCCGCGCTTCACCGTGAACGAAACGTCCTTCAAGACCACGTTGCCATCGTAGCCGCACTGCACGTGTTCGACTTCGATCGCAGGGGAGGTGGATTTGTTCAGGGGAGAAATCATCGTCACCAGCCCATCGCGTTGAAGAGCACCGCAAACACCGCGTCGGCGATCGTGATGAGCAGGATCGCCGTGACCACCGCCGAGGTCGCCGCCTGGCCGACG
Source organism: Verrucomicrobiota bacterium (assembly GCA_040386765.1). Classification (GTDB taxonomy): domain Bacteria; phylum Verrucomicrobiota; class Verrucomicrobiia; order Opitutales; family Opitutaceae; genus ER46. The sequence goes on along the minus strand of JAZKEV010000333.1, from coordinate 14,538 downwards.
CCTGCTGCGCTCCGCTCCGCCTGCAGGCCGCGCAAACACCCCGCCAGCCCCACGATGAGCCCGAAGGCCGTGGCCTTCACGAGACCCACTCCAAGGTCCGCCGTCGTGACGATGGTCTGCATCTCCACCCAGT
>JAZKEV010000333.1:10650-14395 GCA_040386765.1 Verrucomicrobiota bacterium | reverse complement strand
GCCCCATCGAGACCACCATGCCGCCGAGGATGCCAAGCGCGTTGGCGTAAAGCGCCAGCAGCGGCATCATCAGCCCGAGCGCCAGCATGCGCGGCAGCACGAGAAACTGCACCGGGGCGATGCCCAGCGTCTCGAAGGCATCGATCTCCTCGTTGGCCTTCATGTTGCCGAGCGTCGCGGCAAACGCCGCGCCCGTGCGGCCGGCGAGCACCACCGCCGTCATCAGCGCGCCCATCTCGCGCAGCATCGCCTTGCCGATCAGGTCCGCCACGTAGATATCCGCGCCAAACTGCCGCAGCAGCACCGCCGCGACGTAGGCCAGCGTCACGCCCACGAGAAAGCTGATGAGGCTCACGATCGGCAGCGCCATCGCGCCGCACTGCTGCATCTCCCGCAGGCAGTCGGCCCAGCGGAAACGCTGCGGCGCCTTCAGCACCTGCACGGTGCTCAACACGCACTCCCCCACGAAGCGCGAGATATCCGTAAGCCTCCGCCCGGTATCCACCGTGGCAATACCCACGTGCGTCAGGATGTTTTCCGACCGGTCCACGGGCACGCTCGTCTCCTCCGCCGAGGCCAGCTGGCCGGCCAGCATCCTCAGCTTCTCAGGCAGCGCGTCGATGTCGCACTGCCCGCCCGCGGCCTTGCACCACTGCTGCGCCGCAAAGACAAACAGCGCCAGCGAGGAGTCCCACGTGTCCAGGTCCTCCGCTCGCAGCCGCACGCGCTCCGGCCGCCGCCCTGCCAGCAGCTCGCGCCAGGCCGGCCGCGGCTCGGTGATCTGCCACGCCCCGCCCAACGTCACCTCGAGCGCGTTGCCCACCTCCTGGGCAACAGCGCGCGCCGACATCGTCTCCGTGCGTACAGACATGGCGCTACTGTCGTTCGCGACCTCTCTGCCGCCAAACTAAAAGTAAAATGTGTTCGCCCCCATCCTCCTACCCGGCCGCTACCCTCGCCCGCCCCGAATCTCTCTCTTCCATCGTATCCCCTTCGCCCCACCCCCACTCCGGATTTATTTGGCCTTTCAACGTTTGCCCTTTGGACTCTTCCGCCAAATGCGCTTCGCCACGCTCCTCCTCGATCTCGACGGCACCATCGTCGACGCCTTCACGACGATCCACCGCACCTATTGCCATGTGCTGCCGCAGTTCGGCCTCCCTGCTCCCACGATGGAGCAGGTCCGCCGCTCGGTCGGCGGTGGCCTCGAAAACGCCATGCGGCACTTCCTCCCCGAAGCGCAGATCGCCGAGGCCGTCCGCCGCCACCTCGCGTATACCGAGACGATCCTGCTCGACGACGTCACCGCCATGCCCGGCGCGCTCGATCTCGTCCGCTCGCAACACGCCGCCGGCGTGAAGCTCGCCGTCTTCACCAATAAGCGCGGCGACCACGCGCGCAAGATTTGCGCGCACCTCGGCTTCGCCCCCTATCTCAGCGCCATCGTCGGCGCGAAGGACACGGCGTGGATCAAGCCGCAGCCCGAGTTCGCCGCCCACGTGCTCGGCCAGCTCGGCGTCACCGCCGCCAGCGCGATGCTCGTCGGCGACTCGCCCTTCGACGTCCAGGCCGCGCACAACGGCGGCTTCCCCTGCTGGTGCGTCACCACCGGCACGCACGACGCCGCACAACTCCAGGCCGCCCACGCCGAAGCCGTCTTCCCCGATCTCATCGCCCTCCGCGCCGAACTGGAGAAATAAGATCGCGCCCACCCCTTGTTGCAGGAACGGCCTTACGCTGGCACGCAGTGTATCGTAAAATCCGATACCAACGGCATGAGCCCGGCTTCGCCGCATCCTCGAGCCGCGAGAAGGACTCTAATCCGACACCACCGTCATCGCCTGCGGCTCGGGCACGCGGTAGACCTCGTAGCGCCCGTTCGTAAACACCCGCTGCTGTGCCGGGAGAGCGGTCGTCGCGCCATCGCCTACGCGGTGGTCGAGCAGGACGTAGCCCGGTTTGAAATCGAATAACGCCGTCGTCGGCAGCTTGCCGTGGTAGAAAATTCCCGTCGCCACCGTGAGTCGCTGCCTCGTCTGCGCGGCGTCGAGTTGATACGTCGGCCCCTCGATCCATAGACACCGTTCGGAGAGCGCCGAGTAGTAATAGTGCACACCGACCGTCGTGTGATCCACGGAAATGCCGCGGCCCTCCGCCATGGTGCGTGAGGTGAAGGCATTTGCGAGCAGCACGGCGTTGGGCTCCGTATTAGTGCGGACCCAGCGCATGGTCTCGTAGAGCGGCAGCATATCGTCGTTCACGGTCAGCCGCGGCGAGGTGCGGCACCAGTCGTTGAAGCCTTTCTGGCTCCGCTTGACCCAGGAGCTCACTTGCAAGGCCAGGGTAAGCGCAATCGCCACGGTCGCGGTCACACTGCCCGCCATCTTCAACCAACCCAGCGCCCGCGTGCCCAGTGCCGCTCGCGGCTCGTTATTTCTCTGCCGCACCTGGCTGCGCCACGCGCCAAACCGATCCCATGCGCTCACCGCAAACGCCCCGGTCAGCACCGCCAGCGGCAGCCGCATCAGCAGGATCACGTAAAGCTCCCCGTTGCTGTCGAGGTGGACGAAGGTCCCCATCAACACGGTCGCGAGAAAGGTCGCCCCAAGCCAATGCGCCAGCGCCGTCCGGTGACCTTTCGCCCCGCGCATGAGATACGCGAGTGCCAGCAACCGCACGCCGGAGGTGCCGGCGATGATTGCCAGCGCACACGCCGCCGCGCCCAGCCAGATCGCGAGCTCGTAAGCGGGCAGGATTCCAATGAGAACACGCTGCCACTCCACCCCGTAGTCATACCAGAACTGCGTGATCTGATAGATCCGGAAGGGAGTGATCATCGCCTCGCCCGTGCCCCACGCCGCCATCGCCCAAAAATACACCACGCCAAAAGCCCCCGCCATGATCGTGCCGAGCAGCGCGAGCCGCCGTGGAAAGGTCCGCTCCTTCAGCCACCGCCACCCCGCCCACAACGCGAGCGCCACGAGCAATACCGGCAGCACGGTCCCCTTCGCCCCCGCGCCTGCCGCCGCCAGCAGCGCGAGCCACACGACCAGCCGCGGGCGCAGTCGCTTCGCCTCCTGGCACTCAGCCACCGCGAGCAGCAACGCCCCGAAGAAGATCACGCCAAAGAAGAAGGTCGGGCTCACGTAGAGCCACCGTACGAAGAGATCGAGGAAGTCCGTCCGCCCGCTGTAGTCGGGCCGGAACGACATGCCGCTCACGCACACCGTGAGCATCGCCGCGCACAAGCCGCCCCACACCCGGCGCGAGAGCCGTCGGCCCAGCAGGTAGGCCTGCGCCACCAGCACCGCCCCGAGCGGCACCATCGTCAGCCGCAGCATCACGAGCGTGAGTTCGACCCCGGCGCTCCACGAGGCGGCCGCCACATGCACCAGCATGAAGTAGTGATAGTGCAGCGGCGTGCCCGCGAGGCTCGGGTCCTCGATCGGCCAGTGCGTCTTGATCGCCGCCGCCCGGCTCACGAGATACACCCAGTCGTGAAAGATCGACCGCTGCGGCAGCCCGGTCGCCAGCGGCGACTCCGAAAACATCTGGCTCACCGCCGCCACGACCGTGCAGAGGAAAAACCCGCTCAGCGTCGCCGCCGCCGCCGCATGCCGCCGGCTCAGCCGCCACCGCAGAGGCGCCAGCCCGCGCCGCCGCCACCACGCCACGCCGACCGCACCCCAAAGCACCGGCAGCACGGGCAGCCCCGGCGAACCGCTCGACCTCGGCGAAAGCGTTG
>JAZKEV010000333.1:0-10640 GCA_040386765.1 Verrucomicrobiota bacterium | reverse complement strand
CGAGAAAGCTGAACACCTCCACCGTAAAACCCATCGGCACGCCCAGCGCGATCGTCTCCGTCCAGCTCAGCGCGCGCCCACGAATCGCCGCCAGGGCAACAATGCCCGGCACCATCACATGCAGCACGAAATACAGCCCATACGCCGCCACCGCCCGACCATCATAACTGCACGACCGCAGCACCAGGAACAGCGCCGCACCGATAGAGGCTGCCGCCACCAGCCACAGCACGGCGGGTACGAGCCAGCGTCGCACGTAGCCGCGCGCGCGGCCAAAAGCCGAAGACACCATGGGGAAGGTTGAAGCGAGGGGTGGAAGAGGGTCTGACGGGGTACGTCAGGACGCCTCAGCCGGTGAGGTTGCAGCTCCGGCAGCGACGTCGCATCAAAGGCAAAACGGGTAGCCTTCAAAGGCAACGCCGGATTCCGCTATCGCGGGTTATTGGCGAAATCTACCTCCCCCCATTCCAGCCCACCGCCGCAACAAATCCCGGCTCGCCCCCGAGCCGGGATCTGAAAGTCGAGGATCTATATTGTCTTCCGCTGCAGGCGCCGGCGTCGTTTCCGCCTCCAGCGCCGCCGCTTACGGCACGAATGTTACCGCAGAAACGCCTCGTGCAACCCGCCGTCGACCGTGATGACCTGTCCCGTCGTCTTGCTCAGCCGCTGCGAGACGAGAAGGAAGTACGCCTCCGCCTGGTCCGCCGGCGTGATCGGCGCCTTGGTCAGCGTCCGATCCGCGTAGAACTGCGCGAGCTTCTTCACCAGCGACTCGGTCGCCTCATCGTCCTTGTACGGGATGCTGTACTTCGCGAGCGAGCCGATCACGCGGTCGCGCGGGAACATCGCGGAGCCCTGCACCACCGTCGCGGGCGCCACGCCATTCACGCGGACGAGCGGCGCGAGTTCGATCGCGAGCTCGCGCACGAGATGATTGCCCGCCGCCTTGGAGACGTCGTAGGCCACGGACCCCTTCTTCGCCACCGCCGCATTGGCCGAGGTGGTGAGGACGAGCTGCCCCTTGAGGCCCTGCTCCTTCCACGTCTTGAACGCCTCGTCGCCCACGAAGTAGGAACCGGTGACATTGATACTAAACGTCAGCGCCCACTTGTCGTCGGGGATGTGACCCGTCGTGTCGCTCGGCACAAAGATCCCCGCCGTCACGCAGATCGAGTCGAAGCCCCCGTAGGCCAGCGCCACCTCGTCGAGCATCTTCCGAATGCTCGCGCGGTCCGTGATGTTGGCCGAGAGGCCGATGGCCGGGCCGCAATTGGAAATGCCCGTGCCCGCCACGCCGATGCCGAGGCCGTACTTGTCGGTGATCTCCTTCGCCGTGCCATTCGCCGCGTCGGCATTGAGGTCGACGCTCACAATGTGCGCGCCCTCCTTCACGAGGCGGTGCGCCGTCTCCTTGCCGATGCCGGAACCGGCGCCGATCACGATGATGATCTGGCGCGCGAGCTCCTTCTCGGCGGGCATGCGCTTCAACTTCGCCTCCTCGAGCAGCCAGTACTCGATATCAAAAGCCTCCTGCTGCGGCAGCGAAATGTAGGTATCGATCGCCTCCGCGCCGCGCATCACCTCGACGGCGCAGTTGTAGAATTCCGCGGTCACGCGCGACTCCGACTTGTCCTTGCCCCACGCGATCAAGCCGAGGCCGGGGATGAGCACCACCGTCGGGTTCGGATCGCGCATCGCGGGCGAGTTCGCGTGCTTGCACGCCGCGTAGTACGAGGCGTAGTCCTTGCGGTACTGCTCGAGCCCGGCGGCGAGTTTCGACTTCAGCGCCGCGACGTCCTCGGCCTGCGGATTCCAGTCGACGTAGAGCGGCTTGATCTTCGTGCGCAGGAAGTGATCCGGGCACGAGGTGCCGAGCTCCGCGAGACGGGCGGCATCCTTGGAATTTACGAAGCGCAGGATCTTCGCATCGTCCTGCACGGTGCCGATGAAGCGCCTCTCCTTCGAGACCTGGCCGCGCAGCCACGGCAGGATCGCGGAAAACGTCGCGCGGCGCTTCGCCTCGTCGAGCGTCTGGTACTTCGCGCCGCCAAAGGCCGTCGCGTCGCCGCCCTTCGCGGCGTACTTGCTCTCGATGTACGCCGCCGCCTTCTCGATGCAGTCGAGCGTGTAGGTGTAGCAGGCCTTCTCGTCGTTATCCCACGAGATGAAGCCGTGCTGGCCCATCATGATCGACTTCACCTTCGGGTTCTTGCGGCAGATCTCCTGCATCGCGAGACCGAGTTCGAAGCCGGGGCGCATCCACCTCACGTACGCCATCTCGCCGCCGAAGATTTCCTGCGTGAGCTTTTCGCAATTCTGCGAGGCCGCGATCGCGATGATCGCATTCGGGTGCATGTGGTCGACGAACTTCGCCGGGATGAAGCTGTGCAGCGGCGTGTCGATCGAGGAGGCGCGCGGATTCAGGTTGAAGGTCGCGTGCGTGTACATGCCCACCATGTCGTCCTCGGCCTGCGACTTCAGGCCCTTGTCGCCCCGCGAGGCGTAGAGCGACTGCAGGTCGATCAGCTTCTGCTGGTAGAGCGACGAGAAATTCTCGCGCGTGCTCGTGCGCAGATCGCCGCCGGAGCCCTTGACCCAGAGCACCTCCGTCGCCTGACCGTTCAGCGGATCCTTCTCCGAGATCTTCGACGACGTGTTGCCGCCGCCGGTGTTGGTGATGCGCTGGTCGCTGCCGAGCAGATTGGAGCGGTAGACGAGGCGTCCGACCGGATCGAGGGAAGCGGCTTTCGCGTCGTCCCAAGCGAAGTTGACGTACTTATAGGAGCTCATGGGTGGAATGGGTTTTTAGATGAGAGAAAGGGAAAGAGAAAAAAGAAAGGAGAAGGAGAGAGAGAATGTGCGCAGGCGTAGGTGTCTGCGTGGTTGAGTGTGTATGTATATATGTAGGTGCCTGAGCGAGTGCCAGGTTGCACGCCGTTCAGAGCCCCAGCGCGCGCTGCCGATAATGTTCATCGGGCCGCCCCGCGATCCGCTCGACCTGTGCCGCGCTGAGAAACCGCGGCCGCCCGCCGCTGAGCGCCATCGCCCCCGCAAAGATCTCCGCCGCCTTGGCGGCCATCAATGTCGCCGCCAGCACCGCCTCCGGCGTGGCGCCGAGCGCGATCAAGCCGTGGTTCTCGAGGAGGATCACGCGCGGCGGGCGCGCGACACGTTTGATATAACTGATCACCGCGCTGCGGATGCCCTGCGCGAGTTTCAGCCCGGGATCGAGGTACGGCACGAGCACGCTCTCGCCGCCGCAGCACACGATCTCATCGGGGCAGAGCCGCCGCGTCACAAAGGTCCGCGCGTGCCGCGTGCAAAGGATCTTGTTCACCGCGACCGGATGCGTGTGGCCCACGAAATTCACCCCCGGCAGCGTCAGCAGGTACGCGTGAAACATCGCCTCGACCGAGGGCTTCTTCGCCGCGCCATCCACGCGCGCCGCCAGCAGCGCCTCGTCGATCGCGGTATCGGCGAGCGGCTTGCCCTTGCGGTCGAGCAGCGCGACGAGCTCCGCGCTCCGGCACTCCGTGAGGCCGAGCGGCGAGAGCGTCGCGAGATTGGATCCGCTGGCCTTCACCCAAAACTGGCCACCCTCCCCGCGCGCCGAGGTGTTGCCCTCGCCGAGGATCGCCAGCTTCCGCTCCTCGCGCCCCAGCTCATGCGACAACGCCAGCAAGCGCTCGAGCGTCGTCGCAGGTGCTTGGGAAACAGAGGAGGCCATGAGAGAAGCGCCCATCAACGCCCAAAATCTTCCAGATTGTCAATCAACAGTTGCAATATCTTCCAACATCTACCAAACCAGCCTCACGTCATGCAGGCCGAAGAACGCCAGGCCCGGATCGAGGCCTACCTCCAGAAAGCGGAATTCGCTTCCTTGGAGGAGCTTGCCCAGTCGGTGGAGGCCTCCGTCTCCACCGTCCGCCGCGACGTGACCGCTTTGGAAGAAAGGGGCCTCGCCCGCCGCACCCACGGCGGCGCCCGCCTCGTGCAGGCGCCGAAGAGCGACGAGTTTGTCTTCAATGTCCGCGATACGAAGCAGGTTGCGGAAAAGGAAGCCATCGGCCTCGCCTGCGCCGCGATCCTCTCCCCCGGCCAGACCGTGACGCTCGATAGCGGCAGCACCTGCTACCACGTCGCGAAGCACCTCGGCGACAAGGTCGCGCAAGTCATCACCAACTCCCTCCCCGTCGCCAATCTCTTCTCCGGCTCCAATCGCCACGAAGTCCACCTCTCCGGCGGCGTCATCTACCCGCGCCTCGGCACGCTCGTCGGCCCCCACGCCGTCGAGACCTTCTCGCGCCTCCACGCCGATGTCGCGATCCTCAGCGCCGGCGGCCTCGCCTCCGATGGCATCTACAATTCCCACGCGCTCCTCGTCGATATCCAGCGCGCCATGATCGCCGGCGCCGCGCGCGTGATCCTCTGCCTCGACCATACCAAGTTCGGCCGCCGCTCCACCTTCCGCCTCTGCGATTTCAAAGATATCGACACGATCGTCACCGACGCCCAAGCCCCCGCCGAAGCCCTCGCCGAACTCCGCGCCCAAAAGATCGAAGTCATCCTCGCCGGGTAACTGCCCCCACCCCGTCTCGATCTCGATCTGATGGAGGCGCGGTGCCCCCAACGCGCGGGCTATCACCCCAGCCGATCGCAGCCCACCCCAACATATCCCGGAAATAGAGGCGAACCCTGCGCTGCCGTCCTCGCCACCACCCCTCGCCCGATCCCGTTCCGACTTTCGTGTCTTTCGTGTGTTTCGTGGGCCTACCTCCGCCCGAATGTCGCCGTAGCCTTTGGCGAAGGCGCAAGCACATCGCGGATTACCCCAGAATAGCCCGGACATAGAGGAGGATTCTGCGCTGCCGCCCCCGCCGCTCCCTCGCCTGAGCCCGTTCTGACCGTCATGTTGTTCATATGCTTCGTGGCTCTGCCCACCCAAATGTCGCCGTAGCCATGGCGAAGGCGCACCAGCCAATCGCAGCCGACCCCAACATATCCCGGAAATAAAGGTAAACCTCGCGCGGTCGCCCCCCCCTCCCCGCTCCCCTTCCGCATTTCGTGTGTTTCGTGTATTTCGTGGTTCCTCTCCGTCTTGAATGTCGCCGTAGCCTTGGCGAAGGCGCATCCCCGCCTGATCGCAGCCGACCCCAGTTTATCCCGGAAATAGAGGAGGCCCCCACCGCCACCCTCGCCGGTGGATCAGCTCCGTGACCTCCCTCGTCCCTTCTCCTTTCTCCTTTCTCCTTTCTCCCTCCCCCTCTGTGCGCTCCGTGTCAAAGATCTGATGTCGACTGGCAAAGGGTACTATACCCCCAACCGCCCCGCGTGTCGCCCCGTCCATTCCGTCCATACCGTCCATTCCCAAAAAAGTTTCAGCTTCGGCCCTCGCCCCGCCCGTGCCGACCCATCCGGGCGCCCGCCCCAGCGCGTCGTTCGCCTCGGCCCACCCACCACCCCTCCGCGCGCCCGATCAAGCCGACCGCCCTTCCCAAACAGCCCCTACGCTCCGCCTCTCTGATTTAGCGGTGCTTAGCGTTTTTTAGCGGTTCCAGGTTTCCGTGAAGTCCGTGTTTTTCGCGGCTCCTTAAAAAGCTCTTGGATTGCGGCGGCCGCGCCAGGCCATACCCGGCTCTCGTGCCTCCCGCCCCCTGTCCGGCAGGCGTGACTTGGCCACCGCAAAAAGCGTTGTCCGAGCCCCCCGCCATTTCTGCTTGCCGTTCACTTTCGCGCGGGCGTATTAAGACCGCTCTGACGGTTTGTAAGCAGGTTCGTGCCGCTCGTTCTTTGTCCCATAGGTCCCTCCGCCGCTCCCGGTTCACCCCGGAAAACGCGGAAACCCATGTCAAAAACGGCCCTCACGAACCGGCCAACTCTCCGCAAGCGAAAGCGTTAGATTGCCCAGGTGGTGGAACTGGTAGACACGCAGGTCTCAGAAGCCTGTGCTTAATTGCATGGGGGTTCGAGTCCCCCCTTGGGCACCATTTTCAGAGGGAGCTTCCTTTTCTCAGACGATTCTCAAGCAAATTTCGCGACTGATCCTCGTTGGTGACGCCCAGCGCCAACGTGGCCGTTGGGCCGCCCGATTATAAGAAGTACGCCCCAGCGGAGCCCCAACTAATCAAAGACAGTTTCGCTTGCGCTCCGCACGCGCTCGCTGATGTAGGCTTCCAGAATGGAAGCGTCGCGGTCTTACGGCCAAGGTCTTAGGCGTATCGAGCGCGGAGGAACACCCTCCACCGCACAGGCTGGAACAGCCTTTTCGGGCCAGTACATTGATGAGAGTGTCCGGCCTACAGATCGCACTTGCTTTTACCTCTCAAATGTCACTTTGTGGGACCAGTTCGACTGAGCGCGACCCCTGAGGTGCTAATCGCCCGCTTGACGGGCGGCTCTCCAAAAAAACAGCTAAGCTACTGCTTAGCTGCTAAACACAAGGAGACCCGCCCCAATGACTCAGCACGATAGCCAGCCCGCAGCAACCGCCTCGAAGATCGAGCGCGAGGCGGATAAGTATGCCGTTCAGATTGCCGAGTACCGGCAGCAAATGCTCTCCATGGCATTTGTATTCCTGTTAGCGCTCGTTCTGGTGGTGTGCGCTTCCGTCATAACCCTGCTTAGACCCGAGCACTCAGAGCGCGTTTGGACCGTTGTTGCGACCGTCCTTCCAACCATGGCCATCACATGGTATCGGTCTCGTAAGTAAACCTAGTTTGGTTTACGCCAGCCCCTCTAGGCCCTGCGGCCAGAGGGCTTTTAATTTTTCAGCGGCTTGTGCTCCCGGCACTCAGAAAACTCGTGCCGCATGAGCGACAGTCTTCGGCGATTGCGTAACCGGAGTCTGTCTGACGATTTTAAACCGTGCTGAGAATGCCGCGAAGCGGAGGCGGCGCCGGCAGAAATCCGGCTGTCTGCGAGTGCTAGACCTTGGCTTGGCAAATTCGCCTCATCGGACCGCCCGAGCGGTCCAACACCGTCGCCATGTGGCGGTGAGAAGCTCTGATCCGTAGGCTTTCTGGATGAGGTCTTGAGGCGGGACTGCGCTCTATTCGTTCAAACCGAGTGTCGCGTTGGCCAACTGCTGCACCCAAAAACCGTGAAGTCTTCCATCGAAATACGAGGGCGTTTTGCCTCGAAGGTCCCGAATTCGATCCTTCGCCGTGGCTTTCAAATCGACAAGAGCCTCCCGAAGGGTGGCCGGCGCAAAGCGAGCGATTAAGCTGCGATGTATTAGGTGCGCCTTGAGCCACCCGTCACGTTCGGCATTCACCAGAAAACTCTTTGCATCGGCTTCGGTAATCGAGAAAAGCTTTTTCAGATGGGGCGTATCCAAAACCAAAAAGCCTAGATGGTGAGCCCGTTCACCGTAAGGCAATTGTTGCACTTCAACCAAGAGCAAGGAACCCGTTGGTTTGAGCAGTTTGGTAATTTTACCGCTGGGCCCAAAATAGTCGATCCAAGATTCGGGCAGGATTTCATGCAAAACGTTACACATTACGACTACGTCGAATGACCCTTCATCGAACTCCGCCCTCAGCACCGACATGTCATGGAAAAGCCTTACCCGCTGCGGGAGATTTGCCGCGGCACAGAGTCGCGACACGGCTGTGGAACACTCACCCGCATCAATCTTGGAGCTATCGAACGCGACGTAGTCCACCTCCAACCCAGAAGATTGGTATGAGTCCGCCAACTCGAGCGCAAGACGACCCTTCCCTGCGCCAAAATCCAATATACGCAGAGGTGCACTCGGCGCCTTAGATTTTTTCAGGGCGTCCCTAATCTGGAGCATTTGGGGATCCGCTTTTCCTCCAGCGATAACATCCGGCGGCAACAGGCATTCGTATGCGTAGCGGTTACTCGCGATTACGAAAGGGAGGTCAATGAAATCAGCGATTTTAGAAATACGTTCTTCCTTGCCGAGCAATCCTCGCAGAACCAGCTCGGGAGTCTTACCGGCTTTACTAATATGGCCATCCTCCATCCACCAAAGTGCCGAGTTTTCGAGATTCGCGAGAAGCGGGACGGAGTGCGTCGCAATCCATAGCTGGCCGTCTCCGATCTTCTCGCGAATGTCCTCAATAACGTCCAGCAGAGCCGCCGGATGCAGATGATTCTCCGGCTCATCCATCATGAGGATGAAGTCGTTCAATGTCGCACCTTGCGCGTAGATAGCGACGCAGAGTTGAAGAAGCACTTTCTGCCCCGCTGAAAGCAATCCGAGGCCAATACGATGACCGAACAACATCGCCTCTCGATTTATGGACCGCTCCAGCCGTACCCCGAGGAATCGCTCAATAATTAAGTTCAGTCTCTCGTAATCGCCAACGGCTTGTGCTGCCTCAGCTATGCTAATGGTCTTCTTAGGATGAGTAGCTTCGTAATAACTATCCTGACATGCCTGTATCATCGGAAGTGCTGATTTCGATAGGGTACTAACTCCGGGCATCTTCGCCTCCTTCGAACTATTAAGCAGAACCATGGGTGTCAGTTGTTGTGGATCCACCAAAGCGAGCATCGTAGGAACGAACTGAACGACTCTCGGAGCTAACTCCGCATCGACGTCGATCGTAACGCTTTCGCGTTCTCTAAATTTTTTTGTGTGCGACTCATACTGAGACATCCAATCGACCTGCGTGCCATACCTCGGCTCGTTGACCAAAGCGTTGTGATATAATTCGTAATTTCTCTGCAAAACTCCTAGCGGTCCTTTCATCAGGCTACTTTCGATACGTGCAAGTAGTCGCGTTTTTCCGGAGCCGTTTCTTCCTGCTATCAATACAACCTTTCCCAAATGGTCCATTTTGATCGGCGCTAAACCGAGGTCATCGCTCCTATCAAAATTGATGGCAGTAATTTGCATTGGTGATCATAATACCTTTATCCTTGCTGTGGTTTCAAGACATCTAGGATTCGATCATTCCCTAAAGGCCAGGTGAGGAGAAAGGGGATGGCGCATGTAGTCGGCTGGAAGGAGCAAGGGGTCATGACCCCTTGCTCGTTTTCCTAGGTCTAGGCGCTCGGGAGCCGATCAGTGATCATCTTGGCGACTGCGGCAGGAGTGAATCGCGCACCGTCAACATATCCATCGATCGAGAAAAGCCCGTCGATTGGTGTATCGTCGAACCGTACAAACATGATCTTGTCGTCTTCTCTAGACTTGATGATGTCCCTGATGGCCCGCCACTCCAGGCCGCACCAGTCCTTCTTGGCATACTCACAAGAAAGGAAAACAACGAGTAGGTGCGATTGCTTGCGATAGATATTCTGTAACAAGAGATCGAGATTAGGCCGGGCGAGTTGTGACTGATAATCGAAGTCATAGAAGACGGAATCTCGACCGAGTTTTTTCCGTAGAATCGCCGCGACTTTCGAGACATATGGCCGCCGCTCACCAGGAAAAGACAGCGCGACGCGAAATCTCAATGACTCAATTTGGGATGACGATTTGTCTGCTTTCACCACTGTTTCGGTTTCCTGCATTGACTCCAGCGCAAGTAAAGAAAGGACAAATGGGTCAGGGCTGATTGTGCCGATGGTTGCTTTATCGGGATACACCTTCGAAATGAAGAACAAGAGGTAGTTTAACCACACCGCCAGTAGGTTGTCATTGGTGACCGTTACTGGCTTCGCGCCTTCTTGGGCTGCCTTCTTGGCGACTTCATCCACGACACGCGTTTTTACGGTCATAACATCCTCCGTGCGCAGTACAGCGGCTGCCCGCTGCGCCATTCGGACAAACAGGGTGTGCTGATCTCCCTCCAGCACGGCGAACAATGTGACCTGCGCGCCGCGTAAGCCCCATTTCAGATCACTCGATTTCAGATCGTTTACGAATTCGCCGGCGCCGTCCTTCGCGGACATGCTTCCGTAATACTGCCAAAGCATGATCGTATGATTCGAGGGGTGAAATCTGCGAATAGCCGATGGCACTCCGTTGTGGACCAGGAATGTAGTGAAAGTGACATCGTGGAACTTTGCCGACTCCGACTCGAACGCACCGATAATGCGCTTAAGCTCGGCTTTGTTGATTTTGGATGGGGTCGGCACAAGGTTAGGTGTTTCTCGCCAGCGCCGATTCAATCTGGCGACGGATGTCTTTCGGATCGTATGCGGCCTTTGCTGCGATATGAAGGATGGGAAGCCCGGCGGCGGTGAATACCGAATCGACGAAGGCGTCACGCTCGACTCTCGCTTTTTCGTTATGCGAACTGTCGTCGAGCTCGACGCCAAGAAGGGGCCGGCCATCACTGCTCTGGATTAGCAGGAAGTCCACGTGCTTCGCGTTGATTCGATTGAAAGCGCGTAGTCGATCACCGTGCGCAAGCCCCTTCTTGATGCCGAATATATCGGCGAGCCGCACCTTGCTGGCGATCGTCAGGTTTTCGTAGTCGAGGGATTCAAGCACACCGGCAAACGATCTTTCAGCCGGGCTGAACAACGAGTTCTTGAGGTAGTATACCTCAGGCTGCGGTGCGCCCCCGGCTGCGCCACTTTTTGCCTTGAGGACTGCAAGCGCGACCGCCGCGATCACGACGACCGCGATGACTAGAATGATTAGCATTGGATTCATTTGGAGTAGCTAACACTACTCCGTTAAGTAGTACTTGAGTGATTTGGTTGCGATGGTCATCGTG
>JAZKEV010000332.1:4983-5277 GCA_040386765.1 Verrucomicrobiota bacterium | reverse complement strand
TGGGAAACTGCGCTGAATGTGAGAGCTGCGACGGAAAGGACGCGCGGCGGGCGCTCTGGGGCCGTCGCGCGCAGGCTGGCCCGTACTGAATCACTTACTAACTCGCTGAACCTACTGCTTTAACAACTTCTGATCCGCGAGAAACTCGATGAAGCGCTGCGGCCATGCGCCGGACGGAGATTTGTTGGTATCGCGGAGGCCAAAGCCATGGCCGGCGGTGGCGTAGATGTGGAGATCGGCGGGCACGCCCGCCTTCTTGAAAAGCAGATATACGCTGGCGAGGCCTTCGGAGAT
>JAZKEV010000332.1:423-4973 GCA_040386765.1 Verrucomicrobiota bacterium | reverse complement strand
CGCGGCGAGGAAAGCGGGCGGGGCGCCCTTCTCGGGTTTGATGAGGGAGGATTTGCCGGGATAGATGAGCGCCTGAAAATCGGGACGCGCGCTCTGGCGGTCGATCGGGTCCGCGGCGGCGGCATCGGCGGAAGCGGCCTTCATCGCGGTGAGAAAGGCGATCTCGCCGCCGGCCGAGAAGCCAAGGATGCCGACGCGTTTCGGATCGATGCCCCATTCCTGCGCGCGGTGGCGGACGAGGCGGAGAGCGCGCTGGCCATCGGCGAGGCCGTGGACATCCCACTGATAGGGTGACTGGCCTTCTGGGAAAGCGGCGTCCTTGCCAAGGCGGTGCTTGAGCACAAAGGCGGCGATGCCCCGCTGCACGAACCACTCGCCGACATTGTAGCCCTCGTGGCGCATCACGAGATTGCGATGGCCGCCGCCGGGGACGACGATCACGGCGGTGCCGGTGGCCTTGTCCTTGGGCGGGAGATAGAGCGTGAGGCTCGGGTGATGGATGTTGGTGACCTTGTCGCCGTCGATCTTCTCGGGTTCGTCTTTGCGCGCTTCTGATCCGGGCGCTCCGGCGGGCCAGAGCGGGACAATCTGCGGTGTCGCGGTTGTGGGAGCGGCGGCGAGAAGGCGGGTGACGGCGAGGGCGAGCGCGAAGAGCGTCGCGAGGGAGAGACGTTTCATGGGGTGCCGCACGTTGAGATTCACGGGCACTCGGGGCAAGCTCGCGCCGTGTGCGAAATCGCCGACGGTTACCGCGGTGAAAACGCGAACCCGTAGTCGCCCACTGCGAGACTGAAGGGTTTATCGGCAAAGGCGGTCACGGTTGGCGCAGAGATCAGCTCGGCCGTTTCACCCGTGCCGCGCTGGATCGCGATCGCGTAGCGGATCGTGCCGTCGTCCAGGCGGCGCGGCGTGATCTTATAGACAATGCCGTCCTTGAGCGGGAAAACGTTCTCCTCGTCGTAACGGAGCGTTGCGCGAACGATCTCCATCTTTTGCTCCTGGCCGAAGGTGATCGTGCCGCTGAGCTCGAGGTGGCCGCCGGGCTGAACTTTGGCGTCGATGAGGTGAAGCTTTAGTTCCTGGCCCTGGCGGATCAGCGTAAGGGTATCGGCCTGCGCATCGAAAGCCGCGACCTTATAGCCGGCGAAATTCTCCTGCGACGTAATCCACGAAGTCTTTCCCGAGACCGTATCCGTGAGGGCGAAGCGGGTGGAGTCGCGCGTGCTGAGGATGCCGACGAACCTCAGCTCGGCGCGGGCGAGATTGGCGGTGGCGGCGATCAGCAGGCTGAGGGCAAGCGGAACCCGGCGCAGCACAGGCAGGGAATTGCGCGGACGGGGAATCATGGACACGAGCGGTAAGACGCCGCGAAGGGGCGACTGTTCAGGATTTCTTTTCGGCAGGGGCGATTTCCACCGCATAGACATGCGTGATGGCGCGGCCGCGCTCATCGCGGGGGCTGTGGAAATTACCGCTGAAGATGATCCACTTGCCGTCGGGCGTGAACGTGAGGTTCGGCTCGACGCCGCGGGTCTTGTCGTAGTCGTGCTGCGACATATCGACGAGCCGCTCCGACTTGAGCATGCCGATATCGACGAGCT
Source organism: Verrucomicrobiota bacterium (assembly GCA_040386765.1). GTDB lineage: Bacteria > Verrucomicrobiota > Verrucomicrobiia > Opitutales > Opitutaceae > ER46. The sequence continues at coordinate 3,372 of JAZKEV010000332.1, read as the reverse complement.
CGCGACCGGATTCGCGCGGGGAATTGCCGCGGACGGGTACGGGACGAAAAAGATAGATCCACTGGCCCTGTGCGGGTGGCTTGATGATCTCGCCGTCGGGACCGCGCGCAGCGACGCTGCCGGGATAACCGCCATCGCCGGCGAAGACTTTTCCATCGGGCGAGATGTTGTAGTGGACGGACCACTCGTTGCGCTCGAGGTGATACCACGTGCGTTTGCCGGTCGCGATCTCGTAACCGGCGAGCCAGAAGACGGTGCTGCGCGGCGTCTGGAGATCGTACCACACGGTCTTGCCATCGTGGCTGAAGAATTCGTGACCCCAGATCTCCATATTCATCGTGCGCTGGTGAATGGATTTCGCGGGCGAACCGTCCGCGCGGATGACCCACGTGCGCTCGTTGAAGTGCCACGGACCCTCGTGGCAGAAGAGAATCTGGAGCGGATCGGCGGGCGAGCACTGGAGATGATTCGTCCAATCGTTTTCGCGGTGGATCGTGCGCATCGCGCCCGTCTTGATATCGACGACGAAGATCTGCTTGGGCGTGCCGGCGGCCCAGTTGGCTTCGAGGGTGCCGCCCATGCCATTGGCCGGAGGCGTGCGCGGGATCGTCTTGCCCTCGGGATCGGGCGAGATGCCGACCAGAAGCGTCTCATCGCAATTGACCGCAAACTGGCGACCGCGGCCGCCGGGCGGGAGTTTCACGACCTGGCGCTCGGCCTTCGTGTCGAGATGGAGGGCGACGATCGAATCTCCGCGAAACACATAGGCCTCGCGCGTGCGCCACGCCGTGGCGAAGGCGCGGGTATTGGACGCGACGACCTCGATCTTGGGGCGGGTGGTGGGCGACGAAGCAGAGAGATGAGTGAGATCGACGGTCGCGAGTGCGCCAGGCGCGGAGCCGTCGCCGCGCGTATGGATGATGATCTTGTCGCCCTCGGGCGTATAGCTGCGCTGATGAAAATAGAGACTCGAACCGCCCGAGTCGGGGGAGAGGCGGATAATGCGATGGCCGGTTTGGGGATCGATCCAATCGACCGGGAGTGGCTCGGCGGCAGCGGCGGAAAGGGAGGTGACGGCGAAGACGACGGCGCTGACTGCGGCAAAGCACGGAACGGCAAAGCGTGTGGCGGACGGCAACAGGGGCATGGGGCGGGGTGGGGAACGAGAGACAACTTACGCTGACAGAAACGGAGACGCGACACGAAGCATGACGCAGCCCGGAGGTGTGCGATACTCGGGAAGGTAGCGGACAGTTTGAGGGACGCGTAGCGCGGAACTTAGCCCGCGCTCGGACCACTCAGGGTATTCGGAGCGGGCTAAAGCTCCGCGCTAGGCCTGGCTACCTTGCGGGGCGGAGGACTTCGATGGCGCCGAGCATGGCGGCATTGCGGGTCTCGACGCCGAGTTTCTGGAAGATGTGTTCGACGTGCTTGTGCACCGTGCGGACGTTGGCGCCGAGGATGATGGCGATGTCGGGGTTGCTCTTGCCTTGCGCGATCCAGTAGAGGACCTCGGCTTCGCGGGCGGTGATGCCAAGGATCATCAGCGAGGCGGGCCCGGGCGGGGAGCCGCGCTCCTCGAGGACGAGCATCTGGAGATCGTTGCGGTCGCGCTCGGAGAAGCGGCGGGCGACGAGCGGGGTCTCGCCGGCTTCGTGGCGGGGCGGGAGATGTCCGTCGACTCCGGGGAAGTGCTTGTGCAGCAGGTCGGCGGCGAGGCGGGTGCTGAAGACGATGCGGCCACTAGGGTCGGCGAGGATAACGGCGCGATCAAGCGAGTGGCTGAGCTGATTCTCGGCTTCGATCCGGAGGGCGAGCTCGTCGGCGAGGTTTTTTTGCAGGCTGCGAATCTGGATGTGCGCGGCGATGCGGGCGAGCACCTCGGGCGGGTAAACGGGCTTGGTGATGTAATCGAGGGCGCCGGCTTCGAAGGCGCGGAGCTTTTGCGCAGGCTCCTCGATGGCAGTCATGAAGATCACCGGAACGTCGCGGCACTCGGGACGCTCCTTGAGTTTGCGACAGGTGGCGACGCCGTCCATGCCGGGCATGACCATATCCATGAGCACGAGGTCGGGCGTGGTGTGCTCGAGGAGGGAGAGGGCGCTGCGGCCGCTCTCGGCGACGAGGATCTCGTGGCCGGCCTCCGTGAGCGCGTCGAGGAGCAGGGAGAGATTTGCAGGGGTATCGTCGACGACGAGGATGCGGCCAGTGGGGTGGTTGGTCATGACGTCGACGAAGTGGAGGAGAGGTGGCGTTCGAGGGCTTCGCGAATCCGCTCCATCCGATACGTTTTCACGAAAACGTCGAGCGAGTCCACGAGCGGATCGCCTTTCAATTCGTCGAAGCGGCGGCGGAGCTGCGCGATCTCGCCGCGGCGGGCGATGGCGAGGAGCTCCTCCACCGTGGCGAGGGGCAGGTGCGTGGTGAGGCTGGGGAAGGGCGAGCGCGAGGTGGAGCGGGCGGGCGCGGCGTCGGCATCGGTGATCCACTCGAGCTGCAGGGCGAGGCCGAGGCGCGCGAGCAGGTCTTCCTCGCGGAAAGGTTTGGGGAGGAAGTCGTCGCAGCCGGCGGCGAAGGCCTTCTCGCGATTGAACGACAGCACGCTCGCGGACATGGCGAAGAGTTTGAGTGCCGGGCCGCCCGGGCGCTCGCGCAGACGGCGGGCGAGCTCGAGGCCGTCGATGCCGGGCATGCGGAGATCGAGGAAGATCAGATCCGGGCGCAGTTCCGGCACCAGGGCGAGCGCCTCGAGGCCGCCGGCGGCCTCGGTGATGGCAAAGCCGAGCGGCGTGAGCAGATCGCGGAGGACGTGGCGGTTGACGGGCACATCATCGACGATGAGCAGGCGGCGGCGGGCGCCGCGGTAGCCGACGATGGCATTGGTCGCGGCGCGCTGGGCGCTGGCATCGACGGCGAGGACGGGGAGGGCGACGGAGAAGAAGAAGCGAC
>JAZKEV010000332.1:0-413 GCA_040386765.1 Verrucomicrobiota bacterium | reverse complement strand
CCTCGAGGCGGCCACCCATGAGCGTGACGATGCGCTGGCTGATCGCGAGGCCGAGACCGGTGCCGGGCTCGGCGGGGCGGCCATCGGCGGCCTGCTGGAAGGGTTGGAAGAGCCGCGAGAGATCGTGGCTCGCGATGCCGACGCCGGTGTCGCTCACGCTGAACTCGACGGTCTCGATCCCGGAAATCTGCACGCGGAAGCGGACGGTGCCGGTGGCGGTGAACTTCGCGGCGTTGCCGAGGAGATTGTCGATCACCTGCCGGAGCTTCTGCGGATCGCCGAGCACGAGGTCGGGCAGGTCGGGCGCGGGATCGAAAATGAAATCCAGGCTCTTCTGCTCGAAGCGCGGGCTCGTGGCGGCGGCGATATCGCGGAGGAGTTGTGGGAGATGGAACGGCGTGGTGGTGAGCTCC
>JAZKEV010000331.1:0-2571 GCA_040386765.1 Verrucomicrobiota bacterium | reverse complement strand
ACGGCGGAGCACCCGATCTTCGATTACCACGTCGTGTGTCTCGCGGGCGATGGCTGCATGCAGGAAGGCGTCGCGATGGAGGCGGTCTCCTTCGCCGGCCACCAGAAGCTCGATAACCTGATCCTCATTTACGACGCCAACGACGTCACGCTCGACGCGATGGCGAACAAGACGCAGAGCGAAAATGCCGCGCAGCGCTTCAAGGCGATCGGCTGGGATGTGCAGACGATCGATGGCCACGACATGGCCGCTTTCCTGAAGGCTTTCAACAAAGCGAAGAAGACCAAGAGCGGAAAGCCCCAGCTGATCATCGCGAAGACGACGATCGGCAAGGGCATCCCCGAAGTCGCCGGCACGGCGAAGGGCCACGGCGAGGGTGGCGCGAAGTTCTCCGATGGCGCGCGCGCGGGCCTCGGTTTGCCGGCCGAGGAGCACTTCTTCGTGAGCGAGGACGTGCGGAATTATTTCGGCGAGCACAAGAAGCGACTCGTGAAGGCCTGCAACAAGTGGTCGAAGACCTACAAGGCCTGGCGCGAGGCCAATCCCGAGAAGGCCGCGCTGCTCGACTCCGCTCAGAATGCGCCGGGCGCCGAGGGCATTCTCGCAAAGATCCCGGTCTTCCCGACCGATGCCAAGCTCGCCACCCGCGCCGCGGGCAAGGATGTGCTCCAGCCGGTCGCTGCGGAACTGCCGCTGCTCATCGGCGGCAGCGCCGATCTCTACGGCTCGACGCTCAACTACATCGCCGCCGACAAGGATTTCGACGCCGAGAACCGCGCGGGTCGCAACATTCGTTTCGGCATCCGCGAGCATGGCATGGCCGCGATCGCCAACGGCATCGCGTACGACGGTCTCTTCCGCCCGAGCATCGCGACGTTCCTGGTGTTTGCCGATTACTCGCGCCCGGCGATGCGTCTCGCCGCGCTCTCGAAGCTGCCGGTGCTCTATATCTACACGCACGATTCTGTCGGCGTCGGTGAAGACGGTCCCACGCACCAGCCGGTCGAGACGGTCTCCGGCCTGCGCGTGATTCCTGGCCTCGATGTGATCCGCCCCGCTGATCCCGAGGAGACGGCGGGCGCTTTTGCCGCCGCGCTCGAGCGCATCGACGGTCCCTCGCTCCTCGCGCTCACGCGCCAGGCATTGCCGAATCTGAACGACATTCCGGTGGAGACGCGCCGGGGCGGCGTACTCAAGGGCGGCTACATCGCAGTGAAGGAAACGGCTCCGCTCACGCACATCCTCATCGGCTCCGGCAGCGAGCTTCAGTATGCGGTCGCTGCGGCGAAGCAGCTCGGCGCCGGTGTGCGCGTCGTCTCGATGCCCTCGACCTCGCGTTTCGACCGCCAGACGGCCGAGTATCGCGACAGCGTGCTGCCGGCCTCGTGCCGCAAGCGCGTCGCGATCGAGGCGGGCGTTTCCGCCCTCTGGTACAAGTACGTCGGCATCGACGGCAAGGTGGTCGGCATCGACCGTTTCGGCATGAGCGCGCCGGCCCCCGTGATCTTCAAGGAACTCGGCATCACGACCGAGAACCTCGTGGCGGTGGCGCAGACGCTGTAATTAAGTGGCGGAGTAGGGGAGTCGAAGGGCGGGCACCAGCCCGCCCTTTTTGCTGCCCGGATTCCGAGGGGGAGGGCGCGGCGTTCCCGTCGAGCCGTCGCGCTTGGCGCGTGCGAGAGTCTTATGGTTTTCGCAGGTGTGCCGCGCGACGGCTCACCGAGGACGGTTTGCCCTACCTTACAAGCAATGTCCTCACGTCTGGTGGCACCGCGCCTCTATTCATGAAAGACGCAATCCGCGGTGCCGTGCCGCGGAAACTTTCCAGGCGCTTGAGACCGATCGTGGGGCGCTTTTGCCCTCTCCCGTTGCTCCTCCCTTGCGAGAGCACCTGCAAAAATCAGGGTAAACCTGATGCTGTAGTCGTCACATATCCGTGCTCCCGTCTCTTTACCCGTAAACATGTAAAGCTTGGGCTCTGCGTGGGGTTGCTATTAGATACAGTCGCCGGTCGTTAACGCGCCGGATTGATCGAAACTAGGGTAAATACCGGCTTGAAATCTTTGTTAGCTGCCTAACTATCTGCTGCCTTATCTTCCTGCCATGCCACTTCTGATGCTCAAGGACCTGCCCCGTTACGAGTGCCTGCTCGAGGCCTCGCGCGAGATGCCGGACCTCGACCCGTCGGCCACGGAAGTGTTCCTCCACCTGCTGCGCGCGGGCGACGAGGCGTTCCGTGTGATCGAGGCGCATCTGGCAAAATTCGATATCTCGCAGGGCCGTTTTGGCGTGATGATGGCCCTCTGGGGCAACTGCCAGCGCTGCGGGGGCGTCGCGACGCCGCTTACGCCCGCGGAGCTCGCGGATCGCACGGGCGTCACGCGGGCCACGATGACCGGCCTCGTCGATACGCTCGAGGCGTCCGGCTATGTCACGCGCAAGCCGCACCCTGACGACCGCCGCATGATGTCGGTCGGTCTGACCAAGAAGGGCGAGAAGCTGCTCGCCTCTATCATGCCGGAGCATTTTCGCCGCATGGCGTGGCTCATGGGTCTGCTGAGCGAAGGCGAG
>JAZKEV010000330.1:0-8425 GCA_040386765.1 Verrucomicrobiota bacterium | reverse complement strand
GTCATTCTGAGCGCAGCGAAGAATCCACGGGAACGAACATCCTCCCACCCTCGCTCCCTGGATTCTTCGCGCAAAATGACAGAGGTGGCACGTAGCCCTATTTCAAAACAGGCCTTGGTCCTCAGTATTCGTAATTCGTCCTTCGTAATTCGTAATTCCCCCATGCTCCTCTTCCTCGGCACCTACACCCGCAACACCGCGAGCAAAGGCATCTACGCCCTCCGAGGCCACCGATCCCACCTGGCTCGAGTTCTCCCCTGATAAGAAGCACCTCTACGTCAACCACCCATCCACCGCGCAAGCCGCCGCCTACGCCGTCGATCTCTCCACCGGCGCGCTCACTCCCCTCTCGCCCTTCGGCTCCTCCACGCCCGCCCAGCCCCCCAGTCACCTCGCCGTCGATGCCACCGGCCGCGCGATCGTCTCGGCCAATTACCGCGATGGCTACGTATCCGCGATGTCGATACACGCCGATGGCACGCTCGGCGCGCCCAATTCCATCGTGCACGTCGGCACCGGCCCCGACCCCAAGCGCCAGGAAAAACCCCACACCCACTCCGTCACCCTCTCGCCCGATAACCGCTTCGTCATCGCCGTCGACCTCGGCCTCGATAAAATCTTCAGCTACGCGCTCGATCCCGCCGCCGCGAAGCTCACCCTCGCCACGCCCCCCGTCGCCGCCACTGTGCCCGGCGCCGGCCCGCGCCACTTCAAGTTCTCCACCGACGGCCGCCACGGCTACGCGATCAATGAGATGGGCGGCAGCATCACCGCCTACGATTACGACGCCGCGACTGGCGCCCTCACGCCGCTCCAGACCATCTCGACCCTCCCGCCCAAGTTCACCGGCCTGAAGTGGAATGCTGAAATCCGCGTCCACCCCAACGGCAAGTTTCTCTACGGTTCCAATCGCACGCACGACAGCCTCGCCGTCTTCGCCATCGCCCCCGCTACCGGCCGCCTCACCCTCGTCGAGATCGTCCCCTCCGGCAGCCAGAACCCCCGCAATTTCAACCTCTCCCCCGACGGCCAGTGGCTCGTCTGCGGCCACCAAGATACCGACGTCGTTACCGTCTTTAAGGTAGACCTCACCACCGGCCACCTGACCCTCACCAAGCACACCGCCCAAGTCCCCAGCGCCGTCTGCATCCTCTTCGCCTAATCCGAAGGGCGAACCGTCCCGGTGAGCCGTCGCGCCGCACCCGCGCGAACACCCCTACCTTCCCGCCCGCACAAAACGCGCCCGCTCACTACGTCGCCCCATTTCCTACAGGGTCTCACCCAGCCCGTCCTATCTCGGTTCGACTCCTGTAATATCCTTAACGAATCGAAATCAGACTTTTGACACAGAGATCACCGAGGGAAGGGGAGAGAGGTCACGGAGCCGATCTCCTGGCAGCCCTCTGTGACCTCTGTGTCATCTCCGTGCTCTCTGTGTCTATTGCCTCTTTCCGATCCGTACTTGGTATAAAAACCGTATGGGGCAGTTTCATAAAAAACTGCAGCCCCCCGCGCTTCGCCGATTAGGCGAAGCCCGCACGCCCCGTCTGCCGCCGCTGCTTCTGGAAATTAGCGCAGATTAGCGTTCCTCCCCCTCTGAAACGGAGAGAGAGCGCGCTCGCGAGAGGGAATCTCGGGAAGAAAACACGCTCCGTCCTGCTGTTCTTCTCGTCCTCCCCGCTCTTCCTGTCCCAAACCCCTCTAGAGTACACCCTCTCGTCCTGTCTCCGACCCTGCCCCTTCGCCGTACCAACCCCCGCTCCCGCCCTCTCGCCCTATCCGCCCTCTTATCACCGCCCCGTCCCGCTTAACTTTTTCTTATCTCCCCCACCCCACCCCGTCGCCCGTTGACTCCCCTGTCGCCTTCGACAACCTAGCCCCACCCCCAACCCCTCATGGTCAGTCCCAACACCCCCGAAACCCCGGGTGGTGTGGCCGGCACTCCTGCCGCTGCTGCACACTCGATCCACGACGTCGTCATCCGCCTCGCCGGAAATTCCCAGGACGGCATCCAATCCATCGGCGGCTTTCTCGCCCGCCTCGCTGGTCGCTCCGATCAGGATGTCATGACCTACATGACGATCCCGTCGACCATCTCCGGCGGCCCGTCGATCTTCCAGGTCCGCATGGGCACCGGCGATATCCTCTCCGCCGGCGATCGCGCCGATATGCTCGTCGCGTTCTACCAACACAGCTACGAGGCCCACATCGGCTCCCTCCGCCCCGGCGGCGTGCTCATCTACGACAGCGACCACGTTAAGCCCAATCCCGACGACAACCGCTTCACCAACGTCGCCACCCCCATCACCACCGCCACCGTCGAGGCCGTCGGTGGCACGTCCAAGGACAAGGGCAAAAACATCTTCGTCCTCGGCCTCCTCGCCCGCGTCTTCGACCTCGACGTGGAGAAGCTCAGCACGCTCATCAAGGAGCGCTTCGGCGGGAAAAACGAGGACATCGTCCGCAATGCCATGCTGGCCTTCGATGCCGGCTACGCCTGGCCGCAGAATAATCTCCGCGACCTCTTCTACCGTTTCGAGGCCGTGGATCTCTCCGGCTCGCCCTCGCGCCTCCCCGGCGCGGTCGCCCGCCCGCAGGTCACGCTCGATGGCAATGCCGCCCTCGCCTACGGCCTCATCGCCGCCGGCGTCCGCCACGGCGCGGGTTATCCGATTACGCCGTGGTCTTCGATCATGGAGACGCTTCGCGCCGAGTTTCCGAAGTACGGCGGCCTCTTCGTGCAGTGCGAAGATGAGATCGCCGCCGTCTCCACCACCCTTGGCTTCGGTTACTCCGGCCGCCTCGCCGTCACCGGCAGCGCCGGCCCCGGCCTCTCATTGAAGATGGAGGCCCTCGGCTGGGCCGTCATGTCAGAGATGCCGATCATCGTCATCAACGTGCAGCGCGGCGGCCCCTCCACCGGCATGCCGACCAATGTCGAGCAGTCCGACCTCATGCAGGCCATCTACGGCTCACACGGCGATACGCCCCGCGTCGTCCTCGCGCCCCGGAATGTCGAGGATTGCTTCTATATCGCCCTCGAGGCCGCCCGCATCGCCCGCGAGTATTCGACGCCCGTCCTCATCCTCACGGATATGTCGCTCGCGAGCCGCATCGAGGCCTTCGACGAGCCCGACCTCCCCACTCTGATGGTCGATCCCACGCCCGATCTCTCTGACCGCGGCGCCGATTTCAAACCCTATCCGCTCGATAAGATCACGCGCCACGCTCCCCCGGGCGCCAAGGTCGGCTCCGGCAAATACCCCACCGTCACCGGCCTCGAGCACGACGAGATGGGCCACCCCACCGGCAGCCCGAAGCTCCACGTGCAGATGACCGCCAAGCGCCGCGAGAAGATCAAGGCCCTCGGCGCCTCGCTCCCCGCGCCCGAGCTCGCGGGCGACGAGAGCGGCGAGGTGCTCCTCGTCACGTGGGGTTCTTCCTGGGGCCCGGGCCGCGAAGCCATCGCCCGCATCCGCGGCGCCGATTTCAAGGCGGCCCACATGCACCTCCGCCATATTCATCCGCTTCCGAATGGCCTCGAGCAGACCTTCGCGCGCTACCGCAAGGTCGTCGTCGCCGAGCTCAACGACCAGGGCCTCTACGGCTTCGGCCAGCTCACCATGATGCTCCGCGCCCGCTATGCGATGCCCCACATCGTGAGCGTCACCAAGACTGACGGCCTCACCTTCAAGGTCAGCGAGATCGTCACCGGCATCGGCCACCATCTCGAAAACACCGCCCTCCACGAGGCGCTCGGCATCAGCCCCAAGAGCGCGCTCGCCAAAAGCTGAGCCGCCCCGGCCCTCGTAACTCCCAATTCGTAACTCGTAAATTTACCCCGTCATGTCTGCCCCCGCCCCCGCAGCTCCCACCGCGCCCGCCCCCGCGCCGTCCACCACTCCCGCCCAGCTCACCAAGAAAGTGCTCACCGCCGACCACCCCACGTGGTGCCCCGGCTGCGGCGATTTCGCGGTGCTCGCCTCCTTCTACCGCGTCCTCGAGAAGCTCAATTACCCGCACCAGAACATCGTCACCTTCGCGGGCATCGGCTGCTCCTCGCGCTTCCCCTACTTCGTCAATACCCACGGCGGCCACTACATCCACGGCCGCGCGCTCCCCTTCGCCGCCGGCATCAGCCTCGGCCGCGACGATCTCCACGTCTTCGTCTTCGGCGGCGATGGCGACGGCTTCTCCATCGGCGGCAACCACCTCGTCCACACCGCCCGCAAAAACGTCCGCCTCACCTACGTGATCATGGACAACTTCGTCTACGGCCTGACGAAGAAGCAGACGTCCCCCACCTCGCCCCTCGGTTTCAAAACCAAGACCGACCCGACCGGCGCGATGGATCAGCCGATCAATCCCATGCGCACGCTCCTCAATAGCGGCGCCACCTTCGTCGCGCGCAGCCACGCCACGCAGGTCAACCACATGGTCGAGATGATGCTCCGCGCCGCGAAGCACGACGGCTTCAGCGTCGTCGAAATCCTCTCCGAGTGCGTCGAGTTCTACGAAGGCGCCTTCGACGCCGCCATCCCGCGCAAAGGCGGCACGTGGTCCCTCATCGACGAAAAGAAAAACGACGGCACCCCCGAGGACACCGCGCGCCACGACACCAGCGACGAAGTCGCCGCCTTCAAGCTCGCCCAGCAAGGCTGGCCCGGCTCCTTCGGCGTGTTCTACGAAAACAAGAACCGCCCCACCAAGAATTCCCTCGAAGCCGGTCTCATCGCGAAAACAAGAGAGCGCACCAAAAACGCTTCCGACCTGGCCCTCCTCCAAAGCACCTTCGCGAAGATGCGTTAGCATCGCATCCCCTGGTGTCCCGTCCCGTAAGTGCGCTTCATAAATGGCTTGTTGTAGCCCGCCTCGAAAGCGGCGGGCTACACTCGAGCTACCAAACGCCAGTGAGCGGATGGCCCGCCATGCGATTCGCGTCCTGAGGCCGCGGCGTAAAGCCGCTCCGACAACGTGGAGAGAATCCTCAGGCGGTGCGCGTCTCGCCGACGGGCAGCTCTTTCTTCTTCCGGAACTTCAGCCGCATGCGGTCGAGCCAGAGGTAGACGACCGGCACCGTATAAAGGGTAAGCAGCTGGCTCACCACGAGTCCGCCCACGATGGCCAGGCCGAGCGGGCGGCGCATCTCGACGCCCTCGCCTGACGCGAGCACCAGAGGCAGCGCACCCAGCAGCGCGGCGCAATTGGTCATCAGGATCGGACGCAGGCGAAGTTGCGCCGCCTCGAAGATCGCCGCGCGCGGCGAGGCGCCATCACGGCGCTCCACTGCGATCGCAAAGTCGATCATGAGGATGGCGTTCTTCATCACGATGCCGATCAGGAGGAAGAGACCGAGCAGCGCGATCAGCGTGAATTCCGTGCCGGTCAACCGCAGCGCGAGCAGCGCGCCGAGGCCGGCCGACGGCAGCGTGGAGATGATCGTCAGCGGATGGATCAGGCTTTCGTAAAGCACGCCCAGCACGAGGTAAACGGCGACCAGCACGCCGAGGATGAGCAGAGGCTGGTTTTGCTGGCTCGACTGATACGCGCCCGCGGAACCACCCATCTGGCGGATGATCTCGCTGGGCAGCATGATTTTCGCCATCGCCTGGTCGATGGCGGCGATCGCCTGCTCCAGCGAGACGCCCTCGGCGAGGCCGAAGCCGATGTTTTCCGCCGCAAACTGACTGCGGTGCCGCACCCGATCCTCGACCAGCGAGTAGCTGTGTTTGGCAAAGGACGAAAGCGGCACGCGCGCGCCGTCGGCGCCGACCACTTGCACCTTGTCGAGCACGGCGGGATCGGAGGTGTATTGCGGCTCCAGCTCCATCACCACGCGGTACTGGTTCAACCGGTCGTAGAGCGTGGCCACCTGGCGCTGGCTGAACGAGTTGTTCAGCACGCTGGAGATCAACTGCATGTCCACCCCGAGCCGCCGGGCGGCTTCGCGGTCGATCTTGAGCGACAGGCGCTGCGTGCCGCCTTCGCGCGGCGCATCCACATCGACCAGCTCGGGCAGCTCGCGCAGAGCCTCCGAGACCTTCGGCATCCACTGCCGCAGGAGAGGAAGATCGGCCGCCATCAGGTTGATATCGTATGAGCCGCCGTCCGACATGCGCGGCGCATCGAGATCCTGCGAGACCATCATGTAAACGGAGCCGCCGGGGACCGGCGGAGCGTTGAGACGGATGCGGTTCGCCACATCGTTGGCGGAGACCTTGCGCTCGCTGAGCGGCTTGAGCCGGATCATCATGCGCGAGTTGCTCAGGCCATTGGCGCCACCGGATTGCCCGATGACATCCTGCACCGCCGGATCTTCCATGAGCAGCTTCCGATAGATTTCGATCTTCGGCTGCATGATCTGATACGAGAAACCGTCGTCGCCGCGCGCGAAGCCCATCAGCTGCCCCGTGTCCTGAGAAGGCAGGAAGCCCTTGGGGATGGTGATATACATCGCCACGTTGAGCGCCACCGTGCCGAGCAACACGATGAGCATGAGCGTCGCGTGCCCCAGCACCCAGTTGAGGGAGCGGGCATAGACGCCCTTCACCCGGGCAAACGCGCGCTCCGTGAACCCGTGCAACCCGCCCGCGGGTTCCTTGGCTTTGTGGGCGAGGAGTCGCGCGCAAAGACTCGGCGTGAGCGTGAGTGAGACCAGCAGCGAGACGAGCATGGCCGCCGCCAGCGTGATCGAGAACTCGCGGAACAGCCGCTCGACGAGGCCGCCCATGAACAGGATCGAGATGAAGACCGCGACAAGCGAGAGCGTCATCGCCAGAAGCGTGAAGCCCACCTCGCCCGAGCCCTTCATCGCGGCGCGGAAAGGCGATAGCCCGCGCTCGATGTGGCGCGTGATATTTTCGAGGACGACGATCGCATCGTCGACCACGAGGCCCGCCGCCACGATCAGCGCCATCAGCGAAAGATTGTTCAGCGAGAAGCCATACAGGTACATCACGCCAAAGGTGCCGATGACCGCGACCGGGATCGCGAGGCACGGCACGATGGCCGCGCGCGCATTGCCGAGAAAGAGGAAAACCACGAGCATCACGAGGCCCGCCGCGATCATCAGCGTGCGTTGCGATTCGTGCAGCGTCGCGCGGATGCCCGGCGAGCGATCCATCACCACCGAGAGATCCGCATCCGCCGGAAGCAGGGCGCGCAACGCGGGCAGCTGCGCGTAGATCGAATCGATCGTCGCGATGATATTCGCGCCCGGCTGGCGCGCGATCATGAGGAGCACGGCGGGCCGGTCGTTGTGAAATCCGGCGCTGTAGCGATCCTCGACGGAGTCCGTCACCTTGGCCACGTCGCCGAGCCGCACCGGTGCGCCGTCGCGGTAACGGATCACGAGCGGCAGATATTCTTCCGCCTTGCGCAGCTGGCCGCTGATTTGCACCTCCCACTGGCGGTCCTTGTTTTCGATCGTCCCGCGCGGGCGCATCGAGTTGGTCGCGCTGATGGCGCGCCGCACCTCGTCGAGCGCAATGCCGTAGTGCGAGAGCGCGTGGGGATTGAGTTGCACGCGGACGGCGGGCAGCGAGCTGCCGCCCACCGATACTTCACCGACGCCGCGGATCTGCGAAATCTTCTGCGCGAGGATCGTCGACGCCACGTCGTAGAGCGAGCCCGGGGAGATATTCGGCGAGCTCAAGGCGAGCGACATGATCGGCGCCTGGGAGGGGTTTACTTTGCGGAAGGTCGGGTTGCCGGGCATGCCCGAGGGCATCTGCCCGCGCGCCGCATTAATGGCCGCCTGCACATCGCGCGCGGCGGCGTTGATGTCGCGGTTGATGGCAAATTCCAGCGTGATGCTCGTCGAGCCCTGCCGGCTGTCGGAGGAGATGCCCGTCACCCCGGCGATCGCGCCGAGCGCGCGTTCGAGGGGCGCGGCGACGCTCGCGGCTACCGTCTCGGGGCTCGCTCCGGGCAGCGAGGCGCTGACCCGGATCGTGGGGAAGTCCACCTCCGGCAGCGGTGCGACTGGCAGCAGCCCGTAAGCGAGAACGCCGGCCAGCACCAGCGCCACCGCGATCAGGCAGCTCGCAACGGGGCGGCGGACAAAGGGGCGGGAGAGGTTCATCCCGTGCTTTGCACCGGTTTCGCCCCGACGAGCGCCGCGGGCTTCGCCTGGCGGACTTTATTCCGTTGGCCCAGGTTATCGAAGAAGAGATAGACGACGGGCGTCGTGAAGAGCGTGAGCACCTGGCTCACGAGGAGCCCGCCCACCATCACGAGGCCGAGGGGCTGGCGCAGCTCGGCACCGGAGCCGCTCGCGAGCATCAGGGGCAGCGCGCCGAAGAGCGCCGCAAGCGTCGTCATGAGAATCGGCCGGAAGCGCAACAGCGCCGCCTGCCGGATCGCCTCGCGTGGCGAGAGCCCCTGCTGCCGGGTCGCCTCGAGCGCGAAGTCCACCATCATGATG
>JAZKEV010000329.1:0-12490 GCA_040386765.1 Verrucomicrobiota bacterium | reverse complement strand
CGTGAAGAAGATCACCAACATCGCGGCGCAGCCGAGCATCGCGGCGAGCACGCGGTCGAGCCGGGTGCGGGGTAGGACGGGCGGTGCGAGCTCGGGGCTGGCGGCGGCAAGCGCGTCATTCGCGGGCTTGCGATCGAGGAGGAGCGCGATGCCACCAAGGATGGCGGCGGTGACGCCCAGGACCGCGAAGCCCGTGACGTCGTGCCACGTACCCGAAATATCGATACCTCGGTACACCATCAGCGTGAGCGCGAGCGAGCGGAGGAAATTCATCCCGATGGCGAGCGGCACGGACAGCGCGATGATGAAGGCGCGCGCCCACGGACCGCGCACGAGCGTGGCGGAAAAGAAGAACCCGGCGAAGACGCACGAGATTAGGCTGCGCACGCCGCTGCACGCTTCCTCGACGCCGACGGTGGCATTCGCGAGGTCGATGATATTTCCGTGCCGGATCGCCGGGATGCCGAGGAGATGCAGGGCTCGGAGGACGTTTTCGCTGACCCAGAGCTGGAGGCTGAGCGTGAGCTTCGTGTACGTGCCCGGCGGCAGCGGGGCCGTCAGCACCCACAGACCGACCGCGACGCACGCCGGCCAGTTAAACGGCAGGAGCCGGCGCGCGTCGGACGAATAGAGGACGAGCGCGGTGCCGAGCGTGAGCGTGAGTGCAACCGTGATCAGGAAATCGACGAGCGCATGCGTCCACGCGACCGCCGCCGCGTAGAGACCGGCGAGCGCGAGCGCAGCGAGTCCGCCCGTGAGCAGCAGGCCGAAAGCGAAACGCGTGAGCGGAACGAGCCGAAGATAACGCGCCGTGCCGCTGCGACTCTCGTGCAGCAGGATCAGAAACACCACGGGCATGAACATGCCGTGCGACAGATCGGGATTGTGTCGCCACTCCGGCCACTGACGCAGCGAGAAAACGACGAGAGCGACGCCGAGAAGAGCGAGGTTGACCTGCGCGAGCCGGGGGAGCGCGCGCAGCGCGGCGAGGATGGGGCGGACGCGGCTCATCGAGCAGGCGTGCGGAGCCGCCCGCCCGGTCCCGGAGTGGGGTAGCGCTCGAACAACGCGTACGTCACATCCATCGGCAGCGGCAGGATGGGGAGGAAGGAGACGGCGTCTTTCCGCGCGCTATCGCCGCGGAAGAACGCCTCGACCACGGTGAGCCCCATGAACGGCGTCGCGGACGCCTGTTTCAGCCGCGCGCTGATTTCCTGCAGCCGGGCCTGATCGCCGACGGCGCCCGCGGCGCAGAGCACGGAGAACCACGCGCCGACATTGTCGACCGTGAGCGGGAGCGGCTCGCGCTGAAATTTTTCCCACAGCTTCAGGAACACCTGCTGGTTGGGATACCGGATCACATGCGCCGAGACGAGTGTCGCGAGCGAGGCGTTGAACGGCTGTTCGAGGAGCGTCTCGACTTGGGGCACGAGGCTGCGGGAGCTGCCGAGGGCGTAGGCCTTGAGCAGGAGGGTGTTGGCGGCCTGCGGGTCGCGGGCCAGGAAGGTGGTGTATTTTCCGAGCAGATCGAGCGCGGGGAAAATCTCGCGCAGGTCGATCAGCGTATCGATGCGGTAATAGAGATCGAAGGGCGTGGCGTTGGCCGGCATGGGGCGGTTGAGTGCGGCGATCGCCTCGGCTTTGCGGCCGGCGCGCACGAGCAGCTCGATATCGATGAGTGGATGCCACAGCTGCGCCTGCGGCGTGCGTGCCGCGAGGATCGCGCGCAGCGGTGCGTCGCCGCCGGTCTGGCGGGTCGCGAAAAACAAGGCGCGCAGCCACACGCCGCCGTGCGCGGGCGCTTCGAGGATCTCGTCGCGTGCGAGCGTGGAAATCCTTTCGAAGCTGCCGCGGGAGAGCAGCGCTCGAAACCAATCCTGCGCGGTCGCGCTGCGCTTGTCGGGATGATCGCGCATCAACTTCTCAAAGACCTGATCGGAGCGGGAAGGCTGGGTGACTTGGAAATGCTTCGCGAGCGACATGCCGGCCGCATAGTTGCCGGGATCGAATTCGTAAGCGCTCGCAAGATAGAGCAGACCTTCGGACGTATTTCCCTTGGTAAAAGCCTGACTGGAACGGTTGAGAAAAAACCAGCTTCGCGTCTCCACGACGCGATGCCACAGCGGAGGCAGCGCGACGTGTACGATGCTCACGGGGTAGCCGACGTAGCGCAGGAAAGCGAAGACCACGATCGCGCCGGTAAGATAAACCGCCAGCATCGCCCCGCCGTAAAACCCGAAAGCGCGCAGCCAGAAGGGCCTCACCTGCGCCGTGTCGGCGGAGCAGCGGAGGCCGTCCTTCGTATCCACGAGCAGCGGACAGACGCGGCGGAAACGCGCCGGCCGAGCCCAGGAGATGCATGCCTCGCAATGCGTTTCGAACGCGCGCCCGGAGTCGCTGGGACTCTGGCACGGACAAGTGCTGCGACCGCGGCGCAGTTGAAACCAGGTCTTGCGGGTATTCCAATAAATGAGCCCCCACCAAAGGCGAAAGAAGTCGGCGAGCTGGCCAAGCACCCGCGGACCCTATGCGGAGCAGCCGCGCCCGCAAACCGAATTCTGGTGAGAGATGCGCGGCAGTGCGTTTCCTTGGCGGCCAGTTACCAGAGAGTTGCCGGATTTAATCGGCAGAAAACGTGAGTGTTACCACCCATGCGCTGGCCTCGTTGTCCGGGAAGCGCTCGCCTGACAAATTGGGAACAGGAAGAGCGGAAAGGACGAGAGGGACAGAGGGTCTGCCAGACCTAGCTCGGAGCTTCAACCCGCGCTTCGATCGCTTAGGGTACTCGAACGCAACCGCCGAAGCTCCGCGCTACGTTGGGCGGCTCTCGTTCTAGTCTAACTGCTCTAGCGGCGAAGTCAGACGCCGAGGACGCCGCGACCGGAGGCAACGACGCGGGCGGCGAGGGTGGCGGCTTCGCGGAGGGCGCGGGAGAGGGGCTTTCCGGCGACGAGCGCGGCGAGCAGGGCGCCGTTGAAGGTGTCGCCGGCGCCGACGGTGTTGATGGGGCGGATGGCGGGGGCGGCGATAGAGACGGCGGGTGCGTTGGCGCGGGGGAGCCAGAGGGCGCCGCGCGGGCCGCGTTTGATCACGATGTCGCCGGGGCAGGCGGAGCGGATCCAGCGTTGGGCGGCGGCGAGCGAGGGCTGGCGCGAGAGGGTGCGGAGCTCGTGCTCGTTGAGCAGGAGCAGGTCGGTGTGCGCGAGCACGCGGGCGAAGTCGGCGAGAGGCCAAGGCTCGCCAAGGATCGGGCCAGGGTCGAGAGCGGTGAGGACGCTGCGCGGGCGGAGCTGGCGGAAGAAACGCGTCAGCGTGGGCAGCGGCGGGTGCGGCCAGCCGCAGACGAGCACGGCGTGCGGGAGCGTAGCGTTGCGGGAGAAGCGGGGGAGTGGTGGGACCGCGGGGGGATGAAAGAACGTCGCGCGGCGCTGGCGGCGGTCGGCGGCGGTGACGTTGAGCGCGGTGGCGACGCGGCGGCTGGAGGTGTGGAGCGTGCAGCCGGCATCGCGGAGCCAGGTGCGGGCGAGCTGGCCGAGGCTGTCGTCGCCAAGAGTGGTATGGAGGCTCACGCGCGCGCCGCGGCGGGCGGCGACGTAGGCGGCGTTGGCGCCATTGCCGCCGATCGTGACGAGCGGCGGGCGCGGCAGCAGCACGAGGTTATCGGACGTGAATTCCGTGTGCGTGGGCCAGCGCGGGAGGCGGGGCGTGTCGGGGAGGATGATATCGACGACGGTGCTGCCGACGATGGCGAGGGAGGAGGGCACGATGATTTTAAAGTAGGGCGGGTTTTTAACCCGCCCTGGATCGGAACGAGGGTTCGAAGGCGAAGAGGAGCGGTGGAGGGTGGTGAAGCTGACGCGACGGAGTGGGTGAGCGTCGGCGGGTAAGGGAATTTTCGCAGACGCGGACGGAGACGGGAAGGCGGAAGGGGCTTCCGTTGCGGTCGAGAATGCGAGAGGGCGGGTCAGAGACCCGCCCTACTTTAATACCCGCTTGCCACGGGGGGTGGGGCGGTTTGCGCGACGGGTTGGCCGAGGTGGGGATCGAGGTGTTTGAGGTGTTTTTGGTAGAAGGAGGGGAACCAGTCGCGGCCGGGGAGGGCAGCGTCGGTGTCGCGCATGGCTTCGTAGTCGGGGCGGACGCGCTGGTAGACGGCGTTGAGCGCCTCGCGGGTGCCGAAGTACGGCTCGAGCCAGCGGCGGCCAATCTGGGCGTGGAGCACTTCGTCGGCCCAGTCGAAATCCTGGAAGACGGTGGCGAGCTCGTTCTGGCCGGCTTTGGCGAGGGCGACTTCGGCTTGCTTGCCGCTCTTGGTCATGAGGCCCTGCTCGATGCCCCAGAGGAAGGTGTAGCGGTCGGGGGCGGGGAGCTGGGTATTGGGATATTCGGCGAAGCCGACGTGCGTGGGGATCTGCGTGAAGTCGATGCCCTGCGCGGCGAAGGAGACCTCGCCGAGCATGCAGTGGCGCGTCTCATCCCAGAGGTGGCGGGCGAGGTCGTGGTAAAACTCCCAAGGCTGGTCGCGCCAGTCGGCGATGACGGAGGCGACGAGCTCGGCGACGTGCATCTCCTGGAGGCGGACATTCAGCATCCACCAGAGGCGCTCGTGCACGGGGCGGTCGGGGGCGGGCACGACGCCGCGCGAGCGCCAGACGTGCGGGAAGCGGGCGTCGCGTTGGGGGACTTGGGTGGGCGGCTGGGAGTGCGGGACGCGGGAGGGCGGAAGTGAAACAGTAGTGGTGGCGGCGCTGGCCGCGGTGGATATGGGCGCGGAGGCGAGGGCCCGGTTAGGGACCTGGGCAGCGGGAGCGAGGAGGGCAGGGGCGTCGCCGTTGATGCCGTTTGTAGCCGCGAGGTAGGCGCGGAGGTGCGTGCGCCAGGCCTCGATGGTTGCGTCGGCGGAGCGGCGCTGGTCGCGCTGGAGGAGAGCGGTGATGGCGCGCTGGCCCCAGGCGATCTGCGCTTCCTCTTCGCTGAGGGCAAACTGGAGCAGGCGGCGCGTGGGGTGGTCGGTGAGCGGGTGGGATTGCGCGAGGTGCTCGCGGAAGGCCGCGACGCAGGCGGGCTTGAGGATCTCGTAGACGCCGATGAGGAATTCGAGGGAGTCGGCGGCGGTGTGGAGCTCCTGCAGGAAGGCACCGAGCGCGGGATCGGGGACCTTGTCGAGGTGGTGCGGCGGCGTGCGCATCTCGGTGACGCGCTGGCGAAACCACGAGCTGTGCTCGGCATCCTGCCACAGATGGAGCGAGATCGCGCCCTTGATCTCCCACTCGGGGAGGCGGTTGAAATGGCCGGCGAAAAGGAAGAGCGCCTGCGACTTGACGTAGACGTAGCGGCGGAGCCGCATGACCGTGGCATCGACGGAGAGCCCGGGTGCGGTGCTCTCGGCGTAAGTGCACAATCCGGCGAGCGGCGGCGGATAAAGGGGATGCATCGTCATGGCGGTAGATTAGCGCGGCGTCGGGCCGATGTCTTGGTGCGGATTGATATTTTATTGTGGCATATTGATTCCTGAGTTTGCCACAGATGGCACGGATCGACACAGATCGGGGAGCAGACGAAGGGAGTTAGAAGCGACTTTTGGAATGTGTTCTTACTTTTGATACGATGAAGGTGGTTCGAAAACGGTGGAAGGATCTGGTGCGAGCCGGCGAATGGCTGCACCTTGCGCGGTTCCGATTTAGGCCGGAACGCGTTTCGACGTATCACGATCACGACTTCGCGGAGGTTTTTTGGCTGGAGGACGGTGTGTGCGAGCATCGCATCAATGGCACGGTGCAGCGGCTGGGTGCGGGCGAGGTGGTGCTGATCCGGCCGGAGGACCGGCATGTGCTGAGGGCGGTGGAGCCGGAGGGCTTTGCGCTGGTGAACCTGGCTTTCGACCGGCGGGTGTACCGCGATCTGTTGCGGCGGCATGGCGAAGCGGTGGCGGCGCTGCATGCGCCGAAGACCCGGCTGCCGGTACGGGTGACGTTGACGACGGCGCAGCGAGCCGAACTGGCGAAGAGTCTGGAGGAACTGGCGCGAGCGGGGCGCGGGCGGCTGGCGCTAGAGCATTTTTTGAGCGGGCTGTATTTGCTGCTCGGTAGTGCGGGAGGGCGCGAAACGGTGACGCGAGTAGTGCCGCCGGACTGGTTGCGCGTGGCGCTAGAGCAGGTGCGCGAGCCGGGATTGTTTCAGCAGGGAGCGGCTGGGTTGGTGAAGGCGGCGGGGCGGAGCGCGGAGCATGTGGCGCGCGTGACGCGGGCGGTTTTCGACCTAACGCCGAGCGATCTCGTCAACGGTGTGCGGATGGAGCATGCCGCGCGGGAACTGCGGGGTACGACGCGGCCGATCGTGGATATCGCGCTCGAGTGCGGGATTGGAAACCTATCGCACTTCTACGCGCTGTTTCGCGCGGCACATGGGACGACGCCGCGGCAGTATCGCGTGCGGCATTTGGGCCAGGTGGTGTGATGGGTGCGGAGACTTTCGGAGGGCAGGGCAGGCGGCCGGATATCTTGCAGCCCGCCGCTTACGTGGCGGGCGACATTCGATCTCCGGTGCGACATGGAGCGGCGGCTACAGGTGGACCCTTTAGTCTGAGCCGCGGGGCACGTTGCCGAAGTCGACCTTGTAGAGCGCGACGTCGGTTTTCAGCGCCTTCA
Organism: Verrucomicrobiota bacterium; assembly: GCA_040386765.1. Lineage (GTDB taxonomy): Bacteria > Verrucomicrobiota > Verrucomicrobiia > Opitutales > Opitutaceae > ER46. The sequence goes on along the minus strand of JAZKEV010000329.1, from coordinate 5,843 downwards.
GATTTGCCGGTATCTTGTAGGGGACGATTTGGAGCCAGGGCGGGGGAATGTGCTGGTGCAGGAGGCGATACCCCCAGCAGTTTCGCGCGTCCCGCTCGGCGCTGTCGTGGTGGAGCAGCCGATGGTACTGACGGACGAAATTCTCCGTGGAGACCATGGCGATGTGGGTGATGCCATGTGCGCGGGCCAGCTCGCGCGCCTCGGCTTCGCTCTCGGTGGCGAGGATGCGGGCGGCGGCCTTCAAGCCGTCACCATTTTCCCAATACAAGGTGCCGAGTGTCTTGAACCGGCCGTAGTAGCCGATGGCGGTCGAGGCGTTGGGGCTGGCGAGCAGCACGATGTCGCCGGCGGGCTGCGAGGCGCGCAGCGCCGCGGCGATGTTGCGATGCAGCGCGTTGAAGGCATCGGCGGGCGACACGCGCTGGGCGGAAATATCCCTGGACGCGTCCACGTGGCGGAAAAACGCCGAGGGAGCGAAGAACAGGGCGAGGATCGCCAACGCCGAGGCCCAGCGGACGGCGCGGCGAAAGGACGCGGTGCAACTCGCGAGGAGCACGAGGATCAGCACGATCGAGGCGCCCGCGGCATTGAGGAGCCAGCGCGCCTGGAACCACGCCATCGCGGTGAGCGCAGCGGCAGCAAACGCGGCGAGCCAGACCACCGGAGGCGTGGTGCGCCGCCAGAGGAGGATGGCGGCGAGCGCGACGAGGATCGGGAGATTTCCGACCATCACGACTTGGTAGAGATTCCAGCGGTCGAACCCGGAGATGCTGCTCCACAGCGGCATGAACTCCGGGACGTAGTCCCGATGCAGCAGGGACAAGAACGGGTCGGCCGGGGTGAAGACCGAGCTGCCACCGATCAGAAACGTGGCCGGAGCGATACTGAGGGCCACCAGAGGCCAGACGATCGCCAGCGGCGAACGGTTGAGGGGTTTGCCCTCGGCGAGCCAGCGTTCGGCGAGTTCGGCGATCAATTCTCCGCCGCCGAGCCACGCCAGCGCGTAGAGCGGATGATTCGCCTCGAGGCGGAAGCCGAGGTGCCCGGGAAAATACTCGAGGAGGTAGAGTGCGAAACTGGCCCCCGCACCCACCCGTCCCCAGAGCCGCCAGCTGGAAGCATCGAACGCCAGTCCCTGCCGGAGCGCGGCCCGCCTCTGCACGATGACGGCGAAGAGGCCGGAGAGGCCGACGATCGCGATGGCCGGCATGACGCCGGCCGCGCCGAGCCACAGGCCGCAGGCGCCGCTCAGCCCGGAGAACACTGCGGCGGCCCGCTGTGTTTTCAGCGTCGCCTCCGCACGGGCGGCATCGCGTTCTGCGCTGCGAGTCCAGCCCCCGCGCATCACCGCGATTCCGAGAATGAGGCCGAACACCGCCACGGTGTGGAGGCCGTGGTGGTCGACGTAGCCGGGGAAGAAGCCTTCGAACACACGATCGTGACAATACATCGCGCCGACCACCACCACGCCGGCGATGGCGCCCAAGTGGCGGGCGGCCCAGGCCGACATGAGCACGATCAGGGCAAACATCACCGTCGGCGGAAGCCAGAGTGTGGCGCGCTCGACGGACTGAGGGAGCGGCAGCCCCGTGAAGAGCTGGTGAAGCTTACCCGCGCCGGCGATGCACCAGGCCCACGCGGCGCTCCAGTGGACTTCGCGGCCCTGCGGAGCATTGTCGAGCGTGGTGAACTTGAGCTGGAAGTTGTCGCCCTCCAGCAGATCGAGGGCGTGGCGCACCCACGTCTGGGCGTCGGCGGCAAACGCGGGAAACATCTGGCGGAGCGGTGTGGCGGCGCCGGTATCGAGAGCGCCCACGATGCCAAGGTAGCGATCGACCAGCCGGGCCTGCGTCGAGAGCAGCACGCCGACGATGAGCCAAGCGGCGGCAAGGAGGAGCCAGCGGCTGAGCCTGCTTTCGCGGCTCAACCGGAGTTCACCGAGGGGCGTGGCCGGAGCAGTCGCGGTGGCGTCAACTGAGGAGGGGCTGGGCGGGGGCGAACTGGCAATCGTCTCCACTTCGCTGCGAAGGCCGCTCGCTTGTTGATAGCGCAGCTCGGGCTCCTTCTCGAGCGCGCGCAACACGACCTCGTCGAGGCGCACGTCGATCTGGACCTTGCGCGAGGGCGGGGCGAAGCGCCCGAGCGGCAGCTCGCCGGTGAGCATCTGGTAGAGGACCACGCCGACGGAGTAGATGTCGGCGCGATGATCGACCTCCAGCGGGCGCTCGACCTGCTCCGGCGCCATGTAGTGCGGAGTGCCCATCACGTCGCGCTCGCCGGTGATGCTGAAGTCCGGCGACTCGGCGCCGATGAGCTTCGCGAGGCCGAAGTCCGCGATCTTCACGGTGCCGCGTCGGTCGACGAGGATGTTCTCGGGCTTGATGTCGCGGTGGACGATGCCGCGGTCGTGCGCGAACTGGAGGGCCTCGCAAATCTGCGGGACGATCGCGAGCGCTTCGCGCGGCGTGGTCCGGGCGGTCGCGAGTAGGTGGCGGAGCGTGACGCCATCGACGAACTCCATCACGAAGTAGTGGTACGGCCCCGCGGAGCCAAACTCGTGCACGCCGACGATATGCGGATGGCTGAGCCGGGCGAGGGCGCGCGCCTCGCGCGTGAAACGTTCCGCAAACCCGGAGTCGTTGCTCCCGCGAGGGGAAAGGATTTTTAACGCGACGATGCGATCGAGGCTGGGCTGCCGGGCGCGGTACACGGCGCCCATGCCGCCCTGGCCGACGAGCTCGATGATCTCGAGCTGGGGAAAAAGCGGCGCGAGGTCGGCGGGCGTCGGCGGCACAAAGCTTGGGGCCTTGGCCGGTCCGGCCTGGGTGCCGGTGGCGAAGCCGGCGCGGAGCAGGCATTCGGGGCAGAGGCCGTGAGGCGCTCCGGCGGCATACGCTTTGCCGCAGGTGGGACAACGAAGGAGAGTTTCCATGAGGCTGTTGTCCCTTGCTACGGGATCGGCGCGGAAAGGTTACAACAGCGGCGGGGCGAGGACGGGGGACGAAAACAGGCTCAGGGCGTGAGGGCCGCCAGGAGCGCGCGCATCTCGGCGTTCGCGTCTTCGTCGGAGGCGACCGTATCGGCGATCTCGGCCTGCAACAGCGCGCGGTAGCGCTGCCGGAGGCGATGCACCGCCACCTTCACGGCGTTCTCATTGCGGCCGAGGCGCGCGGCGAGCTCGGCATACGGCTGCGAATCGCGGGCGCCGGTGAGAGTGGGCTTGAGCACCGCGAAGAGGTCGGCCTTGCCGGACGCGTCGTACTCCTCCTCCAGCCGTGAAAGGACGGTGCGCAGCACCGCGACGGCCCACTCGCGGTCGAACATCCGATCGGGAGACGCGCCGGGATCGGCTACCTGGGCGAAACGATCCTCGGCATCGGCCATATCGAGCGACAGCAACTCGCGCGTGCCGCCGCGCTTCTCCGTCCGCGCGCGATCCCACTCGTCGGCAAGAAAGTGATTCAACGCGGTCAGGATAAAGGCCCGAAACCGACCGCGCGTTGGGTCGGCCTGCGCGATCGATTGACGGGCGAGAAGTCGGGCGAAGAACGCCTGAGTGAGGTCCTCGGCGTCGTGCGAGGAAAACCCGCGGCGGCGCACGTGGGCGTACAGTGGAAACCAGTACGTGCGGCACAGGCGCGCGAGAGCCTCGTGCGCGGAACCGGGTTGCGAACCCGCCCGGCCCGCGTGCAGCACGACCGACCAGCGGGTGGTGGCGAAGCCGGCCGGCTGCCGCAAGGGTCGCGGGGCTTCGACGGAATCTGCGGAGTCGGCAGAGGAGGGGGCATCGCTGGGGGCGCTCGGCATCGCTTCCGCCTACCAATACCCGGCGAGGCTGCAAGAAGGTAGCGGCGGTCGCTCTGCCGAATCCGGGGAAGGGTAGCCGTCAGGGACTGTAAGGATCGAAGACAGGGGACGACCGCCACTACCTAAGGAGCGTGCGATATCGAGGGGAGGCGGGAGTGATCTCCGCGCAAATCACGCCCATGCCACTCGTTTTTGGAAAAGACCCATTCTTCGAGTAGACATGGCCCCGCCGTTCCTTAACGTCGTGAGCAACCCCGTCCCCCCTTTCTCCGTCCGAGTGGCTGCGCACGCTTCTCTTGTCATGCCCCTATCTTCCTTCCGTCAGTCTTCACCGTGTCGGTTTGCCGCGCTCCTGTTGTCGCTGACGGCGATCCAGGGGCACGCGGCGGAGGAGGCTGCGGCGGCGCCCGCGCCGGTGAGTTATTGGAAACAGATTCGGCCGATCTTTCAGGCGAGCTGCCAGGGGTGTCACCAGCCGGCGCGCAACAAGGGCGGGTATGTGATGACGGATTTCGCGCGGCTGATGGCGGGTGGCGAGAGCGGGGAGAAGGCGATCGTGCCCGGCGACCCGAAGAAGAGTCTGCTGGTCGACTCGATCACGCCGAAGGACGGCGAAGCGGAGATGCCGAAGGACAAGGCGCCGCTGAAGCCGGATGACCTCGCGCTGATCCGCGACTGGATCGCGCAGGGGGCGGTCGACGACACGCCGAAGAATGCAGTGCAGGTCGTGGATGCGAAGCACCCTCCGGTCTACCAGCGGCCGCCGGTGGTGACCTCGCTCGATTTTTCGCCGGATGGGAAACTGCTCGCGGTGGCGGGCTTTCACGAGGTGCTGCTGCACCGCGCGGATGGCTCGGGGATCGAGGCGCGGTTGATCGGGCTCTCGGAGCGGATCGAGTCGGTGCGGTTTTCGCCGGATGGCAAGAGGCTCGCCGTGGCGGGCGGTTTGCCGGCGCGGATGGGCGAGGTGCAGATCTGGGATGTGGAAAAGCGCACGCTGACGGTCTCGGCGCCGGTCGGATACGACACCCTGTATGGCGTGAGCTGGTCGCCGGATGGGAAGCTCGTGGCCTTTGGGTGCCCCGATAACAACGTGCGCGCGATCGATGCTGCGACAGGCGAGCAGAAGCTGCAGCAGGGATCGCACAACGACTGGGTGCTCGACACGGTGTTCAGCAACGATGGCTCGCACATCATCTCGGTGGGACGCGACATGAGCACGAAGCTCACCGAGGTGGAGACGCAACGCTTTGTGGACAACGTCTCCTCCATCACGCCGGGCGCGCTGCGCGGCGGCATCCAGGCGATCGCGCGGCGGCCGGGACGCGACGAGGTGCTGATCGGCGGCGCCGATGGCGTGCCACAGGTTTACCAGCTCTTCCGGCAGTCGCAGCGCAAGATCGGCGACAACGCGAACCTGCTGCGGAAATTCCCCGCGATGGAGGGCCGCATCTTCGACGTGGAGTATAGCGGCGACGGAAAATTCATCGCGGCGGCGAGCAGCTTCAACGGTCACGGGACGGTGAACATCTACACGGGCGAATTCGATTCCACGATCCCGGCGGACATTCTCAAAGCGTACACGAAGACGGCGGCGACCTACACGGCGGCGGAGAAGGATGCGATCGCGGCCTTCACCACCTCGGAGGTGAAACTGGTCGCGGGCGTGAAGTTCGACGTCGGCATCTACGCGCTGGCATTCTCGCCCGATGGCAAGACGGTGGCGGCGGCGGGGCAGGATGGACGGGTGCGCCTGATCGCGACGGAGGATGGAAAGATCGCGAAGGAGTTTGTGCCGGTGCCGGTGGGCAGCGGGGTGAATGTATCGCTGCACGGGGCGAAAGGCGGGCAATGAAAACGAGCGCACGGAAAATGAATTTGAATGCGGCAACCACGTCGGTCCCGGCGCGCACGCGCAGGGCTACATCTCTGACTATGAAATCGTTTCTGAGCTTGGTGGGCATGGCATTGGCGGCGACGGTTTCGTTAGCGGCGCAGATGCCGGCGGCGAAGCCGGGTCCGGCCATCGCCGTGAA
>JAZKEV010000328.1:0-1693 GCA_040386765.1 Verrucomicrobiota bacterium | reverse complement strand
GTGTTCTGCATCTTCATCGCCTCCATCATGAGGAGCTTCTCGCCCTTCGTCACCTTGCCGCCGACGGAGACCTGCAGCTGCGCGATCAAACCCGGGATCGGCGCGGCCACCTGGGTGGGATCGTTGAGGTCGGCCTTCGGGCGCGCCTTCGTCTTCGGCGCGACGGTCTTGTCGAGGATGAAGGTTTCGCGGGCGATGCCGTTCAACTCGTAGCTGATCGCGCGGCGACCGTCCTTGTCGGGCTGGCCGATCGAAATGAGCCGGATGATGAGCACCTTGCCCTCTTCAATGCTGACGGAGATTTCCTCGCCCGGCTTGAGGCCGTAGAAGAAGGCCGGAGTCGGCAGCACCGAGACGTCTGAATAGGACGCGAAATGCTTCGCATAATCGGCGAAGACCTGAGGGTACATGAGATGTGAATACACATCATCGTCCGTCGCGGCGCGCTTGAGCTTCTCCGTGAGTTCGGCGCGCAGGGCCTCGAGGTCGATCGCGGGAGCGCCCGCGGCGGACTTGGCGGCGGCTTTCGCGGCGGCGCGGCCCTTGGTTCCGGTGGCGGCGGCGTAGCGGGCGCGGGCTTCGGCGTGGCGTTTCTCGCCGAGGACCACGAGGGAAACGCGCTCCGGCCAGCCGCCTTCGGGCCAGCCGAGGCCGCCCATCATCATGTCGATCACGCTCTCGGGAAACGCGGTCGAGCCGGCCTCGAGGTTCACGACGTCGGCGGGCTTGATGCCCTTGCTGAAGAGGAAGAGGGCCATGTCGCCCACGACCTTGGAACTGGGCGTGACCTTCACGATGTCACCAAAAAGCTGATTCACCTCGGCGTAGGTGCGCGCAATCTCCGGCCATCGATGTGCGACGCCCATCGACGCGGCCTGCTCCTTGAGGTTGGTGTACTGGCCGCCCGGCATCTCGTGGAGATAGACCTCGGCCGACCCGCTCTTCGGCGCGGTGTCGAAGGGACGATAGTAATCGCGCACGGTCTCCCAGTAGTCGGAGAACTCGTTGAGCACGGTCGGATCGAGCTGGGTGTCGCGCGGCGTGTGCTGGAGCGCGGCGACCACGGAGTTGAGGTTCGGTTGCGAGGTGCTGCCGCTCATCGAGGCGAGCGCGAGGTCGACGATGTCGACGCCAGCGTCGGCCGCCCGCAGCACGCTGGCCGCGGCGATGCCGCTCGTGTCGTGGGTGTGGAAATGGATCGGCAGCCCGACCTCCTCCTTCAGCGCCTTCACCAGCTTCTGGGCGGCGTACGGACGGCACAGGCCGGCCATATCCTTGATCGCGAGGAAGTGCGCGCCCATGCGCTCGAGCTCCTTCGCCATCTTGACGTAGTACTGGAGCGAGAACTTGTCGCGGCGGTCGTCGAGGATGTCGCCGGTGTAGCAGAGCGCGGCTTCGCAGACGCCGTGGGTTTCGTTGACCGCCTCCATCGCGACGCGGAGGTTCGGGAGGTAATTGAGCGAATCGAAGACGCGGAAGATATCCATGCCGCTGGCCGCGGAGTGCTTCACGAAGCCGGCCACGACGTTGTCGGGGTAGTTGGTGTAGCCGACGGCGTTGGCTCCGCGGAAGAGCATCTGGAAACAGATGTTCGGCACGCGCGCGCGGAGCTGCCGGAGCCTTTCCCACGGATCCTCACTGAGGAAACGCATCGCGGTGTCGAACGTCGCGCCGCCCCACATCTCGAGCGAGA
>JAZKEV010000327.1:1137-14801 GCA_040386765.1 Verrucomicrobiota bacterium | reverse complement strand
AGACAAGACGGCCGGCCCACTGCTGGCGATGCCGCGCGGTACCGGCTTTCGCGCGGCGGTGTAGAGGTGGCCGAGACCGAAATTCATGGATCGCTCCTGTGGCAACCCGACGGTGATTGCCAGGCCTGAGGCTCCTTCGTCTTTGCTGCGGCGCAAGGAAAACGGCCGGCGCCCCGTTCTAACGTTGCTGCAATCGAGGCCGGAGACGTCGTTGAGCACGCGCGGCCGGAGGCGAAGGCGCTGGTAGCTTTCGCGGTTCCAGCGGAGGGTGATCTCGTCGGCCACGCCGCTGGCGAAGTATTCGTAGTACGAGCGTGGGAGCAGCTCGCGGGCCTTGGCTTCGAGATCGTCGATCGTGAGGTAATCGCGTCGCAGCTCGAGCGCGGTGGGCGAGAGCGGGGCGCCGGGAGCGGCGACGGCAGGGGCGGGGGCCGGCGCAGAGGACGCAGAACTCGACACGAGGCCCGCCGTGAGTGCAGCGCCCGTGCGGAGAAAGTCGCGGCGATTGAGATCGGGCATGGGGCTCAGGGGCTGGCCAGCCGTTCTTTGATCCACGCGACGAGTTTCTCTTGGGAGAGCGGGGGCTGGCGGTGGTCTTCGCCGGGAACGATATGCAACTCGGCGGGTGCGGTTTTAGATTCCGCTGGGGTTGCGGCCCACAGCGCCTTCATGAAGTCCACGCAAGGGGCCGTGCCGACGCGTTCGTCGCGATTGCCGATGAGGACCCACAAGGGGCGGCCGGCGAGGCGCGGGATGAGGTGGCCGACCGAGAGCGACTCGGTGATTTTTCGCAGGCTGGGCGAGGTGAATTCGCGGACGGCGTTGAGCTCGGTGACGGGAGCGAGGGCAGCGACGACCGTCACACGCGGATCGGCAGCCATGGTGTGCAGGGCGATGAAGCCACCGCGGGAGATGCCGATGACGGCGATCTTCTGCGGCTGCGAGTAACCCTCGCGGATGAGGTAATCGAGGATGGACGTGACGCGTTGTGTGAAGGGGGCGACGAAATTTTCTCCGCGCTCGAGGCGGACGCTCCAGCCCTTCAAGCCCTCCTCGCCTTTGCGCGCGTCGTCGCCATGCGCGGGCATATCGAGCGATACGCAGAAGAAACCGGCGCTCCGCAGCATCCAGGAGCCGCGGGCGAAGCTCGGGTTCTGCAGCGAGGTTTTGCGGTCCATCGCGAAGACCAGCACGGTGGGCGCGGGCGCCGCCGGTTTCTGGCCGAGGTGCGCGAAGGTGACGTCCTTCAGGACAACATCCGTGACGGTGACGGGGTCGTCCTGCGCCCGGAGAACGGGCAGCAGCGTCGCGAAAAGCAGCGCGATACGGAGTGGAAACGAGGCCGGGCGGTGGAATCTCATGGAGTTTGGGCGGCGTGCAGCCGGTCCTGCTCCTCGGCACGGGCCATGTCCTTGCCGATGAAACGCCAGTAAGCGAGGAGCAGGAGCAGGCCCGCGAACAGGTAGATGAAGGAGGACGAACCGAAGATGACATTGAGCCCAAGGTCCTGCTTGAAGACGCCGGCAAACAAGACTCCGGCTCCGCCCGCGGCCGAGCCGCACGTATTGAAGATGCCGATGGCGGTGGAGCGGTAGCGCGACGGGATGACCTCGCAGATGAGCGGGTGTTCACTGGGCGTGCCGATGGCGCGGATGATCGAGGAGAGGATCATCATCGTGGCGATCAGCGTAAAGGTCGGCGCTCCCATGAAAAAGAAAAGGAAAGGAGCGCTCACGATGAAGGAGAGGCCCTTGATGAGCGCGCGGCCGCGGGAATTGCGTTGTACGACCTTGTCGGAGGTCCAGCCGCCGATGGCGATACCGATGAAGACGGGGGCCTTGTAAAGCGCGACGCCCGCGAGGCCGGCGGCTCCCAGTTTCATATCATAGTTTTCGGTGAAAAAGAGCGGCAGCCAGGAGAGAAAGATCCACGAGGCCACGCCCGCCGCCATCGCGCTGGCGAGCAGGCAGTAGAAGGTGGGCACGCGCAGGCAGTAGCCCCACGCCTCCCGCACCACCGAGCGGTCGGGTTTCGGCTTGGGCGCGACTCCAGGCATGGTGCCCGGGGTCGGCGCGTCGCTCAGGCAGACACTGGATAGTCCGGCCAGCACCAGGCCCATGCCGCCCAACACCCAGAAGCCGAGATGCCAGCCGTAGTCCTCGGCCAGGCGGCCGGCGAGCGAACCGCCGAGGACGAGGCCGAGATTGAGCCCCAGCATGTGGTAGCTCGTGGCCTTCCCGCGCGTCTCGGCTCCGTGGTGATCGGCGATCAATGCGCCAGCTGCCGGTAGATAGAAGCTCTCCGCGATGCCGAGCGCGATGCGGGCGACATAGAGCGTGGTCACGTCGTAGGCAAAGCCGGTGATCACCGTGATCAGGCTCCAGGCCACCAAGCTCCATGTAATGATCTTCGAGCGGGAGAAGCGGTCGGCGATATTTCCCGCGAAGGGCGAGACGAGCGCGTAAGTCCAGAGGAAGAGCGTGCCGGCGAGGCCGATCTGCGCATCGGTGATGCCCGTTTCGGCTCGCAGCGGCGGGATGACCGACGACAGCGCGGTGCGATCCGCGTAATTGAGCCCGGCGGCGAAGAACAGGAACCAGACGATCCGCCAGGGCTTGGAAATCATGAAGGGAGTCGGATTAACGGCTAAGGTGAAGAGGCAGAGCAGGCGCCGGGCCTAAGGGAAAGCAGCCGCCAGTGTGGCGTCGGCATGGGGTGTGCAGGAGAGAAGCGACGGTCGTGGACAACTATGTATACACAGAGAGGCGCTAGCGCAGACTCGTCAAGCGTGTTTGTATTGATGTCTAACGCGGCGTGAAGACTTCAGAGAGTGAAGCTGCTGGGAAATTGTCGCAATTTTCCAAGTCAAAAGACTTGACCTAGGGCGTTAATACCAATGTATACTTTGCCCGTGCCTATGAAATCGCCCCTCATTTCGTACCGTGCGGCGTGGGGTCTTGGCGTATCCGTGTCGAGCGGGTTAGCTGCCGCATAGGCCACGCCGTGCCCCTCGTCTTCCGCTCCACGCTCGCCCGCACGCTTCCCTGTTTCGCTTTCACTCTTATCATGTCTGCTCTTTCGAAACCAGAGATTGCTGCCGCTGAGTCTGCCGCGCTGAAGCCGTGCGGCGGTGGATTTTTCCAACTCGCGTCCTTGCCCGATCCCGTGGGCTACGCCGGCAATTTCGCGGCGCCGCTCGGCGGGCGTTTACTTACGGGCGGAGGCTCGCAGTTTCCCGACAAGCCGCTCTGGCTCGACGGGCAGAAGACGTATACCGACCGCATCTTCGCGCTCGCGAGTCTCACGGGCGAGTGGCAGGAAAGCGCGACGCGCCTGCCGCTGAAGATGGCGCACTTTGCCGCGGCGGCTTCGGACCGCGCGATCTACCTGGCGGGTGGCATGGGAGCGGAGGGACTGTTCAAGCAAGTCTTCGCTCTGACGGAGAAAAACCAGCAACTCGAGGTGCGCGCTCTGCCCGAGTTGCCGCGCGCCGTGGCTTATGGTGCGGCGGCGGTGGCCAACGGCCGGCTTTATGTGGCGGGTGGGCAGCATGACCCCGCGGTGAAGGTGGCCTCGAAGGAAGTGTGGTCGCTCGACGTTCAAGCGGGCGCTGCCGGGGCGGCGTGGCGGCGCGAGCCGGACTTGCCGGGGATCGGGGCCTTTGTGGGTGCGATGGCCTCGGACGGTCGCACGGTGTATTTCATCGGCGGTGTGGGTTTCGATGCCGCGGGCAAGGCAGTGCAATCGAAGAAAATTTACCGGCTCGCGGTGGGCGCGACCGAGTGGGAGACGCTGCCTGATATGTCCGAGCCGCGCGTGGGGCCGGTGACTCCGTGCCCCGTTATCGAGGGCAAGCGCATCGTCGTGATGGGTGGCTATGCGAGCATCTTTCCCGGAGAGAGACGGGATCATCCGGGGTTCAGCGCGCAGACCTTTATCTATGATATCGCGCAGGGCGCCTGGAGCGCGGGCCCCGTGCTGCCGCACGTGAAGCCCACGAACAAGGATGCCACTGGCGATGTCGGCCCCGCGCCGATGGTCGCGGCGCCCGGCGCGGTGTGGCAGGATTATTTTATCGCGGTCGGCGGCGAAGTGCGGGCCTCGGTGCGCACGCCCAGTGTCGTCGCGATCCCGCTGCGCGCGTTATAAGCGGTCACGCTTTTTACCGTCTCTCTTTCACCCAAGTGCTTTCCCTTAAATGAAGATTGTCGATGTTCGCACGGTCCTGCTGACGGGGCCCTCCACCAACGATCCCTATATTCACGAGATTCGGAAACGTCGCAGCGCGGCGTTTATCGAGGTCGTGGCCGAGGAAGGAGTGGTCGGCGTGGGGGAGACGTATGCGGGGTACTTCTGTCCGGAGGCGGTGCCGGCGATCGTGGAGTTCTTCAAGCCGATCCTGCTCGGCCAGACCGTCGAGAACATCCCGGAACTGTGGCAGCGGATGTACCACTGCGGTAATTTCTGGTGCCGGGTCGGCCTCGGCACGATCGTGCTCAACGGCGTCGAGGCCGCGCTGTGGGACCTCAAGGGCAAGCTCGAGAAGAAGCCCGTGTACGAACTGCTGGGCGGCGCGAAGCACCAGCGGCTGCCCTGCTATGCGACGGGCGGACCGAGCAACTACCCGAAGGAGCGCTTCGCCAAGAAGCTCGAGTTCTATCTCTCGCTCGGCTTCCGCGGGCTCAAGGTCGGCGCCGGCAGCCGCTCGCCGGAGGGGCGCTTCGTGGGACGGACGCCGGCCGAGGCAGCGGACTTCGAGGCGGATAAATTTGCCTTCATGCGCCAGTGTGTCGGCCCGGATGTGTGGCTCATGATGGATGCCCACATGGGCAATAATCACACGTTCACCTGGAACGTCGAAATCGCGATCGCCGTCGCGAAGGCGCTGGAGCCGTACAATCTCTTCTTCCTCGAGGAGCCGCTGCACTACACCGATCCCTGGGGCTACGCCGAGCTCTGCCGCGCGACCACCACGCCGATCGCGGGTGGAGAGTGCCTCACCGCGGCGTACGAGTGGCGCGTGTTTGCCGATCAAGATTCGTTCGATATCGGGCAGCCCGATGCGTCGTTTACGGGTGGGCTGGGTGAATTCCTTAAGGTGGCGAAGATGATGGAGCAGCGCGGCCGGACGATTGCGACGCACGCGTGGGGCGCGGGCGGCTCGCTCATGCAGAACATCCACGCCGGTTTCGCCGCGCCCAATACGTGCATGCTGGAAATGCCGCCGGCCTACGCGGGGCTCCATTCCGATCTGATCGACGGCGGGCTCGTCATTAAAGAGGGCTATGTCCACCTGCCGGATCGCCCGGGCATGGGCATCACGCTGACCGACGAGATCAAGGCCCGCTATCCCTTCGTGCCCGGCAGCGGTGAATTCAACAGCGTGCCCGGAAAAATCCTCACGCCGTGATGAAAATCCTCGTCGACGTTCCTCCGCACCCCGACGTGCTCGCGACGCTGCAACGCGCCGGGCACTACGAGATCGATTGCATGACCCCGCCCGCCGAAACGGCGCGGGAGATCGATCCGGCGCGGCTCAAGGATGTGGAGGTGCTTTTCTGCAGCATCCCGCCGAAAAATTTTGCGGAGATGAACGCGGTGAAATGGGTGCAAATCGCGTCCGCCGGTTACACCCAGCTCTTCAGCCACAATCTGCCGACGCGCGGCATTCGTGCGACCAACGCCCTCGGCTGCTTCGATGTGCCGATCGCGGAGTGGGTCGTGGCGATGATGGTGAATCTCGGGCGCGACCTTCGGCAGATGATCCGTAATCAGGATACGACGGTCTGGGATCGTTCGGCGGTGTTTCAGCGCGAGATCCGTGGGCTGACGTTGGGCCTCTGGGGCTATGGCGGCATCGGCCGCGAGACGGCCCGGCTCGCGAAGCAGATGGGCCTGCGCGTGCATGTGATGAGCCGGCGCGGGGTCGGCCCGCGGCGCGAGTGCTACTATGTGCCGGGCACCAGCGATCCCGAGGGCGTGCTGCCGGATCGCGTGTTCAAGGCGGGCGAGGAAATGGAGTTTTTGAAGGAGCTGGATTTCCTCGTGATCGCGCTGCCGCTCACGAAGGCCACGGAGGGACTGGTCGGTGAGCGCGAGCTGCAGGCGCTGCCGCGGACCGCGTTTGTGCTGAATCCTTCGCGCGGCCCGATCATCCGGCAGGAGGCGCTGCTGCGCGCGCTCAACGAAAAGTGGATCGCGGGCGCGGCGCTCGACACGCACTACAAATATCCGATGCCGCCGGAGCACCCGCTGTGGCGCTTCCCCAATGTCATCTTCACCCCGCACATCTCGGGCTCGAGCCTGAGCCCGCGGTTCAAAGACCGGCTGTGGGATATCTTCGCGCTCAATCTCGAGCGCTATCGGCGCGGCGAGCCGCTGCTCAACGAGCTGACGCCGGCGCAACTGGCCGGCGAGTAAGCGCGGCGCCCTTTAATTCTTCCCGTTATCATGCCCCTTTCGCTTTTCCCCAGAATCCCCGTGCGCGTGTCGCGCCGCCTCAGTCGGCTGGCTGCCGTGGCCTGGCTGGCCATCGCCGCCAGCGCCACGGCGGCCGAACCGCTGTTCGACGAGACGCAGGCGACCACGCTCTTCGCGTTCGACCAGGTCTCGATCCCTTTTACGGAGAACCTGCGGATCAAGATGCGACAGCCCGAGAAGCACCCGGCCAATCCCGTGGTGAAACGCGGACCGAAGGGCTCGCCCGATTCGTGGGCGGTCCAGTTCTACGGTTCGATCATCAAAGTCGGCGAAAAGTATCGCATGTGGTATGTCGCCGCGGGCGACGATCGCGTGAGCAAGACGGGGCCGCGGTCCGCGCCGTGGCGCGTGGCGTATGCGGAGAGCACCGACGGGCTCACGTGGACGAAGCCGACTCTTGGCCTCGTCGAGTACGGCGGCAACACCCGCAACAATCTCGTCGCGATCGATGCCTCGCCGCTTGGCATCCTCAATGTGAAGGTGCTGCACGAGCCCGGCGCGCCGGCGGCCGAGCGCTATAAGATGACGGGGCACGTGTGGTTCAGCAAGAAGCAGGGTGGGGCGCGCTTCGGCACGCTCGCGTGTTTCGTGAGCCCCGATGGCCTGACTTGGAAATCGGTGAATGGCGCGAAGCCCGTCCAGGCCGAGCTGACGCGCGGAGACATGGTGCTGCCGTGGACGCACTACGAGCCGTCCGGTGGGCTCTATAAATGGGAGGGGATCTACTACACCTCGGGGCAGAATGCTTTTGCTGCGGCCAAGCCGTACCACGGCCGCGTGACGCGGTCGTTCATGTCGGGCGATTTTCGTCACTGGGAAGCGGCTAGCGCGGTCGGGCAGGTGAGGACGGCGCAGCACACGCTGCTTGGGCCTGGCAAGAGCCGCGACGGCGAGCAGATCCACGAAGGCGTGAGCGTCTGGCACCGCGGCAACGTCCTGCTGGGCGTCTCCGGTGTCTGGCACGGCAACCTCGAGTGGAAGGGCGTGACGATCGACCTCGGCTTCGTGATCAGCAACGATGGCGTGAGCTTCCGCGAGCCGGCGCACGAATGGGTCTTCGTCGAGCGGGGCAAGGACAAGGAGTGGGACCAGGGCGGGCTGCTGCAGGCGCAAGGCTTTGAGAATATCGGGGAGCAAAGTTTCGTCTACTACGGCGCATGGGACCCGCGCGCCTCGGAAGGCTCGCCGCCGCGCGGCGGCGTAGGCATCGTGACGGTGCCCCGCGATCGCTTCGGCGACCTCGCGATCGAGAAGACCTCGATCGGCAAAGGCGACTACCAGGTGCCGGACCTAACGGGCTCTTTTGTGACGGCGGCCATTCCGCTCAAGGGCAACAAGGGCCAGCGTTTTTATCTGAATGCCGACGGGCTCGGCGCGAAGGCCGGGCTCAAGGTGGAACTCCTCGACAAGAACCTGAAGCCGCTCGCCGGATTCTCCGGCAAGGATGCGGCCATTGTGCGGCAGAGCGGTTTTCAAACGCCCATCGCATGGCAGGGCACGACCCAAGTTTCGAAATTGCCCGAAAGCGTCCGGCTGCGCGTCACCTACGAAGGCGCGGACCAGGCCGGCATCCGTTTCAGCGCGCTGTATATTCGCGGCGCGGACTGAGGCGCAGCGCTGGGTCGGTTGGTCTTTCTTAGCTCTTAGCTCCCCTAAAAAATTATCTCCATGAAACTCGCTTCATCACGTTTCGCCCTCGGACGATTTCGTCCTTTAGCCTGCGCCGCGTTGCTTTTCGCGGCTAGCGCAGTCCTGTCAGCCAGCCAGTTGGACGGTGGCACCTTCAAGCCCATCATCGACGAGACGAAGGGGCAGACGCTGTTCGCCTTTGACGACGTTTCGATTCCGTTCACGCGCAGCCTGCGGATCGAGATGCACGCGCCGGAAAAGTATTCGGGCAATCCCGTGCTGGGCCGCGGCAAGTCGGGTGAGGCGGATTCGTGGGCGATTCATTTCTATGGCTCGGTGATCCGGGTGGATGGCAAATTTCGGATGTGGTATGTCGGCACCGGCGACGAGCGTGGCCAGAACACCCACCATGACACCTCGCTCTGGCGCGTGCTTTACGCGGAGAGCACCGACGGCGTGAACTGGGTACGGCCCAAGCTGGGCATGGTGGACTATCGTGGGAACAAGCAGAACAACATCATGCGGCTCGATCCGTTCATGGGCACGATCAACATCAAGGTGCTGCACGAGCCGGAGGACCCGGATCCCACGCGCCGCTACAAGATGGTGACGCACGCGCACTGGATGAAGGGCGATGCGCGGCATGGCACGCTGGCGCCCTACGGCAGCGCGGATGGCCTGAACTGGAAGCTGCTGGTCGATATCACACCGGACAAGCACACCGAAATGCCGCGGGATAAGCTGTTGCTGCCCGACGTGCATTTCGAGCCGGCAGGCGGCCTCTACAAGTGGGACGGGTTTTATTACGCCACGGGCCAGAACCCGATTCCCGCTGCGCGGCACTACTACTCGCGCATTGCCCGCGCCTACCGGTCGAGCGACTTCGTCGAGTGGTCGCAGACCTCCAATATCAATTTCCTGCGCCACATGCAGTACGTCGACAAGTACAGCCGGGGTAACGACGGGAAGCAGACCCACGAGGGCATCAGCGTGTGGAATCGCGGCAACGTCCTGCTCGGCATGTATGGCCAGTGGGAAGGCGCCAAGTCGTGGCCCGGCATCACGATTAACCAGGGCTTTGTGGTCAGCAACGACGGGCTCAATTTCCGCGAGCCGGTGCAGGAGTGGCTCTTCATGAAAGTCGGGCCCGATGGCACGTGGGATGAGGGTGGCCTCATGCAGGGGCAGGGCTTCGAGAACGTCGGCGACAAGACCTATATCTACTACGGCAGCGGTGATCTGCGCACGTGGACGGCCTACAAGAAACCCATTCCCCCGCGCGGCAGCGTCGGCCTGGCAACCGTGCCGCGCGATCGCCTCGGCGACCTGCGCGTCTATGATACCCAAGGGGAGGGCGCGAGTGAGTTCGTGACCAACGATGTCGCGGCCAAGGCGGGCGCGACGCAGCGTCTCTATATCAACGCCGACGGGCTGGGCGCGGACGCCAAGCTCAAGATCGAGCTGCTCACGCACGAGGAGCGCCCGATCCCCGGTTACTCCGGCGCCAATGCGGCGGTGATCACGCGCAACGGTTTCCAGACGCCCGTGAGCTGGAAGGGCGGCGACCTGCTCAAGGGAATGCCGGCGCGCTACCGGATCAAGACGACCTTCGAGGGCGGCAAGAAAGACGGCATCCGCTTCTACGCCTTCTACGTCCAACCCGGCGAAGCCGCCAAAAAGTAATATGAAATCACGATTCGTTCGGCTCGCCACCGTGGCGGCGCTAGCGCTTGCCAGCGCGTCCGCTTCGCAACTCGACAGCGGGAAATTCAAGCCCGTGATCGACGAACTCGCGGGCGAGACCTTGTTCGCCTTCGACAATATCTCGATCGCCTATTCGCGCAGCCTCGAGCTCACGATGCACAAGCCGGAGAAGTATTCCGGCAATCCCGTGCTCGCGCGTGGCACCGAGCGCGAACCCGACCACTGGGGCGTGCAATTCTACGGCTCGATCGTCCGCGAGGGCGCGAAGTTTCGCATGTGGTACGCGGCGCTCGATGGCGCGCGCGGTAAGCAGGCGGATGCCAATCCCTCCTTCTGGCGGCCCGCCTACGCCGAGAGCACGGATGGTGTGACCTGGGTGAAGCCGAAGCTCGGCCTCGTCGAGTATCAGCGAAACAAGGACAACAACCTCGTGAGCTTCGACCCGGTGCTCGGGCCGATCAATGTGAAGGTGCTCTACGAGCCGGAGGATCCCGATCCCTCGCGCCGCTACAAGCTCGTCGGCCACATCTACTGGATGAAGGGCAAAGTGCGCCACGGCACGCTTGCGGCGTACGCGAGCCCTGACGGCTTGCGCTGGAAATCGCTGGTGAAACTCACCCCAGATAACGCGCAGATGATCCAGAGCGAGCTGCTGCTCCCGCCGATGCACATCGAGCCCGCGGGCGGCCTCTACAAGTGGGACGGCATGTACGTCTCCTCCGGCCAGAATCCGTATGACGGCGTGGTGAACACGCATGCCCGCATCGTGCGTCATTTCCGGTCCAACGATTTCGTGAACTGGTCGCAGAACTCGCACGTGGCCTTCGTACGCTCCGGGCAATATCGCGTGCCCGAGAAGACGTGGGGCAACGACGGCAAGCAGAGCCACGAGGGCATCAGCGTGTGGAATCGCGGCAATGTGCTGCTCGGCCTCACCGGCCTCTGGCAGGGCGGCAAGTCGTGGTCGGAGGTCACGATTGACCTCGGCCTTTTGCTGAGCAACGACGGGCACCAATTCCGCGAGGTCAAGGAGGAGCTGGTTTACATTCCCATTGGTCCTGACGGCGCGTGGGACCAGGGCGGGCTCATGCAGGGGCAGGGCTTCGAGAATGTGGGCGATAAAACCTACCTCTATTACGGCGCCGCCGATCCGCGCTCGTGGACCGCAGGCGACAAGCCCATCCCCGCCCGCGGCGGCGTGGGCCTCGCGACGCTCCCGCGCGATCGCTTCGCCGACCTGCGCGTGCGCGACTACGGCGAAGGCGCGAGTGAATTCGTCACCACCGCGCTCACGGCAAAAAAGGGCGAATCGCGCCAGTTTTACCTCAACGCCGACGGCCTCGGCGCCGACGCAACGATCAAGGTTGAGTTGTTCACGCACGACGAGAAGCCGTTGCCCGGCTACTCTGGTGCCAATGCCGCCATCGTGAACAAGAGCGGTTTCCAGACGCCCATCGCGTGGAAGAGCAAGACCGCGGTGAGTGGCCTGCCGGAGCGCTATCGCATTAAGGCCACATTCGAGGGCGCGAAGAAGGAAGCCATCCGCTTCAGCGCGCTTTATGTGCAGCCGGTGAAGAAGTAGTCCCGTCCAGTTGCCGCATCTTACAGAGCGGCGGTCTTTTTGCTATGACCGCCGTTCGAAGACGCTATCCCGTTTCGCTCGGCAGTCATAGAGTGCCGCTGCAGTACTACACCCCTCCGTGGACGCCTCAGCCACCGCCCGCCGGAAAATCTTTCTGCGCCTGATGCCGTGGCTCCTGCTGCTCTACGTGATCGCCTATCTCGATCGCGTGAACGTCTCGTATGCGACGCTGGAGATGAGCGCCGATCTCGGGTTTACGCCGGCGGTGTACGGGTTTGGCGCGGGGATTTTTTTCGTCGGATATTTTCTGCTCGAGGTGCCAGGTGCGGTCATCGCGCAGCGCTGGAGTGTGCGGCGCTGGCTTTGCCGGATCATGGTGACGTGGGGCGCGGTCGGCGTGGCGATGGGCTTCATGCACACGGCCCCGCAATTTTACTGGCTGCGTTTTCTGCTCGGTGCGGCGGAGGCGGGCTTCTTTCCGGCGATCCTGATCTATCTCAACAAATGGTTTGTCGCCGAGGATCGGGGCAAGGCGGTGGCGTGGTTCATGGCCGCGATCCCGCTGGCGTATGTCGTGGGCGGCCCGTTGTCGGGACTGTTGATGAAACTCGACGCGTGGGGAATCGAGGGTTGGCGCTGGCTTTTCATGCTCGAGGGCGCGCCCGCGATCGTGCTCGGCGTGGCGACACTCTGGATGCTGCCGGAGCGACCGGCGGAGGCCACATGGTTGACGGCAGGGGAGAAGGCCTGGCTGGAGGGGCGGCTCGAGCAGGAACGGCGCGAGCGAGAGGCGCGAGACGGCGGCGCGTTTACGCTCTGGCGGGCCTTTCGCGATCCACGCGTGCTGCTGTTTTCCGCGGCGTATTTCTTCGGGCTCGTCGCGTCGAACGGGCTGGGGTTCTGGTTGCCGACGATGGTGAAGTCGCTTTCGGGCCAATCGACGCTGGTGGTGACGTTGCTGGTGTCGCTGCCGTACTCGCTCGGGCTGGTGGCGAAGATCGTGGCGGGCTGGTCGAGCGATCGCACGGGCGACCGGCGCTGGCATACGGTCGGGCTGTTGCTGCTGGGCGCGGGCGGGTTGGTGGGCGGAGTCGCACTGCAGCAGATACCGCTGCTCATGCTCGTTTCGATCTGCGTGGCGGTGATCGGCCTCACGGGCTACACGCCGAGCTTCTGGGCGTACGCGCTCAGCCTGCTCGGTGGCACGGCCGGTGCGGCGGCCGTGGGGCTCATCAACTCCATCGGCAATCTCGGGAGCTTCGCCGGACCTTACATGATGGGCTGGCTGCGGCAGACGAGCAGCAGCTTCACGCTGGGCGTGCTCTTTCTCGCCGGCTCCGCGGTGATGACCGCGGTGCTGGTGCTGGCCGCCACTCCGCGACGGAAACCGGCCTGACTATTTTTATGCAACCCCTCCTGACGGTGAACCGACTACTTGCTCTACTGCTCTATTGCGGCGTTGCCGCGCTGGCTCTCGGTCAGCGAGCGCCGGTCGAGGCCAAACACGGGATGGTGGTTTCGGTGCATGAGCTGGGGTCAGCCGCAGGCGTGGAGATACTGCGCAAGGGCGGCAACGCCGTCGATGCGGCGATCGCCACGGGCTTCGCGCTCGCGGTGACCCATCCCGCGGCGGGCAATCTCGCGGGCGGAGGCTTCATGCTGATCCATCTCGCGGACGGCAACCGGCAGGCGGCCTTCGACTACCGCGAGTGCGCGCCGGGCTCCGCGAGTCGCGACATGTATCTCGCGCCCGACGGCAGCGTGCTCACCGACGACCGCTCGGCCCGCCGGGGCTGGCGGGCCAGCGGCGTGCCCGGCACGGTCGCGGGCTTTGCGGCGGCCTTCGAGAAGTACGGCTCGGGCAAGGTGACCTGGGCTGAGCTGATCGAGCCGGCCCGCCGGCTGGCAGCCGACGGCCATGTGCTCACGCAGGGCGCGGCGAAGGAGATGCTGCGGCACAAATCGCTGCTGCAGCACTTTCCCGAATCGAAGCGCATTTACCTCAAGGGCGGCGCCGTTTGGAAGACCGGCGAACTCTGGCGGCAGCCCGAGCTCGCGGCGACGCTGGCGCGCCTCCAGAAGGAGGGACCGCGCGAGTTTTACGAAGGCGAGACGGCGCGCCGCATTGCGGCGGCGATGCAGGCGCATGGGGGCACGATCGCGCTCGACGACCTAAAGGCCTACCGCGCGATCGAGCGCGTGCCGCTGCGGCAGACGTATCGCGGTCACGAGCTGGTGGTGCTGCCGCCGCCGAGCTCCGGTGGAGTCA
>JAZKEV010000327.1:0-1127 GCA_040386765.1 Verrucomicrobiota bacterium | reverse complement strand
ACGCTCTTTCAGATGCTGGCGATGATCGAGCCGTTCGACGTCAAGGCGCTGGGGCAGGATTCGGCGGCGAAGTATCATCTCTTTCACGAGGTGATGCGCCGCGCTTTCTGCGACCGCATCGAATACATCGGCGATCCGGGTTTTGTGAAGGTGCCGGTGGCGCAGCTGCTGGATCGCGCGTACCTTGCGTCGCGCATGGCTGATTTCGATCCGAAGCGCGCCACGCCGAACGCGGCCATCAAGCCCGGTCTCGCGAATCCGCCGCACGAGTCGAAGGAGACCACGCACTACTCGGTGGTCGATGCGGCCGGCAACGCGGTGGCCACCACCTACACGCTGCGCAGCGGGTTCGGAAGCGGAGTGACGATCCCCGATACCGGATTGATCATGAACAACGTCATGGACGACATGGCCTCGAAGGTCGGAGCGCCCAACTCACTCGGGCTCATGCAAGGCCCCGCCAACGCCATTGAGCCCGGCAAGCGTCCGCTCTCGTCCATGACACCCGCGCTTGTCTTTAAGGAAGGCCAGCT
Organism: Verrucomicrobiota bacterium; assembly: GCA_040386765.1. Classification (GTDB taxonomy): domain Bacteria; phylum Verrucomicrobiota; class Verrucomicrobiia; order Opitutales; family Opitutaceae; genus ER46. The sequence continues at coordinate 594 of JAZKEV010000327.1, read as the reverse complement.
GCTGTTGGTCACGGGCAGCCCGGGCGGACCCACGATCATCAACACCGTGTTTCAAGTGGTGACCAATGTGATCGATTTCCAAATGCCGGTGACGCAGGCTGTCGAGGCGTCGCGCATCCATCACCAGTGGCTGCCGGATACCCTGGACCACGAGCGCTACGGCATGGCGCGCGACACCGTCGAAGCGCTGCGCGCGATGGGTCATACTTTAGTGAATACGGAGCGCTATCAGGGTGACGCACACAGCATCCTCATCGATCCGAAGACGAAGCTGCGGCTGGGCGCGGCGGACCTGCGGCAGCCGGATAGCAAGGCGGTCGGGTATTGATGTAGGGCGGGTTTTAACCCGCCCTGGATTGGACAGCGCGAAAGTCCAGCGGAAGGGCAGACGGGACTTCCGCGTGGTTCGACTATGCGAGAGGGCGGGTTGAACCCGCCCTACTTCAAGGCCGCGTGCAGAATCTCGACCGGGTGCTGCGCGATGCGGCCGGTGGCGTCTTTGATCTGGTGGCGGCAGCTGGTGCCGGGGGCGGCGATGAGGGTTTCGGGCGGGGCTTTCCGTACGGCGGGGAAGAGCACGAGCTCACCGATCTG
>JAZKEV010000326.1:10429-14384 GCA_040386765.1 Verrucomicrobiota bacterium | reverse complement strand
CGGACCATCGTGAGCGAGGGCAGGCGGTAGAGCGTGGCGTTGATTTCCACCGTCGGGAAATGACGGGCGTAGTACGCGAGTTCGTCCTTCTTGGGGAATCCCTTGGGATAGAAATAGCCGGCCCATTCCTTGTAGACCCAGCCGCTTGTGCCGATCCAGACCCCACCATGTTTCATGCCGGTATGGACCAGAATGCGGTAGGGCGGTTCGCGAGGGAAACTGATGATGTAGCCGGCCGCGTGAGCTGCGGGATTACTCGTGAATGGGACCTGTATGCGGGTCCCTGCGTTCACGCGCAGCGCTATACCAATCCGCCTTACTTTAGCGCCGTACGGGCACGCCTTGGGTCGCGAGGTAGTCTTTGACCTGCGAAATCTTAAACGTGCCGAAGTGGAAGAGGCTCGCGGCGAGCACTGCGCTGGCCTGGCCTTGGTCGAGCACGTCGGCAAAGTGTTGCAGCGTGCCGGCGCCACCACTGGCGATTACGGGCACGGAAACGGCGTCGCTTACGGCGCGCGTGAGCGCGCAATCGTAGCCGGCCTGCGTGCCATCCGCATCCATGCTGGTCAGCAGGATCTCGCCCGCGCCGAGAGCGACAGCCTGCTCGGCCCACGCCACGGCATTGAGCTCGGTGGGATTCCGGCCGCCATGCGTGTAGACGCGCCACGATTTGCCGTCGGGCTCGCGCTTGGCGTCGATCGCGACGACAATGCACTGCGCACCGAACCGGTCGGAGGCGGCCTTGATGAGCGTCGGGTCCTTGATGGCGGCCGTGTTGAGCGAGACCTTGTCGGCGCCGCTTTTGAGCATCTTCTCGATGTCGGCCACCGTGCGCAGACCTCCCCCGACGGTGAGCGGCATGAAGCACTGCTCGGCCGTCGCTGCGACGACATCGTGCATGATGCCGCGATTATCGCTGGAGGCAGTGATATCTAAAAACACCAGTTCATCCGCTCCCTGTGCGTCGTAGGCCTTGGCCGCTTCGACGGGATCGCCCGCATCGCGCAGCTGCTGAAACTTCACGCCCTTGACGACACGACCGGCGTTAACGTCCAGGCAGGGAATGATGCGGCGGGAGAGCAAGCGGGGAGAGTAGCGAGTAGCGAGTAGCGGGTAGCGAGTAGAAAACAGCTGGCGACGAGCACAGGAAGTCAGCTCGGAGACTGAGCACAACCCAGTACAGCAGTCGCGTAACCGAAGGGCAGCGGTAGCGATATGCTCGCTACTCGCTACCCACTACTCGCTACTTCCGATCAGGTATCCATGTGCGCCACGTCCGGATCGAAGTTTACCGCGAGGCGGTAGACGTGACCGGGGCGCATGATCAGCGGATGATCGCGGATGAGATACTGGAGATAGTGAATCTTCCCGTAATTCGTACGATAGGTCGGGTCGGCGCTGACGACTTCGGTTTCCTGCCAGACAGCCTGGAAATCGTCTTTCGCTACGGTGCAGCGGTGGCCATGCTGGCCGAGGGAGAACGTGCCGGCGACGTGGTACTTCGAGTGCGGCGCGGCGATCGCGAGGCAGTAGCGGAATTTGTCGAGCGTGACCTGCTGCTTCACCGTATAGGCGAATTCCACGCCGATCTTGTTGCCCGAGAAGGTCCACTGCACCTTCACGCTGCCGAGGCCCTTCACGAACTCTTCCTTGAGATTGATGAGCTCGGGCTGCTCGTAGCGGAAGTAGAAGCTGTTGCGCAGGCCGAGGCCCGTCACGCAGTTCTTGCCGTAGAAAGAGGGGAGCGTCACCTGGTCGCCGAAGGTCAGCTCTGGGAGCATGATCGGGGCGTACACATTGTTCGGCCAGTCGAAGATGCCGGGGCAGTGCGGGAAGGCGAGGGAGTCGGCGGTGAGCGTCGAGCCGGCGCTGACGAGCGGCACCTGCAGATGGAGGCCGCTCTCGCCATCGCGATAGAGGAAGAGGCCCTGCTCCTTGCGGTTCGACTTGTCGAAGATGACGAAGCGGCCGCTGGTCTTGGTGGGCTCGGTCTTGGGGGCGCCGGTGGGCATCTGGACTGTCTTGGCGAGACGCGACCACTGGCAAAGGTAGCGCGCGGCGTCGAAGTTGGCCATGCGCGTCGTGTGATGCGCATAGGCGGTGCGCTCTTCGTCGCGCAGATCGAGGTAGCCATGCTCCTGGTCGAGATAGGTCTCGTAGAAGAACATGAACAACCGGCGCAGAATGTCGTAGTATTTGACCTTCTGCTCGTCGGGGATCCAGCCATCGCGGAGGCCTTGGAGAATAAGGCTGATGCAGTGCATCTGGCCGTAGGCGCCTCCGGCGCGGCCGAAGGCCCAGCCGAGTCCGTCCTGACGGACGAGGTCGGGCATCATCTTGATGTACTTCTCGGCGTAGGTGCGGAGCGTCGGGAGCTTCCGATCGCGGACGCCGCTGTTGGCGTGCAGCTGCAGCGCGGAGCGGGTGAAGACAAACGTCATCACGCCGTAGAGATTGAAGTTACCGCCGAGGCCCGTGGTGGAATCGTCGAAGAAACCGGCCGAGCTCGTCTGGTTGATGCGGTCGACCATGCGCTCGATGAGGCGCGAGGTTTCGTCCTTCTTGGAAAGGCCGAGCGAGAAGCGGGCGACGGCCTTGGCGATGTTGAACGCCTGCCAGTGGTTATCGTAGTCGCTGCGGTGGAGCAGGGACTTGTCGATGCGCTGCTGCGTCTCCTCGACGAGGCGCTCCCACACGGGATTGCGCTCCTTCGAAGGGCCGAAGGCCAGGAGGCCGAGGGCGGCGTACGCGAGGCCGTTTTCCGCGGCGGGCTCGGTAAACATCTGCGCCGTGATACAGCGCGCGGCGAGATCGATGAGATCGTGGCCTTTGAGCGTGGTCTCGCCCGTTGCGCGGTAGAATTCTCCGAGGGTGAAGGCGACGTGGCCGGGCTCGTCAGGGCGCGACTGCTCACCGTTGACGGGAATAAGCGTACCGTCGGCTTGGATGGATTCCAGATTGTGGCCCAACATCGAACGGGCCATGTCGAGACATTGCTCGGAGAAACTATGCATGAAGTAGTGTGACTGAAGCGAGACTAGCGACGGACAGAAAGAGAGTGAACCGAATGAATCTCAGGAGATTTACAGAGGGAGCAAGAGGGAAGTGCGGCGGGACGGATCAACGGGCGATTAGTTTCAGAAACTCCGCATTGGTCTTTGTCTTAGAGAGCCGGGCGATCATGGTCTCGGTGGCCTCCTCGATCTTCTGCTGGACGAGGGCCCGGCGGAAGAAGTGGATGCCCTCGAGGGTTTTGGCATCGAGCAGGAGCTCTTCTTTACGGGTGCCGGAGGATGCGATATTGATGGCCGGCCAGAGGCGCATCTCGGCGCTCTTGCGGTCAAGGACGAGCTCCATGTTGCCGGTGCCCTTGAACTCCTGGAAAATAACGTCGTCCATGCGGCTGCCGGTCTCGACGAGCACGCTGGCGATGATGGTGAGGGAGCCAGCCTCTTCCGTCTTGCGCGCAGATGCGAACAATTGGCGGGGCTTCTCCAGGGCGCGGACATCGAGACCGCCGGTGCCGGTGCGACCGGAGTTGCGGGCGGTATTATGGGCCCGGGAGAGGCGGGTGATGGAGTCGACGAAGAGCACGACATCGCGGCCGATCTCGACGAGGCGCTTGGCGCGCTCGATGCAGAGGTCGGCGATGCGGAGGTGATTCTCTACCTGCTCGTCGTTGGACGAGGCCCAGATCTCCGCGGCGGGCACGCTGCGCTTGAAGTCGGTGACTTCCTCGGGGCGCTCGTCGATAAGGAGGATCATGACGTGGCACTCGGGATTGTTCTCGAGGACGCCGAGCGCCATATCGCGGAGGAGGGTGGTCTTGCCCGTGCGCGGCGGGGCGACGACGAGGCCGCGGGTGCCCTTGCCGATGGGGCAGAAGAGGTCGACGGAGCGCGTGGTCAACCGGCCGTCCTTCATCTCCATCTTGAGATGCTGGTTCGGCGAGATG
>JAZKEV010000326.1:1168-10419 GCA_040386765.1 Verrucomicrobiota bacterium | reverse complement strand
CGTGAGCGTGGTGAATTCGAATCTCGCCCGGCGATCTTCGAGCGGCACGCTGTCGACCGTCTCGATGAAGCGCATCTTGGGATTCAAGAAGCGGCCGTCGGGCGGAAAGGCGGTGCCGCCGATCATGGAGCCGTTGCGCAGCTTGAAGCGGCGGATGAGTTCCTTGGGCACGAAAGGATCGCTGGGCCGCCGTTTGCCGCCGCGATTGATATCGATCAGCTGGCCGTTGCCGCCGCGCTGGATATCGATGTCGAGCACGCCTTCGACACGAATCGTGTTCTCGACGGGGGCAGACGCAGGCGCGGGAGCCTGGCCTTCAGGGGCGGGATTGGGCGTCGCGCCGGTCTGAACCGGGGCGGCGACAGTTGAGTCCGCAGGTGCGGACGCAGATTTCTTTTCCATACAATGAGGTTGAGGGCAGACAGTCCCGCTTGACGCTTGAAACTCTGGGCGGGATAAGAGCCGCGAATTTGCGTCCATTAACCCTAAATCAGACACGCACGTGCCAGATCAGACGATTACCTCAGTATCCCGGGAGTCCCGGAAATTCAGGCCTTCGGCCGAGTTCAAAGCCCAAGCTAATCTTGGGAGTGATGCGGCTTACAAAAGGCTCTATGCGGAGTCTGTCAACTCCCCAGAAAAATTCTGGGATAGGCAGGCCAAGGAACATCTCGTGTGGCGCAAGCCCTACAAGAAGGTCCTCGATTGGAAAGCACCCCACGCGAAATGGTTCGTGGGCGGCAAGCTGAACGTCTCCGAAAATTGCATCGACCGCCACCTCGGCACCGCTCGCGAAAATAAAGCGGCGCTGATCTTCGAGGGGGAGCCGGGCGATGTTCGGACGATCACCTACAAGCAGCTGCATTTCCACGTATGTCGTTGGGCCAACGCCTTTAGCAACATGGGCGTGGGCGAAGGCGACCGCGTCGCGATCTACATGCCGATGATTCCCGAGGCGGTGATCGCCATGCTCGCGTGCGCGCGGGTGGGGGCGGTTCATACCGTGGTCTTCGGCGGCTTCAGCCCCGAGGCGCTCAAGGACCGCATTAACGACTGCAAAGCCAAGCTCGTCATCACCGCCGATGGTGGCTGGCGCCGCGGCAAGGTCATCGAGCTCAAGGCCAACGTCGACAAGGCCGTCGAAAATACGCCCACCGTGCAGACGGTGCTCGTCGTGAAGCGCTGCGGCAACGCGGTGACCATGGTCGAGGGACGCGACGTATGGTGGAGCGACGCGTGGGAAGGCGCGCCGAATATCCACAAGGCGAAGGCCTTCGATTCCGAGCACCCGCTCTTCATCCTCTACACCTCCGGCTCCACCGGCAAGCCGAAGGGCGTGCTGCACACGAGCGCCGGCTACCTGCTCGGCTGCAAGCTGAGCTCGCACTACGTTTTCGATCTCAAGGAAAACGACCGCTACTTCTGCTCCGCCGATATCGGCTGGATCACAGGCCACAGCTACGTCGTCTACGGCCTGCTCTCCAATGGCGCGACCGTCTTCCTCTATGAGGGCGCGCCCAACCAGCCGGAGCCCGACCGCTTCTGGCAGATGATCGACCGCCACGGCATCACGATCCTCTACACCGCGCCGACCGCCATCCGCGCCTTCATGCGCTGGGGCGATAATTATGTCCTCCGCCACCGGCTCGACTCGCTGCGCCTCCTCGGCTCCGTCGGCGAGCCGATCAATCCCGAGGCGTGGATGTGGTATCACACCATGATCGGCAAAAAGAAGTGCCCGATCGTCGACACATGGTGGCAGACCGAGACCGGCTCGATCATGATCGCGCCGATCCCGGGCATCACCCCCACCAAGCCCGGCTCGGGCACGCGGCCCTTCTTCGGCGTGGTGCCGAAGGTCGTCGACGACAAGTGCAACGAGGTTCCGCGCAACAGCGGCGGCAAGCTCGTCATCACGCAGCCTTGGCCCTCGATGCTCCGCACCCTGTGGGGGGACGACGACCGCTACGTGCGCCAGTACTTCAGCGAGTTCCCCGGCCGCAACGACGTCTACTTCACCGGTGACGGCGCGCGGCAGGACAAGGACGGCTACTTCTGGATCGTCGGCCGCATCGACGATGTGCTCAACGTCTCCGGCCACCGCATCGGGACCGCCGAGGTGGAGAGCGCGCTCGTCTCGCACCCGGCCGTCGCGGAAGCGGCCGCCGTGGGCCGGCCCGATGAGCTGAAGGGCCAGGCTCTCGTCGTCTTCGTGACGGTAAAATCGGGCGTCGAAGCTAACGACGCGCTCAAGGAGGCGCTCCGTGCCCACGTGGGCAAGGAGATCGGCTCGCTGGCCAAGCCGGACTCGATCCGTTTTGCCGCTGGTTTGCCGAAGACCCGCAGCGGCAAGATCATGCGCCGCATCCTCAAGGATATCGCGGCGGGTGGGGAAGTGAAGGGCGACACCTCGACGCTGGAGGATTTCAGCGTCGTCGCCGCCCTGCAGGCCGAGGAGTGAGTTAAAAAAACGCGGCGCGCCGCCCACCGACGCGCCGCCAAAAGCTTACGAATGGCAAAGGAGGCGCGGCTTAAGAAGAAGCCGCCCTCCTTTTCCATTTGCTGGCTTCGTAACGTTGTCGCTTCACTGGCGTCCTCCTCATCCATGCCGCTCGCGCACCCCAGATGTCGCAGCTCCGCATTCTCGCTGATCGAATTGCTTACGGTAATCGGCGTGGTGGCGGTGCTATCGACGCTTGCGGTCGCAGGGGTGAAGGCCTCGCGCGAACGCGCCAATGTCGCGCGGGCACGGGCCGATCTCGCCGCGCTGAGCGTGGCCCTGGAGGAATTCAAGCGCTACTACGGCGACTATCCGCAGCTCGGGGAATTTGGCCAGGCCGCCGCGACGCCGACCGGGCAATCCACCACGCTGATAAATGGCACCGGGCCGGGCGTGAATACCGCGCAGGCCAAGCTCTTCAATTGTCTGACCGGCGTCTACGGGCCCAAGGCTTTTACCACGACGGACCGCCAGAATGGCCCCAATTTTCTGCCGCCGCAGCTGGCCGACGCCAACAAGTACATCAATGGCTCGCTCACCAACCAGTTTCTCATTCCCAGTGGCACCCCACCCACGAAGGTGGAGCAGAATGTGAGCATCCTCGATCCGTGGGGCCGGCGCTATATTTACTATTACAAGAACGCCCGATCGCCCAGCAACTGGCAGGCGACAGGCTACATCTTGTATTCGGCGGGCAAGAACGTCGCCGCCAACGGCACCCAGACGATCCCGATCAACGCGGCCTCCGGTCTCCTGCTCCCCACGCAAACGCCGGAGATGGCGGACAATATTTACGCTTCGCCCTAAACCGACTATGAAACTTTCCGGACCTGGCAGAATTGGCGCCCGCGGCTTTACGCTCATCGAACTGCTGACCGTGATCGCGATCATCGGCATCCTCGCGGCTATCATCGTCCCCACCGCTGGCTCGGTGCGCAATTCCGCCAAGCGCGCCAAGACCCGCGGCCAGTTTGCCCAATGGGCCGCAGGCATCGAAGCGTTCCGCACCGAATACGGTGCCTATCCCACGTTTGAGACGGCTGGTGCCAACGCCAACAAGGTCAACGGGAGCACTCCCGGCAACGGTAACCTCACCGCGATCCATCGCTTCTATGAGACGCTGGTCGGCATGCGCCGCGATGGCCAGGCGTTGGCTGGTGGGGCCACCGGCAATCCGCTGCCGCCGCTCGCCCAGAATGCAAAGCGCATCCAGTTCATTTCCTTTACCGAGGCCGACATGGTGCCCGCCGCGACGACCGATGCTGCGCTTACTGCCAAACGGGGCCTCCTCCGCGATGCGTACGACTCGACCGATATCGCCGTGCTGATGGATCGCAATATGGACGGCGCGATTAAGATCGGAGCTGGCACCAATGCCGGCGATTCCATCGCCTCGCTGCCCTTGGTCAGCCCGCCGGATAATACCGGGGTTAGGCTGCAGCCGAGCGCCAGCGGCACGACGCCCGATTTCCCTTCGGCCGCGCAGGGCGGCGTGCGAGCCGGCGTGGTCTTTTACTCCGCCGCTACGGGGGCGCGGGCGGGCGATACGTCGATGTTGATCATGAGCTGGAAATGATGAGAGCGCACGCCAAACGCGGATTTACGCTTATCGAGGTCCTGATCGTGGTCGGTCTGATCGTGATCCTGACCGGCTTCGTGTCCGTCTCGCTCGGTGGCCGCGGCGGGCAAGGGGCGGCGCTCGCCAGCGCCCAGTCTATCGTGAGCGGTCTCGTCAGCGCGACTCGCAGCCAAGCCATCCTGAATCAAACCAACGCCCGGCTGCTCGTCTACGCGCAGAACCCGACGGGTGGCCTCGACAATACCCGCTATATGCGCGCTCTCCAGATCGTAAGGGAAGAGCAGCCAGACACGGGTGTTTGGATTGCGGTAGGCGATGTCGTTTTGCTGCCCTCGCCGGTCTGTGTCGTGCCACCCGCGCCCGTGCCGACGACGCAGTTGGCACCGGGTGTGACATGGAGCGTTGACACCGCGAACGGCCCTTTCTCCACCCTCACGCGGATCAATATGACCTATCGTGGGCAAGCTGGGCAGGCGCCGGCGGCGCAGGGACAGTATTTCGGCAGCACGGGTGCGGCGCGGTCCGTCTACTATCTCCAGTTTGGCCTCAGCGGCACCCTCACTCTGCCGGCGGCGGGCGTCGCCAAGATCGCGCTCAGCCCGGCGATCCTGAGCAATAGTGAGTTCCCGCGCTTCACGAACAACAATACCATCCGCGGTATTTCCATCCGCCGGACAGGCGCGGTGACGCTGGTGGACGAAGCAAACGGTTTTTGACCATGCGCGCAGGTCGATATCTCCCAGGTTCATCGCGGATCCGAGCCTTCTCGCTGATTGAAGTCGTGGCCGCGGTGGCGATTTTTGCGATCGGCATGGTGGGCGCGCTCGCGCTGTTCGCGCCCGTGGCCAAGTCGGTGACCAACGTCGGCGACACCGAGTCGGCCGCACGCGTGGCGGATGCGATTCGCGCCCGTTTGCAGGCGCTGCCCTACGAGACCGCGCTCACGCTGATCCAGGACCCGGTTGAAGTCCGCCGCAAGGATGCCGACGGTTCCTATAATCCCAATTTGGGCACGCGTTATCCCGCCGTCATCTTTGGCAAGCCGAGCGGCGAGATCGGCCTCTTCGACACCACGTCAGGGCGCCAGCGGTGGTACGATTCGCGCAACGTGGTGCTGAATGACGCGGATAAATTTTTCGAGATCGACCTGATCCGCAATACCACGCTCACGCCGGTGGAGGGCGATGAGCTTTCTCCTTTCGTCGCATACACGGTGCGGGTGCGCTGGCCATCGTTCGTGGCGACGCCGGGTGCCATCACCGGAATGCAGGTAGGAGCAGGCGGGGGTGGTGCGGTCGCAATCGATAACAGCAAGAAGCAGGTGATGTTCTTCACCGGCGCCCTGCCGCGATGAAAACGCTTTCCGCCCTCCGCCCGCGCACGCGCGGCTTCACCATCCTCGAGTTGCTCGTCGCGGCGACGATCACCGCGATGATTGCGGGGTTTATCGCGGTGATTGTGCGCACGGTCTCCTCCAACTGGAGCCGGACGAGCGGGCGACTCGGCGCCGATGCGCAGGCGCGCGTGGTGCTCGATCAGCTTCAACTCGACATTCAGAGCGCGCTCTATCGGGACGACGGCAACGTGTGGTTCGCCGCCGAGGTGCTCGATCGCATCAACAACGCGCCGACGCTATGGAACGAGGCGTTGCGCAATCCGAAGCCTCCCGGAGGGCTGTCGCTCGACCTCGCCGCCACCCGCCAGGATATTGTGGTCGCGAGCGAGCGCGGCAAGTTTGAGCAAGTCCGCTCGGGGAAGGCAGGCATGTGGCTGCGGTTTTTCACCATGAGCCGGCCCGTCACCAACGCCACGGGTAATACCGTGACCGTGCCCTCGATGCCGACTGCCGTTGGCTATCAGATTATCCGCCGGCTTTCCGCGACCAATCCTCTTAATACCACCTCTTACGCCTACCTTCTGCATCGGGCCGAGGCCCGGCCCACGACGGTCGGCACCCGCCCGGGCACCTTGGAGGCGGGCTTCAACATCATCGCCGGCGGTTATGCTCCCGCCGCCGCCAATACCAACAACAACGGCACGGTGACGGGCGACCCTCGGAGTATCCAGGTTCCGGGTACGGCCACGGGCACCCGCAATCTCGACTCGGTGATCGCGGAAAATGTGATCGATTTCAGCATCCGTTGCTACGTCCGCGATGCCACGCGGCCCGGCGGCTTGCGGCTCGTTTTTCCCGCCAATGCCGCCGGCGCGCCGGCGGGCACCGCGACGTCCACTTATCGCCCCACGCTGCCCTCCGACGCGCCACAGAGCGAGTGGTCTTCTACCACCCAGCCCTTTCCCGAGGTCGTCGACGTGATGGTGCGCATCCTTACCGATGAAGGAGCGCTGCAAATCGCCAATATCGAAAAACTCCAGACACCCGCGCTGCAGATGCCGCAAAGGTACTTGAACGCCTCGGCTTGGTGGTGGGGCGTCGCGCAGGAAAACTCCCGCGTCTACACGCGCCGGATCGTCCTCAACGCGAAGCCGCTCTGATTCTCCCGTGGGCCCCCGACTTCCATCGTTCCGCTCGTTGCGTTCCAAGCGTGGGTTTGCCCTGCTCCTCACGCTCACGATGCTCGCCTTCATCGTGGTGGTGCTCGTGGGTCTGGCGGCCTACACCCGCGTGGAGACCGCTGTCGCCGGCAATACGCAACGCCAGGCACAGGCTCGCGAGAATGCGCTGCTCGCGCTGAATGTCGCGGTCGCCCAACTGCAGAAGTATGCGGGCGTCGATACGGTGGTAACGGCCACGAGCACGAACTACGAGCCGATCAACGGCACCCATCACTACACCGGCGTGTGGTCGAGCACGCGGGCTGAGCCCGTCGTGACGATTCCCGTGGATGGAGAGCCGCCTGCGCCTGTTCTTCCGGCGTCCGATCATCAGCCGCGCATTTGGCTCGTCAGCGGCAACGAGTTCAATGAGCCCGATCTCACTGAAGGCGCCCCCGAGGGGGCCACGAAGCAAAATGGGGTGAAATTCACCCCGGCAATCCCCGCCGGTACCCCGATGCAGACACTGGTGGGCGCGAAGACCCTGGGTTCCGCCTCCACCGCGCGCAACGACCGGTGGGTCGAGGCTCCCCTGGTCAATATCACTGCCACGGGCATGCCCGGCACGGCGCCCACGGCGACCACGACCATCGGCCGTTATGCTTGGTGGGTGGGGGATCAAGGCGTGAAGGCCCCCGTGGTGACTCTCGAGCCGTCGACGGCGGTGAACTACGCTCCTTACAATTCCGGGGAATTGCGCAGCCGCCTGCCCCAGCAATTCTCGCACGGGCCGAGCGCCCATGACGCGACCGGCGGGGTCGTCTTCGACCCCCTGACGGCAAACAACGCGACGCTGCTGGAGGACGGAAAGATCACGGAGTTTTTCCAGATGGGTCTTCTGCGCCCCGCCACTGGCACCACTGCCATCGGCCTGGCTCCGCTGCGGGAGAACCTGCACGCTTGGACCACGAACAACTATGCCGTCCTCGCCGACACGAAGCGCGGCGGCCTCAAGCAGGACCTCTCGCTTTCGCCCGGTTTGCTCGGAGACGCCTTCGTCGCGTGGGCCAACTACAGCGCCTACATGGAGTCATTTGTTCCGCCGCCGGTTGACCCCGACCCCTCGGTGACGCCGCCCGTGGTTACGCCGGCGCCGCCGGTCTATACCGGCCCGGCAATTCTGCCCGTTTACGGGCCCGACATTCTCTCGCCAGATCCGATCCGCCGCCGCTATCGGATTACCCCCTCTATCCGTGATGACGATGCTGCGCATCAGGTAGCGCCAATCCTGAGTTCGTTTCTTCTGTCGTTCAGCGTGAAGACGGAGAACGCGAGCGGCTCTTCACCGCTTGAAGTGCGAGCGCGTTGGCGCGTTTCTCTCTGGAATCCCTACACGAGCGCGCTCATGCCGGAAGACCTGCGCGTTGAGATCACGGGCCTGCCTAAGAATGTAGTAGTGATAAATCAGGATCCAATGCGTTTGGGCCAGCCGGAAGCTCGGTTTTCACTCGAGAACATCTATGCGCAGCCGCTTCCTCCGGATAGCGATCCCGACAGCGACCGCGTTCTACGCCTCGCACTACCGTGGGACAGCACGACGGTGCCTAACGGTGCGCCGACTGAGGACCGTCAATCATGGCTGCCCGGCCGTGTTTACACTTGGGGTTCGGTGCAAGGCTCTGCGGATCCCGTTCCGGATGATGGTTACGTGGCGCAGTTTTACGCGAGTGACCCCACGGATTACTTGGACGTTACCGATGTCGTGAAGGGGCCGGTGGGCGGGAATGTTGCAGCGACCGATCCGTGTATCCTGGACGTTTCGAATGCGGGCCGGTTAACCGTAACCGTCTCAGTCCAGCGCGACGGTGTCTGGATTCCTATCGGCACTTTCAGGCCGCAGGCCTTTGATGATACCTTTAGCACCTCGCCAAAGGAAATTGGTCTGGGGAATTATCAATTTAGCTATGTCTTCCGCTTGAGAGACAGTGTGGACGATCTCACCAATCCTGGCGCCTGGCTAACGATCCCCAATGGGGACTTCCGTCGACGCACCCCGCCGTCGGAAATATTCTTTATCGAAGGCGATACCAACCCCGCGTCCTACGAGAACTACATCACGTTCTCCAAGCCCGACCGCCTGCTCGATCGCGCCAGCAACAGTTACTCGTACAACGAGGATGTGCCGGTCTTTGAGCTGCCGCGGTCACCGATTCTCTCGATGGGCGCACTCCAGCACTTACGCCTTCTGGGCCAGCGCCCCTTCATGATCGGTAATCCTTGGGGCGTGAGGGTGGAGTTGAACGATATCCCCACGGGGGCGCTCTTCGATCGTTTCTTCTTCTCCGGCGTCGTGGACGGTGTCGCGCCCGGCACGACCTCGCGGGGCGATCTGGTGCTACCCAACACCCTGCTGAAACCGCTGCGAAAGTCCGATTTCAGCAAAGTGACCCTGGATGATCTGCACCTCACGGTGACCATCCCCGGCACCCCGGCTACGGACGAAGTCCCCGAAGTGCCGCCCACCCCCAGCCCGGCTGCCGCGCGGTCTTCGAAATACTTTCTGCAGGGCGGCGCCTTCAATCTCAACTCCACGAGCGTGGCTGCCTGGATCTCGGTGTTGAACGGCATCCGGTTTTCCTCCTTCAGCTATTTGAATGCGCTCGAGTCCACCGGGAC
>JAZKEV010000326.1:0-1158 GCA_040386765.1 Verrucomicrobiota bacterium | reverse complement strand
CGGGACCGCGGGCGATGGCGACCAGGCGGCGGCTCTGCTTACGGGAGCGCATTTTTTCCGGTTCTCGCAGTCGGCGCAGGAAACCTTCAAAGCTGAGCCGGGTCTGGCCGCGCCAATCGTCACTAATGGCACCACCGCTGGCACGGCTTCCCCGGCCAATACCCATCTCTTCCGCCAAGGCGTGCGCTCACTGACTGCGTCTGAAGTCACCGAACTCGCGGGGCGCATTGTTGGCTACATCAATGCGCAACATGCTGCGACCGATGAGACGGGCGGACCCTTCCGCTTCATTGAAGAGTTTCTCACGCCTTCGGCACGCTTTGCGGGGGTGGATATCGACGGCAATGTACTGGCGCCGCGCAGCGTGCTCGAAGCCGCCATCGCCGAAGCGGGAATCAATACCAATGTGCCGGAGTTCAGCTCCCAGTGGCTCACCCAAGCCGATATCATGACCGCGCTAGCGCCTACACTCTTCGCGCGCTCCGATACATTTGTGATCCGCACGTATGGCGAGGTCTTGAATCCCGCCACCAGTGCCGTGGAGGGCCGCGCGTGGTGCGAAGCCGTGGTGCAGCGATTGCCCGAGTATTTTGCCGAGCCTTCGACCTTTACCGGGGACGCGCTGGCCAGCGCCTTTGAGCCGCCTCCGCCCGATCCTGCCACCCCGGAAGTCATCCCCGAAGCCACCGCCGCACAGAAGCTCAACAAGCAACTCGGTCGCCGCTTCAAAGTTATCTCGTTCCGATGGCTGACGCGCAACGACATCTGACGCGGCGCGACGCCCTTCGCGCGCTCGCATTGACGGCGTGCGCGCTCGGCGTTGCGGTTCGCGGACGCGCTGCGGCGCCAGCGGGTGGGGGACCGGCGGTGCGCTTCACGGTCTTTTCCGCCAAGCCGATCACCGACCTCGCGTACGCACCTCGGCTCGGGGCGCCGCCGCAGAAAATGCAGTTCTACCCCACGGCGCGCTCTCCGCGCTACGAGTATCGCGGCCTGATGCCGCTCCGTTTCGTGGATGCGACCACCGGTGCCACTGTGGCCGAGGCCAGCGTGCCCAGCGATCTGCGCGAGCCTCTGCTGCTCTTTTCCCCGCTCGAGGAGGCGGCGGCCGCTGCTTCCGCCAGCGGCGGAAAACCTGCGCTCCGCTATCAGATTGCC
>JAZKEV010000325.1:0-1584 GCA_040386765.1 Verrucomicrobiota bacterium | reverse complement strand
CTTCGAGCCGCGACCACAGCTGCGCGCCATTGGTCTCGTCGACTTCGAAAAACCAGTCGTTCGCGCCGATGTCGCGGTACATTTGTCCCTTGCACGTATCCGTGGGCTGGCGGACGTAGAACGTCGGCGTGCCGACGTGCAGCGAGATGAGGGGCGAGTGACACTCGACGCTGATCACGCACTGCGCCTTCGAGTAGATCGAGGCGGCCTCGTCCGGCAGCCAGTAAGTGTCGCGCCAGATGACGTTCTTCTTGATCTCCGCGGGCAGCGGATCGACGAGCACCTCTTTGCCCATCTCGACCTGATACGTCATTTCGGCGCAAACCATCACCTTGTTGCCGGTCGCCTTCACGTACGACACGATCATGTCGCGCAGCTTCGCGTGATCCTGCTCGGTCGTACGGTTGTTGATGGCGTCGCGGATATCGTCCGCCGGCGTGCGCTTGGCGCCTTCGCGGATCCGATAATACGGCGTGTAACGCAGACGCGGAATGACGCAGATAAACTTGCCCTCCTCCAGCCCCCTCGCCTTGAGCCACGCATAACCCTTGGCGTCGTCGCGCAGGTGCATGCCGAGCTGCGCATCGGGGCCGAACTCGAGGATCGGTGTCTTCACGCCCTGCGCCTTGAGATAGTCGCGCGTGATGGTGTCGCGGCAGAAGAAAAACGCCGCACGATCCATGATGAAGCGCAGGTCCTCCGACAAATGAGTCGGCGGCAGCTTCATCGCCCGCTCCCGGATGCTCATCAACGTGCCGCCCTCGGCATCGCGCGTGGGGCCGATGCCGGAGATCGGATCGTTGCTGACGCCGAAGACGCCGACCGGCTTGCCCGTGGCCTTTTGAAACGCGACCGCATGGTTGCTCGCCGGGAAACCGGAGCCCGAACCGCTGAGGTAAAGATCCGTTTCATCCCACGCCTTCGCGAGAGCGGCATTGTTCGGCTTGTTCTCCTTGTCGAGGCTGCCCTCGACGATCTTCAGCCTCGGGTAGCCCGCGGTGAGCAGTTGGCGCGATCCGTGACCGAGACTGCCGGGCCACAGTGTCACTTCCGACTCGGGAAAGTGTTTCTCGATCAGGCTCAGCGCGCCAGGCGTGTGACCGATGTCGCCGATGTTCACGCTTTGCCACGAGCTGCGGAGAAGGATGCGCGGCGGACGGCTGGATTTGGCCGCGGCAGCAAAGAGCGAGGACCCGAAAAGGCCGGCGGCGGTGCCGGTGACTGCGGAACGAGCGAGAAATTGGCGTCGGTTCATAAGGGTGAGTCTTGGGGGAGTCAGTGCAGCAATCGAGAGTGATCAGCCTGCGCGCATCGCTTTTTCGAGCCACGCGCCAACATCGGCAACGAAAACCGACCGCGTGTCATTGGTCACGCCATTGAAGACGATGAAGCGCCCCGTCTTGTCCCAGACCGGGTGAGCGTCGATGCGGTGCTCCGACGTGAGCTTGGCCGAATCACTCCGGGTCAGCAACACCTGCGCGAGTGCGATCTCGGACTTGTTGCGCAGATCAATCAGACGCAGCGGCGCCGTGCCGTCACCGCGGGTGACAGGCTCCCGTGGATACGCGTCGGTGATCAAAAAGG
>JAZKEV010000324.1:13654-15135 GCA_040386765.1 Verrucomicrobiota bacterium | reverse complement strand
GATGTTGAACACGACATCGCGCGCGTATTCCTCCATCGAGTAGTTCATCGAAGACTCGAAGTTGGTGCGCGAGCCGTCGTAATCGATGCCGAGGCCGCCGCCGACATCGAGGTAGCCCATCGGGAAACCCATCTTCGAGAGCTGGCAGTAGAAGCGCGAGGCCTCCACGACCGCGTTCTTGATCGTGAGGATATTCGGGACCTGCGAGCCGATGTGGAAGTGGACGAGCTTCAGGGCCGAGGTGAGCTTGGCCTTCCGGAGCTTTTCGCAGGCGAAGAGGATTTCGGCGGTGTTGAGGCCGAACTTGGCGTTGTCGCCGGTGGAGGTCGCCCACTTGCCTTCGCCGCGGGTCTGGAGCTTGGCGCGGAAGCCGATCAGCGGCTTCACGCCGGTCTCTTCCGAGATGCGGATGATGTCATCGAGCTCGGCGAGTTGCTCGACCACGATGATGATCTTCTTGCCGAGCTTGCGGCCAAGGAGGGCCAGGCGGATGTAGTCGTGGTCCTTGTAGCCGTTGCAGATGATGAGGCGCTGGGCGCCCTCGTGCATGGCCAAGGCGATCATCAGCTCGGGTTTCGAGCCGGCTTCGAGGCCGTAATTAAACTCCTTGCCTGCGGCCACGATCTCATCGACCACCTCGCGGAGTTGGTTGACCTTGATCGGGAAGACGCCGCGGTACTCGCCCTTGTAGCTCTCCTCCTTGATGGCCTTGTGAAAGCACTGGTTGAGCTGGGTCACGCGGTAGCGCAGCAGGTCTTGGAAGCGGATGACCATCGGGGCCTTGAGGCCCATGCCGAGGGCTTCCTGGACGACGTCGAGGACCCGGATGCCACGGCCATCGACGAGAGGCTGCACATTAACGAAGCCTCCGTCATCGACCGAAATGTGGCCCGAACCCCAGCGCTTAAAACCGTAGTGTTCTTCGGACTTGGCAGCCGACCAGGCGGAGGAGGATTTGCTTT
This sequence comes from Verrucomicrobiota bacterium, assembly GCA_040386765.1. Taxonomy (GTDB): domain Bacteria; phylum Verrucomicrobiota; class Verrucomicrobiia; order Opitutales; family Opitutaceae; genus ER46. The sequence goes on along the minus strand of JAZKEV010000324.1, from coordinate 14,173 downwards.
TCAACGCGATGCGGGGAGTGGGGGACTTATAGCTTGCTTTTGCGAGACGCGAATTAGTTAGATGCGTGTTTTCTTTTTTCAAATCACTCAACACGCAAACACGAAAATGTCCTCATTGATCGGTCTCTCCCAAATCTTCGCTCAAACCACCGCGCCTGGCGGACAGGCCCCCGGTGGCGCGCCGGGAGGCAGTATCATGATCATTGGTTACGTTTTGCTGTTTGCGGCGATGTACTTCTTCATGATCGCGCCGCAGCGTAAGAAGCAGAAGGAGCACGAGAAAATGCTAAAATCGCTCGAGTCCGGTGACGAAATCGTGACGGGCGGCGGCATCTACGGGGTCATCACCAACGTGAAGGAAGATCGCTTCATCGTCCGCATCGCCGAGAATACCAAGATCGAGGTCGGCAAGGGCTTCGTCACGACGGTCGTAAAGAAGCAGACCGCTCCCGCGACGGACAAGAAGTAAGCTTTTAGTAGCTCATATCGAGCTGGGCGGCGAGTCCGCCCGAACCCCTT
>JAZKEV010000324.1:5569-13644 GCA_040386765.1 Verrucomicrobiota bacterium | reverse complement strand
ACATGTTCAAACGCAACCTCTGGAAGCTCGTGCTCTGCCTCGCCGTCCTGGCGTGGTCGATCATACAGCTCATTCCTGTTCAAGACGAGCCGTTCGTCAGCTACGTCCGCACACATGCGAGTGCGAAGAAAGAGGAGTTCACCAAGCTCCTCGACGAAGCCGCGCAACGGAAGAAGAACCTCCAAGCCCCCAGCGAGTACATGGCGCTGCGGCAGATCGGCAAGGAGCGCCGCCTCGATCTCTCGCAGTACTTCCCGCACATCCGGCTCGAGGACTCCCTGCGCAATGTCGAAAAGCGCAACGACATCCTCCTGGGTGAACTGCTCCGCCTTTCGAGGGGCAAGCTGCAGCTCGGTCTCGATCTCAAGGGCGGCGTGGCCTTCACCCTCGAAGCGATGGACAAGCCCGGCGAGAACATCGACGAGCACCAGCGCAAGGAGAAGCTGCAGAAGGCGATCGAGATCATCGGCGCCCGCATCAACGGCCTCGGCGTCGCCGAGCCGATGATCCGCCCGATCGGTGATAATCGCATCGAAATCCAGCTCCCCAACGTCAGCACCAAGGATAATCCCGACATGGTCGACAGCGTGAAGGCGCCCGCGCGCCTCGATTTCCGCATCGTGCACCCGACTGCGACACCTGGCCCCGGCGTGGAGACGCCTCCCGGTTACGAGATCAAGACCCTTGAGTGGGAAGGTCGCAAGGGCGAGGCCGGCACGGAGGAAGTCTTCGTGAAGCGCATCCCCGAGATGACCGGCGAGATGATCTCGGATGCGCGTGCGCGCCCCGATATGTACGGCAAGCCCGAGGTCAGCATGGACTTCACGTCTGCAGGCAAGACGCGTTTTGCGGATCTCACCCGCACGCTCGCCCAGAGCGGCCAGAACAGCGGCCGCCTCGGGCGCCTCGCCATCGTGCTCGACGGCAAGCTCTACTCCGCACCGACCGTGCGCGAGGAGATCAGCGGCGGCTCGGCCCAGATCACTGGCAGCTTCTCGGAACGCGAAGCGATCAGCCTCGCGAATGTCCTCAACAACCCCCTCGACGTGGAGCTCAAGATCATGGAGCAGTACGAGGTCGGGCCAACGCTGGCGGGCGACGCCATCCTGAGCGCGCGCAACGCCTTCATCATCTCGACGGCGCTCACCATCCTGTTCATGCTCGTGTTCTACACGGTCGGCGGCGGGGTGGCGGCGATCGGCATGGGCGTAAACGTCCTCATCACCCTCGGCGTGATGGCCTCCATCGGTGCGACGCTCACGATGCCCGGCATCGCCGGCATCGTGCTGACGCTCGCGATGTCCGTCGACTCGAACATCCTGATCTTCGAGCGCATGCGCGAAGAATTGAAGCTCGGCAAATCGCTCGGCACCGCCCTCGAGGCCGGCTTCGACAAGGCGTGGTCCGCCATTCTCGATTCCAACGTCACCACGCTGCTGATCGCGCTCATCATGATCTGGCTCGGCAACGGTCCGGTGCGCGGCTTCGGCGTCACCCTGGCGATCGGTATCTTCACCACGATGTTTGCGGCGGTGGTCGTCAGCAAACTTCTCCTCGAGTACCTGATCCACGGCGAGGCGATCAAGAGCATGAAGATGTTCTCGGTGCTGCAAAACACCAAGTTCGACTTCCTCAAGTACGCCAAGCCGTCGTTCATCGCCTCCTGGTCGGTGGTGCTCATCGGTGCCGGTGTGGTTCTCTACAAGGGCAAGGAAATCTACGGCATCGACTTCGTCGGTGGCGACATGGTGACCATGAGCTTTGCGAAGAAGGTCCCTGTGGAAGACCTCCGCAAGGCAGCCACCCAGGCAAATCTAAAGGATATCAGCTTCTCCTATCAGAAGCCGATCGGCGCCGAGATCGAGGTCTTGAAGGTCACGACGCCCTTCGAGCAGGGCCAGGCCAGCGCGCAGACGCTGCAAAAGGCGCTGCCCGACGCCAAGCTCGAGATCGCCGGCACGCAGAAGATCGGCGCCTCGGTGGGCAAGGAGATCCAGTGGAATGCGCTGCTCTCCGTCGTCGCGGCCATCATCGCGATCCTCATCTACGTGGCGTTCCGCTTCGAGATGGGCTACGGCGTCGGTGCGGTCGTATCGACCGTCCACGATTTGTTCATCACCATCGGCTTCTTCGTGATGTTCGACCGGCAGTTCAACGCCTCGATGGTCGCCGCGATCCTGCTGATCATCGGCTACTCCATCAACGATACGATCGTCGTCTTCGACCGTATCCGCGAAGAGCTGAAGCTCAACCCGGTGGGCACCCTGCGCGACGTCGTGAACCGTTCGCTGAATCTCACGCTCTCCCGCACGATCATCACCGGCGGCACCACGCTGCTGACCTCGATCACGCTGATCCTCACGACCAGCGGCGAGGTGAACGACATCGCCTTCACGCTGCTCATCGGCGTGCTCACCGGCACCTTCTCCTCGCTCTTCATCGCGAGCCCGGTCTTCTACTGGTATCACAAGGGCGACCGGAAGCATGTCGAGGCGCACCACGACGTCGCGCCGACCTACGAGTGGCAGGGTTCCAGCAAGGCTTCGGAATAACCCTCCTCGTCAGTCATGTCATTGCGAGGAGCGAGGGCGACGCAGCAATCCATCTCACCGTAGCTGGATTGCCGCTGTCGGCTTCGCCTCCCTCGTGACGACACGAGACGAGGATGACACCACGCCATGCGCTGGACCCACACGCCGTTCCCGGCCGATGAGGTTGAGGCGCTGAGCAAGCGCGCCGACGTCAGCCGTGTGCTGGCGGAGCTGTTGCTTCGCGCCGGCTTCAAAGACGGCGAGGGCGCGGCTGCCTTCCTGCAGCCCCCGCTGGCCGGGCTCAACGATCCATTCCTCCTGCGCAACCTGGAGCAGGCGGCCACCCGACTGCGCCAGGCGATCGCGCAGCGCGAGCAGGTGGTCGTGCTCGGCGATTACGATGTCGATGGCGTCAGCAGCACCGCGCTTCTCGTGATGGTGCTGCGCCGCTTCGGGCTGAATCCGCGCTTCGTCGTTCCGCGCCGCAGCGAGGATGGCTACGGCCTCTCGCGCAGCGCGATCGACCGCGCGCTCGAAGGCGGCAAGCCCCACCTCTTCATCGCGCTCGATTGCGGCACCAATTCGCACACCGAGACGGCGTACCTGCGGGCTCAGGGCATCGACGTGATGATCATCGACCATCACCGCTCGAAGGAAGAAGCGGTCGACCACGGCCTGCTGATCAATCCGCACGTCAACGCTTGTGCGCTGAACAGCGACAGCGCGTGGCGGAATCTCTGCACCGTCGGACTCGTCTTCAAGCTGTGCCACGGGCTCCTCAAGCAATTGCGCGCGGAGAATCATCCGGTGGCCTTCCGCATCAAGCTGCGCGACCACCTCGACCTCGTCGCGCTTGGCACGGTGGCGGACCTCGTGCCGCTGCTCGGCGAGAACCGCATCATGGCGCGCCACGGTCTTCGGATCCTGCAGGAGACGCAGCGACCCGGCCTGCGCGCGCTCATGGAAGTCGCGGGGGTGAAGCCCTCGCTCGGCATCACGCCCACCGATATCTCGTTCCGGCTCGGACCGCGGATCAATGCGAGCGGCCGGCTGGCCGACGCGGCGCTCTCCGTCGAGCTGCTGATCAGCGACGACGCCGGCTTCTGCGGCGAGACCGCGCGCCAGCTCGATGCCTTCAACCGCGAGCGGCAGGATATCGAGCGCGCGATCACCGAGGAAGCCGAACGCTCGATCGAAAAGGATTTCATGAGCCACTCCGGCGTGGTGCTCTTCGCCGAAAACTGGCATCCCGGCGTTGTCGGTATCGTCGCGGGCCGCGTGACGCGGAAGTACAACCGCCCCTGCGTGGTGCTCGGCAACGAAGGCGAGTTCGCCAAAGGCTCGGGACGCAGCGTGGATGGCATCAACCTCGTCGAGGTGCTCGGCACCTGTTGCGAGCATCTCACGAGCTGGGGCGGCCATCCGATGGCGGTGGGCGTGGCGCTGCCCAAGGCGCACCTCGAGACCTTTCGCGCGCGCTTCGCCGACGCGGTCCGCACGCACGTCGGCGGCGACATCGCCGAAGCCCGGCTGGACATCGCGGCGTGGCTCCTGCCCGAGCAAATCACCGAGCGCCTCATGGACGAGCTCGATGCGCTGCACCCCTTCGGCCAGGGCAACCCCGAGCCGATCTTCGGCCTGCGCGGCGTGGTGCTCCGCCATCCCGCGGAGGTTTTCAAGGAGCAGCACTTCCGCTTTCATTTCGAAGACGGCCGCGGCCGCCGCCTGCACGGTGTCGCTTGGAAGATGGCTCAGCGACTCCCGCCGCTGCACACCCCGATCGACCTCGCGATCGAATTGAAGTGGAATCACTTCAACGGGCGCAAACTCCTGCAAGTCGGGCTGATCGACTGGCGGAAGTCGGTTTGAGTGAGATAGCGCGGGGCGGCCCCCGCGGCATAACCCAAGTATTTCTCGACTATGGTCACGCTGGGCCTGCTCCCTCGCGTCGTGGGGGCTCTTGTTTCATAGCGGAACGAGGTCGGCGCCAAGCCTGAGAATGATGAGAATAAACGCGGCGGCCGTGCATTATAGGCCTCGAGCAGTGCCAAAGAGACCAACGCGAATAGTGTTTTCTCCGACGTTCCGACGCAGGCGAACGTGACCTGTGGCCACGGGAGCATTTCGGATATTTTTGGTGATCTCCAGCACGGTGCGATCAACCGAGTTTTTTCTTTTGCGTTTAGTTTTCTGTTCGTCTGGTGATGCCGTAATAAAACTCGCGCCGGCGTGTGACTTGATGCGCTGAACATCCTCTTTTAGCGGCAGTAAAGTTCGCCCATGAACAAACGGTGTCAGGAACGCAGTGGAGCCGTTTACCAAAAGTTGTTTCCAGACTTCAGGATGATGCCCATTTTGAGATCCATGGTGGGGAACCTTGAATATCTCGGCTCGCCCATCAGGCCGAGTTTTGGAATCTACGATAGCCGACCAGCCATTTGCCCTAGATCCCATTTCCTCGAGGTCTGCGCCAAGTAGCGCCCGCATTTCGCCAACCTTTATCCAGATCACAATAGACGTATGATTAGGCGAAGGCGCCAGCACGCGTGCTTTACTCATGTGTTGCTTCGGAAAGAGCTGCCTAAATTCCCCAACGGCCGACAACACGCTATCATCCGACGGCGATAGAGACCAAACCTCGCAATCCGGCACTCCCTTCGTCGCATCTGCTTCACGCTTGAAAAGTAGTCGATCACCCAAAGCCAATTGTGGGCTCGCAACGATGCCCGCATTTTTCCTTGCGGTAAGAATATTTAGTATTTCCGACCACTCATCAACTCCAGTCGAGGATAACAATGCGTTGAATCGCATGGCTGACACCAGAGCGAGGAAGCTTTCCTCCTTCATTGCACTTGAAACTACAAGTCGGGAGGCGGAGGCATCTCTCAATATTTGAGCTAGGCCCCTAATGTGGTCATCGTGCCAGTGGGTGGCGACGACAAGTCGAACGTGTTGATCGACTTCGACTCCGATATCTCGGAGATACCGTAGGCCGACCGGATGGCGTTCAGAATCGAGACACGAATCTATGGTGAGCCAGTCATTGCCCCCGAGATGAACGACAATGCTTTCTCCGTATCCAGGGCCGAAAAGATTAATCTCTAGTTCGGCGATTCCCGGTCGTGAAAATTTGTCGGAATCAGGTAAAGAGTTCGCTAAGACGGCCTGCATTTGCCCTCGCCTTGCGAAGCTCGGATGCGCTCCAGACAGGCAGTCGCCTGAAGCGGATCTGGGAAATGCGAGATCTCAGTCCGCTAATGGAATCCCAATATCCAATGGACCAATAGAAAACCGCTCCCTGCTGTACTAGTTCCCGATCGAAAGAGGGGATTTCGTCGATTGGAAATTCCGCTTCCTCGTCAGCTCGCTTCCCGTATGGATCGGTTAGTCGCGCAGAAAATTCATCGCCGTTTTCCTGAATAACAACGCCTTCCCAGCGGCTCAATTCATGGAAGACGCCGGCCTGAGTGGCGGCAAATGACGCAGATATGACCGTTCCGTTAGAACTCCCCGACTCCTGTCTCGTGATAGTTCTCCGACTCCTTTGAGGATTTTCAAAATGAGCGATGCGAGACGCTGTCACCGCGCGGTGTTCAATTTCCGCGGCGGGGGCAGAGCCAGAGCCGCCCGCAAAATCATCAGCGACAAACCCAGTGTCACTGGACGCGGTGTCCTCTATCCCGGCGGCAGATGCATAGGCGAGACTCATAGCGTAACGAGCTTGGTAGCCATATTTAGGGAACGTTCAAGCGAGGACGACCAAAGCGACCGGATATCCTTCAGTCCTTCCTCTGCTAAGGTGTTGGACGCTAGATCGTAATGGTCGTTTACGCGAACGAAGGCGCCATGCGAGACTCGGTCCGATGGTTGTATGAGAATGTTAATCTTCCCAGGCCGTCCGTCCTCGCGGGCACCCTGCATGTGCACCGCAAGCATCCCGGGGGATTCCAGTATTCCTTTCCAGCATTCTTTGGGTGCGTAGCGATGGCCAATCTCATGCCACTCTTCTACCGAACCCATCTGAAAATGGATCTCTCGGTTGATGCCAAAAGCCCTAACCGGCGACTGACTTAGGATTTGAAAAACCCCTATCACCAGATCGGCTAATAGGGGGATCGAATCATCACGAGTGCAGGTGACGCTAAATTTGTCCTGTGCGGCGTTAACGACCAGCCATTCGGTTTTGAAGATAGCTACGTCAGTGTGGACGATTTCTATGACAGCCGCATCCGCCTCAGCAGAGGCTAACAGATTGTTTCTCGCAAACCACGACGGGTGGAATGTCGGCGGAGCAAAAGCTCCCAAAACGACAACGCTCACAACGCTGATCTTGGTCTCCGCGGGCATGCGTTAACCACTGAGACAGGCGCTGAAACTTCCGTCAATGGCGTAGGACAACGCTCGCGACCCGTGGAATCTGGACGTCGCGATTTTTCTACACTCTCTTTTTTTCGTTCCGAACTTGGGCCCAAGCCCCGGCGAAACGCGGGGCTTTTTCGTGCCTTGTCCCCCCGGCGTCCCCCCAGTTGGAGCTTACCTATGAAAGTGGTGCACCCGTAGGGAGTCGAACCCCAAACCTTCTGATCCGTAGTCAGACGCTCTATCCAATTGAGCTACGGGTGCGTGACAGAAAACGAGAAGAAGCAGGGATTCCGAAGCGAGCGCAAGCGATATTTTACAAAGACTGCGGAGGCCGAGGCGCGGCCTTTCTGCGTCACGGCCACGTGAATTTTCCCCCCTTTGAGCGGGTAGCGAGGCCCAACGCCAAAACGTTGATCGACGCGGTCCGATGCTTTCACACGCTTGGCCACTTTCTCCGGAAGTAGCATGACGCCATCCCCCGCATCCTCCGAATTGCCCGATGGTGTTGAGGTCGCTGCGCCTGCCGAACCGTATGGAAAGCTGTTCCTGCGGTTTCTGCGTTTTGGCTCGCTCGCCTGGGGCGGACCGGTCGCACAGATCGAGATGATCCGGCAGGAACTCGTCGTGCAGGAAAAGTGGGTTTCCCCGGGGCACTTCAAACGGCTGCTCGCGATCTATCAGGTGCTGCCGGGCCCGGAAGCGCATGAGCTGTGCGTCCACTTCGGCATGCTGGCGCGAGGGCGCTGGGGCGGGATGCTGGCCGGGCTCGGGTTCATGCTGCCGGGGTTCGTGCTGATGTTCCTGCTGTCGTGGCTTTATCTCACGCTCAATCTCACGGCCACGGCGTTTCAGGCGGTCTTCCTGGGGATTCAGCCCGCCGTGATCGCGCTGATCATCCGCGCGTGTCACCGGATCGGGGGACACTGCCTGACCGATGCCGCCCTCTGGGTGATCGGCATCCTCGCCGCGGTCGGCGAACTGCTCGGCATCTCGTTTTACGTGACGTTGCCTCTGGCCGGTCTCGGTTATCTCGCGGCGGCCCACCGGCGGTGGCTCTGGGCCGGCGTCGTAGGCGTGATCTTTGTCGCGGGCGTCTGCCTGTGGTCGCCCGTGCTCGCCGGACGCGAACCGTTGCTCCCGGCCACGTCGACAACCGCTGCGTCTTCATCCGCTACACGCGAG